>JAWOEH010000150.1:0-61055 GCA_046482855.1 Bacteroidales bacterium | reverse complement strand
TTTATGAAGAGAAGAACCTTTTTAAAGTTTCCCAGTTTGTGTGTAATCATCTTTTAATGTGCTTTTTCTCTGGCAAAGTAAGGGATTGCTCAGATGGGCAAATTTAATGGAAATCTTAAATAAAAAAGAGTAAATTGGTTAATTAAACACAACGTTATGATTATCTGTTGCCTTTATCTGGAAGAGTCCAGAATAAAAATGGAATACGGGCCGCGTTTTTCACAAATAAAACGCACACTTGAATCACTTCAGATGGAGATAATTTTTGTGAATGTTGATAAATTGGACTTTTCCTCTTGTGTGGGATGTTTTGATTGCTGGGTGAAATCGCCCGGTAAATGTGTTTTTCAGGATGACATGCATGAGGTGTTAGGCCAAGTTATTCGTGCGGATGTACTGCTTATAATTTCGCCCCTTTACGATGGATTTCTTCCGGCTGTAATGAAACAATGTTTCGATCGAATGATACCCTTGCTGCATCCTTATCTTGAGTTAGTGAATAAGGAGGTGCATCATCGGAAACGATATCCTCGTTATCCAAAGCTCGCAATGGTACTTGATTTGACTGATGAAGATTCCCAGGTTCGGAGTTTTATGCAGCATTGGGGTGAGCGTCTATCCTTGAATATGCGTTCCCGGCTATTGTTTTTTCGTTCTTTTTCGGAAGCACTGCAGCCCAACAAATTTAATAAATTGCTTTACACACCTGAAAATACAAATACCTATGGCTGAAAAACAGGCCCCCCTTCTTTTGGTAAATGGCTCGCCCCGAGGCCTAAATAGCAATACACGTGTATTGCTCGAAGCCTTGGGCAGAGGCCTAACTCAGGCAGAAAGGGAATTTAAGCTACTTTATCTTCAAATGAAATCGGACCGGGCTTTTTTATTGGAGAATATTAACGAGTATGATACAGTTTTGTGGGGTTTCCCCATGTATACCGACGCCATGCCTGGAAGCGTAAAGGCTTTTTGGGAAGATCTTACCGAAACATCTGTAGACCTGACAGGGAAAACTTTTGGTTATTTAGTACAAATGGGTTTTCCTGAGGCTTCTCAGGCCAATATGCTTTTGGCATATTTGCAATGGTTTTCTCAATATGTTGGCGTCAGGCATGCCGGGATTCTTGTGCGTGGAGGGGTGGAAGGAATTCAGATACAACCCCATTGGATGAAGAAGAATTTACTTACACAGCTGGAAAGGGCAGGCTATGAATTGGGAATAAAAAATGTACTTGCTCCAGAGTTGTGCCAGAAAATTGCGAAACCCTACCGATTGAAGTGGTGGGTGCGAATGCTCCTAACACTCATGAATTACTTAGGCCTTGTTAATTTCTACTGGGATAAGCAGCTAAAGCAAAATGAGGTTTATACCCATCGGTATGACACGCCCTATATGCCTTAAAACTGGAAGTAAATAAACGGTTGTAACCCGGCAGTGCTAGCCTGGAAGATGATAAGAACGACTATCAGCGTAATAAGGGCTTTCCAGCCCCAATGAAGATCAATGAATTTCCCTCTGATTTCCTCTTTCCAATAGGATGGCAACCAATGGAGGACAAATCCCATGGCTATTAAGCTAAAGGGTTTCCAATAATGTACAAGCATCTCCGGAATCAGGTCTACCGGAAAATTGCCCGTAATTTGCTGAAGCATGGTTGACACATGGGCAATATCCGGAGCACGAAAAAATAGCCATGCAAAGGTAACAATATGGAAGGTTGTAAAAATAGCCAATGCTCTGTGGAGCGGACGTTCAATATGGGTACTGCTATAGGTGGGCGAAACTTTCTTACGTAGCCGGATATAATTTTTATTGATTACTAAGGCCACCCCATGAATAGCCCCCCAAATGATAAAACGATATGCCGCCCCGTGCCATAATCCCCCTAAAATCATGGTAATCATTAGGTTGATGTGCATTCTTCTCTTGCCATTCCGATTCCCACCCAGGGGGATATACAAATAATCGCGCAGCCACGTGGAGAGAGAAATGTGCCAACGACGCCAAAAATCCGTAATGTTAATGGCTTTGTAAGGAGAGTTGAAGTTTATAGGTAGGCGAAATCCCAGCAATAAAGCCACACCTATGGCAATATCGGTGTAGCCAGAGAAATCACAATATATTTGCAGGCCATATCCATAACTGGCCATGAGGTTTTCAAAACCATTATAGGCTGAAGGAGTGGAAAACACTCTGTCGACAAAGTTTACCGAGATGTAATCCGATATCAGGATCTTCTTAATTAACCCACCTATGATTAAAAACAGCGCATGTCCGGCTTCTCGAGCCGTAAGATGATAGCGCTGGTAGATTTGGGGTACAAAATCAGCAGCTCGTACAATAGGTCCGGCTACTAATTGGGGAAAGAAAGAGACGTAAAATCCAAAATCAATCAGATTGTCTACGGGCTTTACTTTACGCCGATAAACATCTACTGTGTAGCTAATGGTTTGGAAAGTATAAAAGGAGATTCCTACCGGAAGAATGATTTGGTGTATATCGTAGTGATGGCCGGTGAAAATATTGGCCCAATGAGCCAGGAAATTGAACACTTCTAATTTTGTCCCCAGGGCTTCATTGATAAGGTTTACAAAAAAATAGGCATACTTGAAGAAGCCCAAAACGGAAAGATTCACAAATACGCTCAACCCTACCAACCATTTTCTACGTTGGGGGTGGATGGATTCATGAATCCATTTTCCTAGAAAATAATCGACAAAGGTGGAGAAGATAAGCAGACCAAAGTAATACCCTCCCGATTTGTAATAGAAAAACAGGCTCATCAGAAAGAGGTAGCCGGTACGTAAGCCTTTTTTCTTATAAAACACGCCATATCCAAGCAACACAACAAAGAAGAATATCCAGAAATAGAGGCGTGTGAACAGCAAGGGCTGATCGGCCGAGTAGAAAAATATTCCGGATATTTGTTCTAGTAGTGTGCCTGCCATATCTCCTTGGATTGTTGAAGTGCTTCAAAAAACATTTCGCCCTGCCTTTCATATCCCTGCCGGTTGAAATGAACCCGGTCGCGTGCCGTTAGCGAATCCTGGGCCCATCTTTCAATGGAGCCTTTTCCGCCCATAAGCTGATAGAAATCCCATAGTGCCCAGCCGTGCTTTTGAGCCATTGAGGATTGTATGGCTATTAAAGGCATTACTTGGGGGTTGGATTGCAAGTTTTGATCGATATGATCATTGGGTGTGCATAATAGCTTGGCAGCATCGGGTGCCGCTTTCTCAATTATTTTTATAAACGCCTCCAGGTCTGCTCCTATTGTTGCTGCATCAAATGACTTATCATACGCTTCATTGGTTCCTAAAGAAAGAATCACCCAATCAGGATTAAGGGCTTTGAGCTGGGAGGCAAGATCCTGGCATTGTAAATAGGATTTTGCCTGTGCGCCATTTACACCAACCGTGTGATAGTGTATACGCGAAGGAGTGTAGTCCAGGAGTAAGCCTTGGAGAACAAAGGAATCGCCGGGTAGAGGGTCTATGGCAATTTGTAGGGAATCCATTGCTTTGTCAATAAAAAGGGTCTCTCCGGATGCAAAGCTTGTTTTTTCGTTAGTGGAGGCTTCCAGGATTGCATTCCCATGTCCCAGTACGCGTATTCGATTAAAGGCATACTTATTGGTACGTGAGGAATTGCGAAACTTGATAGATATTTGACTAGAACTATCTGTTGTTATGGAAATACCGGTCATTCCCAGGGCTACAGGTAGGTTTTGTTCAACGTTTCTATATCCGGACCATTGACCCGTCCCTTTGGCTTCGTAATAGTAAGGGTTGTTGGTTTGGGCTAAGGCGAAAGGAAAGATAAGACCCGGGGAGAGAATTGTATCCATTGGTGTATAATATGCCTGTAATTCGGCCTTGATTTTTTCGGAGAAGTAACCCGCTTGTAAATGTGAGTCGCCAATGTGGACAATTGTCAGGGAAGTAGGAGCTCCGTTAGCAATGGAGTCGAGTTTTGTAAACAGGGATTGGTAAGCCGGTATTTTCTCTGCCTGCAAGAATACGTTTGTATTTAGCGGCGGTTTCTGTCCGCATCCGCTAAGGGTCAAGAACAACAATAGGGCCGTTACGTAAGCGGCTTGCATCAGCCTATTTTTGTTTGCGATAGGTATCATAGTCATTCATCAAGGATTCATAAAATAGTTCAGCCATAAGGGTAGCACCTCTATAGCTAAAATGTGTATAATCTTTCCGGCCTAAGGGCGGTTTATGGTCAACCCACTTTACCATAGCATTTTTGCCTCCCATAGCCTCATATGTATCCCAAAACAGGGCCCCTGTTTCAAGGGCTACTTTCTTCTGTATGGCACGAATGGATTCAATGTTTTCATATGATTGATAGAAGCCCTCTTTTTTATGAGCCATATCAGAAACACCCAGCAGAACGATAGCAGCATTTGGAGCTACCTCCTTAATACGCTTTATTTGCTGCCGAAGTTGTCGTTCATAGTAGTCGAAATGAGTAGTTAGATGGGGAACCAGATTTACGCCAAATTGGAGCAAAAAAATATCCGGGTCAAGCGTTTTATAAAGATTTTGTTGCAACTGCTTATCTACACGAGTAAAATCGGTTCCACTACTTCCCCGTAATGGAATGTTATCCACAACAACTCCTGTTGGGGATTCCAAACTGACGCCGTAAAACTCGGGGCTGCTTTCGCCTGTAAACCGGAATTCTAATTTTTTCGGGGGCGCTGGGAGCTGCCATTTTATTTCTTGTAATTCTCTTTGAGGGCTTAGCAGGTCGGCATCATAAAGGGTATCATTGCAGGCTAGCTGAACAACAATGGGGGAGGTTCCCTGACCATAGAAGAGGCGAATATGGTTGTAGTTGTTAATGCGGTTAAAAGCCAGGGGGGAAGGTTCCAGCGTTAGTGTTGCAGGAGTCTTCATGTGGCTGTAGCTGGAAAACGCACAATAGCTGAAAAGTACGCCCAGCCGATTGTGGTGAATGTTCTTTTTACGAAGATCGTAAAGCGTATACCGTTCCCACTGCCCTTTAGGTTTATGTAAAAGGGAGGTATGCGTCCCCGGTGTCAGCTCAATAGGCAGTAATCCGATGCCACTTCCGCCAAAAGTTTCCTGCAGTTGATTTCGCAAATAGGCGGTAATTCTGTCGCCCTCAATCTGAGAGTCTCCATAGTGTAAAATCCGAATTTGTTGATAGGAAGTTTGCGATAGCGCGTCATAAAAGCGTGCTAACGGATGCGTTCCTTTACTATTGATTCGGTAAACCAATGGCATACTTTGAGGTTGTAGGAGTGTATCAGGATCAACCGAGTGTATCGAGTCGGTATCTTTTGCGCCTTGAGAGAGGGTATCGGGCGAAACCTTAAGCGTATCTGTTACAACAGGCATGTCTTGAGCTTGGGGGCTTTTTAGCGGTTCTTCAACGGGATGTTGTTGGTCTAAGAATTGGGGAATGGAAGCCGAACTTTCATGGGTGAGCAAATGTTTTCGAGTGGGCAGTTGCACCTTTATTGTTCCAATCATAAAGCTAGCTGTGTGATTGAAGTAGGAGAAACCAACAATAACGAGAAGAAGGATTAAAAAGAAAGAGGCTGTTTTTAATGGTTTCATACAAAGAGTTAACACACACGGTTAGGTGAATGCCTAAAGATAAAAATTATTCCTTAACTGCTTGTTTTATCAATCATAAAAAAGGCCTCTGTTTCAATCAGAAGCCTTTCCTGGAGTTTTTGTATTTTAACTTTTAGGTTTGATCTTTATCACTTGTCCCGGACGTAAATTCCGGCCCGATATTCCATTGAGCTGCCGCAAATTGCTGTCTGATACACCGGGGTATTTCCTGGCAATTTCCCATAACGTATCCCCCGATTTAATGGTATAATAAACATAGTTTTCATTACGCTTAAGAGGCTCCGAAGCTGTGCTAACCTTGCCTATGCGCTGCTGTTTCTGCGCAAACGAGAGTGTGTTGATCTCCTTGTAGCGGTTTACGCTGCCTTTAGGGACGTAAATAGCCAATTTTTGACCACTGCGAATCATGTTGCCACGAATCCCATTCCAATACCGGATATTGGAAGCGCGAGTGTTGTACCACTCGGCAATGTAACCCAGATTATCTCCGGGTTTTATTGTATAGTATACTTTTTTCATTCCCGAGGGAACCTGATGTACATAGTGGGACTTTTGTGGTTTTTTTACTTGTTCCTCTTTGTTAAAAAAGAGTGAATCTTTGTAATTGTAGATGGAGTCCTGCAGCGTTATGAAATCGCCTGTTTTTAGTACCGGAAGCGTCAGGGTCATCGGGTACTTATCGGAACCGGGAATGATTTTGCCTCGATATTGAGGGTTTAACGCATGTAGCTCATCTATTGGTATCTGCAGAACCTCACTTATCTGCTCAAAGTGTACCTGCTGATTAATCGTAAGCGTATCGGTAGCCAAAGGGAAATCGATGGGGCGTGCGTAGAGATTGTGCTCCTCATGAAAATGCATGGTATAAGTTGCTGCAATAAATGCAGGAACGTATCCACGAGTTTCGCGTGGCAGGAAGTAGTAAATATCCCAAAAGTCACGTTTCCCTCCAGTGCGACGAATGGCCTTACTTACATTACCCGGGCCGCAATTATAAGCTGCAATTACTAATGTCCAGTCCTGGAATATATCGTAAAGATCTTTCAAAAACCGAGTGGCTGCAATGGTCGATTTTCGCGGATCGCGTCGTTCGTCAATAAAGGAGTTTGTGGTAAGATCGTACATGCGACCTGTGGCGTACATAAATTGCCATAGTCCCGTAGCTCCGACGCGTGAAACCGCTTTGGGATTCAGTGCCGATTCAATGATGGCCAGGTATTTTAACTCATTCGGGAGGCCTTGTTTTTCAAGCTCTGCCTCAAATAAGGGGAAGTAATACTCAGTTAGGCCTAACATATATTCTACATTTTTGCGGCGCTTTTTTGTATATACATGTATCCAGTTGCGAACAATGGGGTTATAGGTCATTTCCATTATTGCAGGGATGGCATTTAACCTGGCTTTATAAACCGAGTCGGAAAATTCCGGTACGATGGAGTCAGAGGTTTCGCTATACGTATAGTTCTCCTTTAGTGCATTTTTTACATACCACTGATCGATTAATTGATCCAGATTCTGCTGAAAATTGGTAACAATGGTTGTGTCTTTCCAGGTTGTAGTGTCATTTTGTGCATCTACTGTCAGGGTGCACAAAATCACCCCTAAAGCCATAATAAGCTTACTGCAATACCCCATATCAATCTTTTTTTACGAAAATACAGATTAGAAACTAAAACTGCACGTGAGGCCCATTGATTTTTCGGGAGACAGTGCCATGGGCGAAACGGCAGGAACAACCTGCATAGATAAATTCCGGTTGATTTCATAATGGAAGAAATGAGCATCAACTGTAGCATCGAGAATGTTAAGTAAGTAGACAGCCGCCAGTCCGATGACACTTAAATCACGATTTCTTCGGTAGTTGTCTTTAATGTTTTTTAACGTTTCTTCAGAAGAGTATACTTCAAATTCATCAATTTTACCGTTGGTCATATCCAAGTAGGCATTTCGGTACTTATTATACTCATCGTTGTGGTAATTGATTTGGTATATGAAAATTCCGGCAGCCCCATAAATAATGGGTAGTTTCCAATAGCGTTTGTTATATATTTGCCCAAGACCCGGGACCACTGCCGAATACATAGTGGCTTTGTGGGGCGAATGCTCAACAAGACTTTTGCGTTCCTGATTTTGCCGCTCAAACAATGGTTGCTGTCCCAAGCTGCTGAAAGGCAAAATCAGGATAATTGCTGCGGCAGCCAGAATTATCCTGATTGTATCTCTTTTTCCCAAAGGAATGCTTTTTACTTAGATTCTGATTTCTTTTTACCCAGAAGTTCCATAATCCGTTCCAGGTCTTCGTCTGATGTAAACGGAATAATTATCTTTCCATTGCCTTTGGTGGTTCTTTTTAAGTCCACTTTAGAGGCAAAGTGATCTGTCAGGTGTTTTTTTACCTGTTCAAACTCTTCGGGTAATTTGCTTTTAACTTTTGCACCTACGGGTTGTGGGTTGTTGATATCCCGAATCATCTCTTCGGTTTTCCGTACCGATAAGCTTTCGTCGATAATCCGATAATAGGCTTTCAACTGGGTTTCTGGGTCTTCAATATTCACCAATGCCCTGGCATGGCCCATGGATATTTGCTTGTCGCGAATTCCCAGCTGGATTTCGGCGGGCAATTTTAACAACCGCAGGTAGTTTGAGATTGTTGAGCGTTTTTTTCCAACTCGCTCACTCATATTTTCCTGTGTAAGCTTGCACTCTTCAATCAATCGTTGATAGCTGATGGCCACCTCAATGGCATCCAGATCCTCGCGCTGAATGTTCTCCACCAATGCCATTTCCAGCATCGATTGATCATCAGCAAAGCGTATGAAGGCCGGTATTTTGGTCAATCCTGCCAGTTGAGAAGCGCGGTAACGGCGCTCTCCGGAGATGAGCTGAAAGGTGTTTTTTTCAGTTTTACGAACAGTAATGGGCTGTATAATGCCCAATTCTTTAATTGAAGCGGCCAGTTCGCCTAAGGTCTCTTCGTCGAAGAATGTGCGTGGCTGAAAGGGATTGGTTTCAATATCTTTTAAAGATATTTCAAGAACCGAATCCGCATCTACCGTCTTCTCTTCACCTGAATCGTCAATTAAGGCACCCAGGCCTTTTCCTAATGCATTTCTCTTTGCCATTCTTGTCTCTATGCAATATGTTAGTTAACCTTCTTCTCTTCGTTACTCATGTTGGTATCATCATGTTTTTGCATGAGTTCACGTGCCAGATTTAGATAGTTTACCGCTCCTTTGGAATTGGCATCGTAAAGGATAGCCGGTTTACCATAACTTGGCGATTCACTAAGCTTGATGTTACGCTGAATAAGTGTTTCGAATACCATCGTTTCAAAGTGTTTCTTTACCTCGTCAACAACCTGGTTCGAGAGTCGCAAACGGGCATCGTACATGGTTAGCAAGAAGCCTTCAATTTCCAACTCTTTATTCAAACGATTCTGGATAATCTTTACTGTATTTAATAGCTTGCCTAGCCCCTCCAGAGCGAAATATTCGCACTGCACAGGAATAATAACCGAATGAGCTGCTGTAAGGGCATTTACGGTAATAAGTCCCAAAGAGGGAGAGCAATCGATGAGGATATAGTCGTACTTATCTTCAATCTTTCGAATTACCTCCTGCAGCATATACTCCCGGTTGGGTTGATTTAGCATTTCAATTTCTGCACCTACCAGGTCGATATGGGAGGGAATTAAATCAAGCCCGTCAATCTCACTATTTAGGATGATATTGTTGGGGTCCACGTCGTCTATCAGACACTCGTAGATACTTGTTTTTATCGCGCGGATATCAAACCCTGTGCCTGAGGTGGCATTTGCCTGTGGATCGGCATCGATGATTAAAACTTTCTTCTCGAGTACAGCTAAACTTGCTGCCAAGTTGATGGCGGTAGTGGTTTTTCCCACACCTCCTTTTTGATTTGCGAGTGCAATAATTCTTGCCATATAGTTGATTTTTAGCAGTCTGTCTTAGTTAGGCTTCGTCCGTGACGGTTTCAAAATTACAATTTATTTCATGGTTCTTAATGAAAGGGTCGTGTAATTGTAAACATTTTGTTTGGAGTTATTAACATTTTATCAACAACTCGTTTAGGGGCTTTGCCTACCGAATGGTTGCGGCGTAATTTGGATATTTCTTCAAGCTCTCTGCCAAGAGTTTTTCCTTATTAATCGGGACTACGCCCACTTTTCCACAGACCAATCCACCAGCCAGATTTGAAATCCAGGCGATCAGTTCAGACGATAAGCCAGCTGCTAAACACAGACTGGCGGTACCAATGAGTGTATCTCCTGCACCTGAAACGTCAGCGATATCGCGAATTTGTGCGGGAATTGTATGGTAATGGCCATTATGGCTGATAAACACGCCCAGTTCTGAAAGTGTAATCAATACATATTCGGTGTTTAGCAATTCCTGTAGTCGTTTGCTTGCTCTTTGTATGGCAGCAAAGTCATTCTTCTCAATATCGATTTTTAGCCCTTCAACCAGTTCCTTGAAATTAGGCTTGAAAAGTGTTACGCCTTGGTAGGCATTAAAGTTTCGTTTTTTTGGGTCAACCAAAGTGGGAATTTGCAGTTTTTTGGCTGTTTCAACTACATGGTTAATTATTTCGGGTGTGATAGATCCCTTGTCGTAATCTTCAAAAACAATTGCATCAAAGGGTTCCTCATCTAGTAAGGTGGTAAGATGTGCACAAAAGTGGTCGATAAGATCCTGGGAGATGGGTTTGTCTGTCTCTTCGTCTACCCTTAGAAGATGTTGATTGTCGGCGATGATACGCGTTTTTACTGTTGTGGGACGCTCTGTGCTTTTTAGTATTCCTTTTGTCGTTAATTCCCGTTTTTCCATTAAGGAGTAAAAAATATCAGCTTTAGCATCGTCCCCGATTACGGAGCAAAGAACAGGAGTTGCTCCCAGTGCCTGAATATTTAGTGCCACATTTGCTGCCCCTCCTAGCCGGTGTTCCTGGCTGGTTGAGGCAATGATGGGTACAGGCGCTTCAGGAGAAATTCGATCGACCTCTCCCCACATATAAGAATCAATCATTACATCGCCTATAATGAGTACTTTATATTGGTTGAAGCTTGTAAATAAGGCATTAAAGTCTATAGTTTCCACGGTTCTTTTTTTTACAAAGATAAAAAAATGGCTTATTTCCGGAAACTATTGGCCAAGCCCTTCATTGCCTGTGTCCAATACAAAGCGCCAGGATTTTTTGGGTGTCCGTTCCCAAATGGAGGTGTAGGTGCCCTGAATAACCTTCCCCTTGTTTTCGCCCGAGGTATAGCGAAGTTGATAGATACCAAAGGTGTAGCCGAGATCGGCAGATGCTGATACCTTTGCAAATTGAGGCTTCCAGGTGAGCACATAGGTTGAGTCCTCTCCATAGGAAAAATAGTTTTGAATGGCATTCTTCCCTATGATAGGGTAGCTGTCGGCTTTTAATAATACCGCATCATCCTTTGCATACTCCATAAAAGCCTGAAAGTTTCCTACCTCCTTCGATCTTTTGGAGAACGCACGATCGGTTTCAAGGAGCTCTTGGCGGGCGTTCTCACTGTCGGGGGATTGCTGGCAGCTTGATGCAAATAGAATCCCTGTGATAAGAATAAGCAGTATAAATGAACTTAAAAAATAAGGTTGCTTCATAGTTCTTTATTTTATCTCTTTGCGGTCGAACGCATTAACAAACAGTACATCTCCCATCTGATCAAACCCTTCGAATAGCTTTCTTCCTTCGTGTTTCAATTGTTCGTGTCGGAAACCTATCATGGTCAGACCTGCTTTTTCGGAGCGTTTATTGATTACCTCTTTCATGTTCATCTCTTCTGAGAGATGAACGGTTTCAATGTTTTTTAATGATATGGGAAGTCGTCCCTTGTGTACAAGATGTTTCAGGTTTTCCTTCGTTTGGTCTTGGTTATTGGTGTCAATAGCACGTTCAAGGTGAAAAATCTTTATGCGCCCTTTTTTCCAGTCCGGATGCCCCAGAATTATGTAACTGAGTAAAATCATCAGGTTTAGGTTTTCTGAGTCGATGCGACGTACCCAGATATGAATCCCTTCGCGGAAGTTAACCGCTCTGTTGCTGCCTGCCAGAATGCAAACATCGTGACTTCCTGAATGGACCAATGGAAAATTTTCGACAATTTGATCCAAATTGTAGGGATCTTTTTTGTCGAACTCAAAAAGAATCATGTTGTTTTCGAGCCCCGAAATGCCCGGCAATTGGATAATTTGAGCAATGGCGGATGTGTAGGAAGGAGAGACAATGGTGTCGACGTATACACGACTGTTGCTGTTCTCTGTTTTTTCAATAAGATAATCGAGGACCTGGTTCGATTTTTCGTGCATGGCTTTGCTATAATAACCTTGAATATATTGAATATAGGAACCAAAACCATAACGATGTGCTAGCCATGTAAGCAGGCGGAAGGCATTTTCGCGGTCGGAGCCTGCCTCCGAAACACATACTGCTGATGGATGCCAGGTTACATTTTTCTTGATGTTTTTTGACTTCTGAAGGTATATCTGAAGGTTTCTGTTTATTTGAAAAAGGGTGCTTTTGAAAATGGATTCAAGTCCGCCCCTGTCGCTGTGTGCGGCAGTGATAATAAAGTAGACGATGGTCATGATGATGATGGCCATAAGTGCATAAGCGGAGTCTATTTTGAACATGAGAAATACAGAAAAGAGGAATCCCACAAGCGACAGTGCCCAATGCGAGCGGAATGCTGGTCGGTAGGAGGGCGCCGCTCCGAAGTGGTTAAGAAAACTTATCAGACAGAGTGAGCCATAGGTTACCATGAAAAACATCGAAATAATCTGCGCAACAATATCTACATCGCCAAGGGCAACAAATACGAATGCAATGATTACCGTAAGGGCAGAAGCATTGAAAGGTTCGTTACTGGCTCCTTTGCCTTTTCCCATAATTTTGTTGAAAGTAGGGAATGGGATTGTTTTGTCAATGGATAATGCTTGCAAAGTACGAGGCGCTACCATTACCGAGCCAATGGCTGAGGAGATGGTGGAAGCAGCCAGACCCAATGGTATAATGTAGGGGCCAAAGAGCGCAACGTCGGCCATGATTAGTTGGTTGTCAATCAGATCCTGAGGGCTGGCTGAATGAATTAATTTCAAGGCAATAAAAATATAAATTATCAATCCGCTAAAAGTAGCAATTACCGTGCCTTTTGGAATCGATTTCCCCGGTTCGCGTAAATCGCCGGAAAGGCCTACGCCTGCTGTCATTCCTGTAAATGCCGGGAAAATAATAGCAAATACCAGATAAAAATCATCAAAGTTGCGAATCGGATTTTGTGTTAATCCTGCGCGAGCCGTTTCAGCATACTGCGTATGCCCCAGGAAGAACATAATCAGGGAAATAAAAAGGATGGTAACCACTACATACAGGGTTTTTACTCCCAAGTTGGCTCCTTTGGTGAGGATAAGAACCGCAAGCAGACCCATTGCAGGCAAGCTAATGGCCTGCCGGGGCAGATTTATGCTGTGAGTCTCTCTTAACCATGAGAATAGGGGTTCGAAGGCTTCGGTGAAAGCGATTACATAGAAGGCTACACTGATGGCCTGCGATAAAAACAAGGCGATTCCGATGGTGCCTCCGATATTTAAGCCAAATGAGCGGGAAATTATGAAATATTCCCCTCCTCCTTCTACTCGTTGATTTGTTGCTATTTCTGAAATGGCAAAGGCCGTGGGGATGGTTACCAGGTGTCCCAAAAGAATGATAAATAAGACGCCAAAAAAGCCCAGGGTCCCTAAGGCATAACCGAAACGCAGAAAGAGAATAGCACCCAGGATGGTTGATATAGCTGTAAAAAAGACAGGTGCAGTTCCAAAACCGTTATTTTTCATTGTAGCATGTTTATGAGTTCACTGAACCTCTATAGGCGGTTCTCCTTTTAGATCCTTTAAGGGAGTTTTCAAATGGTCGGAGGCAATTGCCAACTGAGTCCCTGCAAAAGGATGCTTTCTCTTGCTACCAAAAGTACGGAAAAATTTTAATCTTGTTCAAGGAAAATAAAAAAGCGCCGGAGAATTTCCGGCGCTTAAATTTGTTAACCTAAATATTTTCGAAGTAATTTATTCTTTGAAGAGTGTCGCAAGCGGCGAATCGCTTTTTCTTTAATTTGTCTTACGCGTTCACGCGTAAGGTTTAGTTGGCTGGCAATCTCTTCCAGGGACATTTCTCGTCCGCCTAACCCGTAATAATACTTCAGAACGGCTCGCTCTTTGTCGGGTAAAATGCTGAGGGTTCGATCGATTTCCCGACTTAAAGACTCACACTCCAGCGAGTCGTCTGTTTCAGGCGTATCACGATTTTCCATCACATCCAAAAGGGTGCCGTCTTCACTGTCGGAAAAAGGTGCGTCCACTGAAACAGGCTTACCTGAAAGCTGCATGGTGTTTTCCACTTTATCTTTGGGGAGATTCACGAACTCAGCCAACTCATCGGCTGTGGGGGTACGATCGTTTTGCTGCTCCAGTTTGGAATAGGCCTTATGCAATTTATTAATGGAACCTACTTTGTTTAAGGGTAATCGAACCACTCGCGATTGCTCAGCAATAGCCTGCAGAATAGATTGGCGTATCCACCATACGGCATAGGAAATAAACTTGAATCCTTTCGTTTCGTCGAATCGCTCGGCTGCCTTAATCAGGCCTAAATTGCCCTCATTAATTAAATCGGGTAAACTCAATCCCTGAAATTGGTACTGTTTGGCTACACTGATAACAAATCGTAAGTTGGCACGTGTGAGTTTTTCTAATGCTACCCGGTCCCCTTTTTTTATTCGTTGCGCTAGTTCAACCTCCTCATCAGCCGTAATTAATTCTTCTTTCCCCACTTCCTGTAAGTACTTTTCCAATGAAGAACTGTCACGATTGGTAATTGATTTTGTAATTTTAAGCTGTCTCATCTCAACCTCTCCTTTCTACAAGTTTCACTTCTGTCTTAGGATAGCCCGGCAATAGAAACGCATCTCAGATGTGTAATACCTGTCTTGCTACAACCCATGAACGACTTTTTGCATGAAAAATTATGCAAAGATGCAACTTTTTCTGCAGAAATAAAAATTATTTAACACTTAAGTTCCTTGAATTGTTTGTGTTAGCATCTTACCCTTCAGCTGCCTTGGTTTTGTTTATTTTGTATTTAGGAGGGTTTGATTCTTTAATTAAAAGGCCTTCCCGGTACATGGCCAAAACAAGCTCAGTTCCTTCTTGTGGCGATATGCGCAGCTTTTGGGTGATGTCTCCCAAAGCTAATGACTCGTTCTTTTCAAAAAGTTCTAAAATACGATCTCTGTTGCTGTTCATTCTCTCTTTCATCCCGTTGTGCTAGATTTATATATTAATCAACGACTTTTTTATTAATGTATTGTGAACTTAATACGCTTAAGGCCCCCATATAGTTTAATCGAAAAGGAATTAAATCTCCCACCCGATATTTAGGTTTTTCGTCACCAAGATCAACTACAATCATATCTGAGCTGGCTCCTTCAATCTGAATGGATTTGTCCAGGCAGGAAATATTTTTAGGATCGATATCCAATAAACCAATATCTAAAATTGCCCGATAGCTCATTTTTCCATAATCCTCTTCCTTGATCTCCGGACTTTCGCCGGCCACATTTTCGCCAATTTCACCGGTGGGCACCATGGGTTTTTCCGTGAGCTCGATAATTTCGGCATAAAGGGTAAAGATATCCTGTTCCATCACTTCAATGTCCTCGCCGGTAAACAGGTTGTTGCCAAAAAACAGGGTTTCGCCAACACGGAAGTGACTAATTCCTTTAGGCATCAGATCACGGTAAATCATTTCAATGGTTACTGAAGATCCTCCGGAAACATAGGGGATATTTTTCTTAAAACGAGCCTCGATAAGTTGCTCGTATAGGCTTAGCAGAATAAGCTTGTCCTGGCTGGGCATTACACCATTCAAGCAGTTGAGGTTCGTGCCTATGCCAACCACCTCAATGTTAGGCAGGCGGAATACTTTTTCGTAGAAGTCCATGAATTCCTCCCCCAGAACGCCTTCACGCAAGTCGCCCATCTCAATCATCACAATCACCTTGTGTGTTTTCTTCTGAACTTTAGCCTCTTCCGAAAGCATTTTAATGGTGGCATATTCGGTGTTGAAGCTTATATCGGCATAGGTTACAACATTTTTAATGCTGCGCTTTGATGGAGGTCGTATGTAAGCTGTTTCAATTGTAGGATCGATTGATTTGAGTTGTTTTAGGTTATACATTCGAGCATCTAATACTTGTGTAACGCCTAAATCGAGAATTTCCTTCAAGTACATCTTGTTTCCACAAAGAACTTTTGCTACCACGCCAAAGGTAATGTCGTGGCTGTCGAAAAGTTCTTTCAGGTACTCGTAATTGTGTCGTAGTTTACTTCTTTTTAATTCTAAAAAAGCCATATGTATTGTTTTAGTTTACAACAAATCTTGGGGTTTCATAAGGTAAACGGGCCAATAACTCGTAGTTTAACTGGTTGTTAAAATCGGCAAAGGAGGCCAGGGTGATTTCTTTATCGCCTTGTTCGCCAATGAGTGTAACTTCGTCACCTATCTGCACATCTTCAATATGCGTTATGTCGGCCAAAAGCATGTTCATGTTTACAACCCCAATCACCAGGGCACGCTGCCCTTTAATCAGCACACGGCCTTGATTACTAAGTGAGCGACTGTACCCATGGGAGTACCCTACGGGAACTACCGCTATTAATTTATCCTCCTCAGCAAAAAATGCGGTACCGTAGCTTACAAATTCCCCCTCTTTTACCGGCTTTATGGTCATCACTTTTGTTTTCCAGCTAAGGACTCGCTGAAAAGGATTGGTTTTATCCATCCGTCGATGAATAAACTGGATAAAGGTTTCTTTGCTGGGCCAGAATCCGTATTGCAAAATTCCTATACGCACCATATCCATACGTGTGCGAGGATAGGAGATGGCTGCTGCCGAACAAGCTGCATGGCGGATTTCGGGAATTAGGTTCTGGTTAATGAACCATTTGTATACCCGTATATATTTTTTTATCTGTTTTTGGATGCGCACATGGTTGGCAATGCTTTCGGCTCCTGCAAAGTGCGTGCATAAACCTTTAAATATGAGGTGCGTGGGGTTTTCTTTTAAGAGGCTGGCAATCCATTTGAGGTTTTTTTGAGTTAAACCTGTTCGATTCATTCCGGTTTCGACCTCCAGATGCATGAGTGCCGGCTTGTCAAGTTGCTTGGACAGGGTTAAGGCCTTGTTAACTTTCTCGGGTTCATAAACAAAGAACTGGATATTGTGCTCAATAACCCAGCTTAGATCTTCCTCAGGTATCCAGCCCATAATCATTACTTCAGTTGTATGGTTTTTTACCTTACAAACACGTCGCGCCTCATCGGCGCTAAAAACTGAGAAGTGATTAACGCCTGCTTCTTCAGCAATGGGAACAAATTGCTCGATACCATGCCCATAAGCATTGGCTTTTATTACCGAGGAGATGCGTATTTCTTGTCCAAGATAGGATTGAAGAAATTGTAAATTATGAATAAGTGCGGTTCTGTCGAGTTCAATATATGAAGTGCCTGCCATTAGCTTTTAGCATTTTGTAGTTCTTGGTAGAGAGCAGCAAAGATTTCTACTCCCTTTTCAATTAGTTGATCCGGAAAGTCGTAATCCGGGTTGTGAAGTTGGGGCTGAAGTTTTCCGGAGCCCAGTCCAAACAATACCGCCTTGGCATGTTTGCCAAAATGGGCGAAGTCTTCGCTCCAGCGGTAGGGTTCCTTTAGCTCTTCTTGCTCTATATCTAATTTTTTCAGCGTTTTAGTTAAAAGTGTCAGCGCTTCGGGATTGCTCACTGCAGCGGGAAAGTCCTCTACGTATTCGATGTTGTAGGCGAGATCGAATTTTTTGCTGTTCTCTTTCACATGATTTTCGGCATTAGCCGTAAGGGTTTTCATGTCTTCGTCGAGCCATGAGCGTAAAGTAGCCATAACGACGCCTTCGCCTGGGGTTGTCCCGAATGCACGTTCGCCTAAAATGGCATGAATAACAGTGGTTAAGGTAAACTTTTTAAAAGAGCTATTTTGGGGCAATGCTTCAATGGCCTGAATAATATTGGCCATCGCTAAGGCCGGCGACTTGCCATTTTCCGGTTCGCCGGCATGAGAGGTTTTTCCATGCAGTCGGGCAATGAATCCTCGAGAAGCAGAGGCAAAGGTTTCGGGTTTCCAGACTACTTTGCCCAGAGGGATTCCGGGAATGTTATGAAGCGCAAAGGCGTAGTCGGTTTTTAAGTGGGATTCGAAACGTTTGTCTTGTGTTACCTGGTAAGCTCCCTGCCCCGTCTCCTCGGCAGGTTGAAACAGGAGAATCACTTTGCCACGGGTAGGTCTGTTTTGACTTATGTGAGCTGCCAGACCTGCTAAAATTGCCATGTGCCCATCGTGTCCGCAAAGATGGGCAACTCCATCGGTTTTTGATGCATAGGCCAGTTTGTTGACCTCCTGTATGGGGAGTGCATCTAATTCGCATCGAAAAAGGACACTGGGGCCGGGTTTGTGGCTGTAAAAACAGGCGGCAATTCCGTAACCCCCAATATAGTCAAGGAGTTCATCCGGCTCATAGCTCGATAAAAACTGCTTAATTCGTACTGCTGTTTCGTGTTCGCTTCCCGATAATTCAGGCTGCTTATGAAGGTTGCGACGCAATTTTATCAATTCGTCGCGCGTTGCGTGATCTATCATGGTCTTCTTTGCTTCGTCTCCGAATATAAATAACGTATGTTACGCTAATTTGTTTCGTGCACAACAAATTTACAAATAATATGGGAAGATCCCAAAGAAAATCCTTGTTAGAGGAGCTTGTTAATGGGGTGTTATCCTGTTGTTTGTTAGGCTGGGAGAGTATTGGTAGCGAAGGTGTCTTTTTGAAATTTACTCATTGGATTCAAGGGAATTCCCGGGCGATAATGTTTCATCTACGGTAATAACAGGGCTGGCATCAATGCTCTCGATTTCAAAGTACTTAATAAGTATCTCCAAGGTATTGTCAATGTCTTTCCGTTTTTCATTTGACAAGTTCTCAAGCTTCTTTGATAATCGGTCGTGCAGCAAAGGAGGGGTGTTTTCTAAAAGTTTCGAACCCTTGGACGTTAAAATAATATGAGTTGTTCTTTTGTCATCGCGCTTAGGAAGACGGGCGATCAATCCTCTTTTTTCCAATCGGTTGATGATTCCGGTAACTGTACTGGAGTTGAGATTGAGAAAATCGCGTAGCTGTTTCTGTGTGCTTTGAAAATTCTGGGATCGTTTTAGGAAATCAAGACACAGCATCTGAGGGATACTTATTCCGTACTCTTTCTGTATTTTCTTGGATTCCAAGTTGATTGAGCGTACGATTTTTCTTATTTTAATTAATATTTCCGTTGCTTCCACGATAAAAATGTATTGTTTTCTGTACGACACAAATATAAATTTAAACTTTTAATATAAAAAATGGTCACTCTACTTTGCTGTGAAGAAAGTTCAAATTATTCATTGTAAATTCGCAGTCTTAAAAAATAAACCGATGAGGTGACGCAGATCGCTGCGTATCCTTTAAATTGTTATCTGCATGAAAAAAGAACAACTAACTGCTTACCTGAGTGTGCTTCTGGCCATGATTTTTTGGAGCTTCACCTTTGTTTGGTATAAGGTAGTGTATCAATATTATGAACCCATAACTACTGTGTTTTTCAGGCTGATAATATCGTCTGTGTTTTTGGTATTGCTTACCGCTCCCTTACGACGTTTGCAGCGAATTGAGTGGAAAGATTTGAAGTGGTTTGTGCTGGTTACTTTTTGGCAGCCTTTTCTTTATTTTATAGGGGAGAGTTATGGCGTGAAATTGGTATCCTCAACGCTGTCGGCCGTTATAGTGGCTACCATTCCCTTGTTTACGCCCTTTGCCACCGCCTATTTTTTTAAGGAGCGCATCACCCGAATGAATCTTACCGGGATTATAATCTCTATTGTAGGTGTGGGGTTGGTCATTTATAATAAGGATAGTTCTGTGTCGGCCAACCCGCTTGGAGTGCTTATGCTTTTTATGGCCGTTGCTGCGGGAGTTGGGTATTCCATAGTTATTAAGCGACTAAGCGGGAAGTACAACTCCATTTCTATTGTCACGTATCATAACATCATAGGAATTTTCATGTTTGCTCCGCTTTTTTTTCTGCTCGACTGGCAAAGCTTTAAAACTACCGGCATCGTAATGGATGCGTGGGTGCCGCTTCTGAAGTTAGCTATATTCGGATCTTCCTTTGCCTTTATCTTCTTTACATTTTCCATAAAACGACTAGGGGTAACAAAAGCCAATGCCTTCACAAATGCAATTCCTGTATTTACAGCCATATTTGCCTTTTTTGTTCTTGGTGAGATGCTTACTTTTTTGAAGCTGGCAGGAATTGGTTTGGTTATGACCGGTTTATTCCTTTCTCAAATACATGGACCCCGTTTGCGCGAGCGTTTGCGTGTTTGGATTAAACCCAATGAATAATGAGCATTCTGAATGAGAGATCCTTAGAGGAAATTCGTGATTTAGCAATTAAAGCCAAGAGTTCTTATGCTGCTTTTTTTAAGGGGATTTCAAAAAAGCAATCGAGACGTTTGGATGAAGTGGTTCATACGCTGCATGAGGAGGTATTTGAAGAGATTGACTGCCTGGATTGTGCCAACTGCTGTAAGTCCATTAGTCCTATGATTACCCTGCGCGACATTGAGCGACTGGCCAAACGATTGCGCATGAAACCTGCCGCCGTTGTGGATCAATATATGGAACTTGACAACGAGGGAGATTATGTTTTTCGGGAGACGCCCTGTCCCTTTTTAATGCCTGATAATTATTGTATGGTATATACCGATCGGCCTAAGGCATGTCGTGAATATCCTCATACCGACAGGCGTAAGTTTTATCAGCTACGAAATCTTACCTTGAAAAACACGGAAGTTTGCCCGGCCGTATTTTTGGTCCTTGAACGGTTGCAAAACAGGTTTTAAGACGCCGGAACCAATACACTTAAATTCCCAGGCTTGAGTGAGAACCTTAAATTTGCCTTCTCATCTAAAGGTTCTCCATCGATGTGAATGACCTCTTCGCCTATCCGTTCAATGAATATTTCCTTACCCACAAGTGTCTCAATATAACGATTGCGGCATATGCGCTTGCGAAACAAATCTAATGCCAGTAGGGGGGCAGCCAATAAAGGGAAGGGTTTCAGGATAACAAGATCAAGCCAGCCATCATTTACACGTGCTTGAGGAGCTATGTGAGCATTGTTCCCATATTGTGAAGCATTTGCTACCGTTACAAGGAATGCTTGTCGTTCCAGAACTTTGCCATCGATGGTTATGCGGTACGTACGACTTTTGTAATTTAAAAACTCACGCAGGGTTGCCTTAAAATAGCTTGAAAATCCTCGGGAGGCCGATTGTGAAAAAAGTTGTCCAATGTGTGCGTCGAAACCTGTGCCGGAAGTGCAGAAAAAAGCATGCTGATTTACACTTGCCGTATCCATTTGGAGGACGTTGTTCTTGTGTATCAGGTTAAGAGCTTTAGCTGGCGCCATAGGAATACCTAAGTGGCGAGCTAATCCATTGCCTGAGCCTACAGGAATGATGCCCAATATGCAGCCAGTGCCGGCCACTTCTGAGGCTATTTCATTCACGGTTCCATCACCTCCCACGGCGATAATTTTTTTAAAGCCCCGAGCAATATAAGTGCGCGCGATTTCCCGCGCTTCACCGGCGAATTTCGTGAAAACTACTTTGTTGTTATTCTGGAGCCCACTTTGTTGGTTCATGAGTATGAGCGGCGGAATCTCTTTGCCTTTTCCGTTTCCTGAAATAGGGTTGATGATATAAAGTATATCCATAATAAAGCTCGTGCCTTCCTCTTTTTTGTACGTGCAAAAGTAATACCTCTCAGCAAATTAACCTGTTAAATATGGGAATAAATCTTTGTTTTCTTTTAAAGTGCCATTAACACGTACTTCACACTTCTTTGTTTTATTGAAAATAAAAATATGCTTCCACAAACGCATTTTAAAACAGTTGTTATCTCAGATGTTCATTTGGGAACAAAAAATTCAAAAGCCAAGGAACTTGTGCGTTTCTTGAAAAGAACCCGTTGTGAAAAATTAATTTTGAATGGGGATATTATCGACGGTTGGCAATTGCGAAAAAGGGGCCGATGGGGTAAAAAGCATACCCGTTTTTTTAAGAGTGTGATCAAGATGATGGAGCGATTTAACACTGAAGTAATATATGTGCGTGGGAACCATGATGATTTTTTGGATGCAGTGGCGCCTTTGCAAATTGGGAACTTGCAAATTCTCAACTCTTATGTTCATGAAAGCCATGGGAAACGCTATTACGTTGCACATGGTGATGTATTTGATGCCATTACATCTCATTTTCGGTGGCTGGCGAAACTAGGCGATTTGGGTTATCTTTTTTTATTGTGGGTAAATAAGCGTTATAATGCTCGCAGGGTAAAAAAAGGATTGAGTTATTACTCTCTGTCGCAAGAAATAAAGCAGCGTGTAAAATCTGCGGTATCCTATATTTCCAATTTTGAACAGGAGTTAGTGAATTTGGCAAAGGTAAAGGGCTTTGACGGGATTATTTGTGGTCATATTCACCACCCTGCCATTTCCTCTTATGACGAGGTTTACTATATGAATTCAGGCGATTGGGTTGAGTCGCTTTCGGCCTTAGTGGAACACGATGATGGGTCATGGCATATTTTATACTATCGGGATTTAGTTGCTGAAGAGGCTGATTTGCTGGCAAATAATCACAATCAGAAAGAAACATATCCGGTGGCTTTTACCGTTGCTTAAAAGAAAGTTAGCTATGCGTTTTGTATTTATTATTCAGGGTGAGGGGCGAGGTCATATGACACAGGCCGTAAGTTTAAAAACTATTTTGGAATCCCGGGGGCATACGGTTGAGAAAGTGCTGATAGGATCAAGTGAAGGGCGTTTGATTCCCCGATTCATCCAAGAGGAATTTAAAGGTCGATCCATCTCTCTGCCCAGCCCCAATTTTGTTTTGGATCGTAAGGGACGTAAGGTTCGACTTGCCAAAACAATTGTCCGTAATTTGTTGAAGTTACCGCTGTTTATGAGCAGTGTCAGAAAGGTAAGAGAGGTACTTGAAGAGATCAGGCCCGATATGGTGGTCAATTTTTACGATGTACTGGGTGGGTTAACCTATTATTTTTATTCGCCTGAAATTCCTTTTGTTTGTGTGGGGCATCAATATCTAACATTGCACCCCGATTTTCCTTTCCCTCGTGGCGGAGTATTTCAACGACAGCTATTAAAGTGGCATACCCGACTTACTGCGATAAAAGCCCACAAAATTCTGGCATTGAGTTTTAGAGATATGCCCGATAAGGCTGATAAGCGGTTAGTAGTCACGCCCCCGCTGCTCCGTAAGATGGTATTGGATACCTCGCCTCAGAGGGGGAACTTTATCCTGGGGTATTTACTTAATAAAGCTTATGCCGAGGAAGTAATTGCCTGGCATAGGAAAGATCCAGCAGAGAAAGCCCATTTCTTTTGGGATAATCAGGAAGCCCAAGAAGAGACCTTGATGCATCGGAATCTGATTTTTCATCGTTTGAGCGATACGAAGTTTATCGATTTCATGAGCAAATGCAAAGGGGTGGTTACCACAGCTGGTTTTGAATCGGTATGCGAAGCCATGTATATGGGGAAGCCTGTGCTGATGGTACCCACATTCGGGCACTATGAGCAGCAGTGCAACGCTGTGGATGCGATTATTTCAGGGGCAGGAATCCAAGCCACGAGTTTTGAAATTGAGCGTTTGGTGGATTATATTCCCAAACATCAACAGAGTAATTGGAAGTTTCGTAAGTGGGTGGATAATGCTACTGGGCATTTTTTGTTTCACCTGGTAGAGAGCAGAGCCTCATTTTCCAGCTCTTTTGAACCCACACGCTTGTTGGCAGGCACCATAAAAGAGCTGCCCCTGAAGTAAAGAATACTATTCCGGTCGTTTCCAAATTATGTAAGATAAATACTATCTTTACAGATCTTTCGTGTTTAAGAACTATTGGAAAGATGAAAAGAGGCCGGTCATATTTGCTATTGCTCATGGGATTGTTCGTGTCATTGTGCGTTCAGGCACAGTACGGAGGACGTCATGCTTATGGCTTCCTGGAACTTACTCAGGGAGCACGAGTTGCGGCGTTGGGAGGGAAAGTTATTGCCCTTGACGACAATGATATTTCCATGATACATGAAAATCCTGCTTTAATTAAATCTTCGATGAGGGGGCAGTTGGCTTTGAATTATGTCAATTACTTTTCTGATATAAATTATGGATCTGTTAATTATGTAGCAAATTGGCGGGATGCTACCTTTAGCGCCGGGCTCCAGTATATGCACTATGGTACATTTAAGCGGGCTAACGAGCAAGGTATTGTCGAGGGAAACTTTTCTGCTGCCGATTATGCCTTTCGCTTAAGTTATGCACGGCCGATGCTCGATTCTGTGTTTGTTGCGGGTATTAGTGTAAAACCCTTATTTTCACACCTGGAACAATATACCTCTTTGGGTATCGCCTTCGATTTGGGCATTCTCTATCCCCGCGGAAACTTTGCAGCTGCCTTGGTGGTAAAGAATCTGGGTATGCAACTTACATCCTATGCTGATACCCGGGAATCCTTACCCTTAAATATTCAGGCCGGGTTTTCGCAAAAGTTGGAAAACGCTCCGTTACGCTTTGTTGTGTTGTTTGATCACCTTGAAACACTTGATCTGACTTATAAAAGTGAGTTTGCCGATGAGAAGAATACCGACCCTATAACCGGCGAAGTACTACGTAAGAAGGGCGTTGATAAATGGGCCGACATGTTTATGCGGCATGTAATTATCGGGGTTGAATTTACACCTTTAAACAACTTATGGGTAAATGCCGGCTATAACTACCGACGACGACAGGAGCTTTTGGTCGAGAGCAAAACTTCTACAGTAGGTTTTTCATGGGGCTTTGGAATAAAAATTGCCCAGTTCCGGTTGGCCTATGGTCGAAGTACTTATCACTTGGCTGGAGCGACAAATCAATTCTCGGTAAGCACTAATTTGCAGCATTTTTTGCAGTAGCAATTTCAATAGCTATGAGACTGTTGGAGATTAAGGAACATAATCCGACGGGCTTTTCTGATTTTCGTTTTACCTTTGATGCGGTTTCGAAAAGATCTTTTCGAATGTTTGTGTAGTTTTTATAAATTCTCGCAATTGAGTGTGTTAACATTAAAAAAGAGAAAAGGATAATCAATGAACCTAATTATAGCAATCGACGGTTATTCGTCAAGTGGAAAAAGTACCCTGGCAAAAGATCTTGCCAGAGAATTGAACTATAAATATATTGATACGGGAGCAATGTATCGGGCCGTTACGCTGTTTGCGCTTAAAAACAATATAATTGATACGGAGCAGGACGAAATTAATGAAGCCCGACTGATGAAGATGCTTGATGTTATTCAAATTTCGTTTCAACGAAATTCAGGCAATGGGGAGCAAGAGGTGTTGCTAAATGGGCAACAGGTTGAAGGAGCGATACGGGGCATGGAAGTTTCCTCATGGGTGAGTCAAATTAGTGCTTTGGGATTTGTTCGAAAAAAAATGGTTGAATTGCAACAAGATATGGGCAGACAAGGCGGGATTGTGATGGATGGCCGTGATATTGGGACTGTTGTTTTTCCCAATGCACAAGTTAAGATCTTTATGAATGCTGATGCAGAGGCACGTGCTCAGCGACGCTATGAGGAACTGCAGGCACAGGGACGTGAGGTTTCCTATCAGGAGGTGGAGCAGAACATCCGGGAGCGTGATTTCATGGACGAGAACCGTAGCGAGAGCCCCCTTCGACGAGCAGAAGACGCCGTGGATCTGGATAATAGCCAAATGACCAGAGAGGAGCAGTTTAAATGGGCACTGGCACTTGTTCGAAAGACACTTCGTACATGATCTTTCCGATATGTATTAGAAGCTTAAAGAAAACAGGATGAAAATTGAAATTGATAAAAATTCGGGATTTTGTTTTGGTGTTGTAAATGCCATTGAATTGGCCGAACAGGCACTGGAGAATGAGGAAGTGCTTTATTGTCTGGGAGATATTGTACATAATAATGCAGAGGTGGCACGCTTGCAGGCAAAAGGGTTAAAAACGATTAATCACGAGGAATTTGCAAAGCTGAAAAATTGCAAAGTGCTATTGCGGGCTCATGGCGAGCCTCCTTTAACTTATCAGTTAGCGTTGAAAAACAACATTGAGCTTATTGATGCTTCGTGTCCTGTTGTTTTGCGTTTGCAAAACAACATAAAAAAAAGATTTGATGAGGTGCGAAAAGCCAAGGGGCAAGTGCTGATTTATGGAAAGAAAGGGCATGCCGAAGTAAACGGACTGGTTGGGCAAACCAATGGAGAGGCAATTGTTATTGGTTCGCCTGAGGACCTGGAGAAGGTGGATTTCTCTAGGCCCATTTATTTGTTTTCACAAACTACAAAATCATTGGAAGGGTTTTACGATATGAAGCGCCGTATTTTACGCCGCATGCAGGAAGCTTTTGGCACCGAGGAGGTACCTTTTGAAGCCAATGATACGATTTGTCGTCAGGTGGCACATCGAAAACCCCAGCTTCAGGAGTTTGTCCGGAAACATCAGGTGGTTGTTTTTGTGAGCGGTAAAAAGAGCTCCAATGGAAATATGCTGTACCAGGTATGTAAAGAGGAAAACCCCAATACCTACTTTGTGTCCGATGTCGGGGAGTTGGGAAACGAGTGGTTTCGGAATGTTGCGCATGTTGGGATTTGCGGCGCTACGTCTACTCCTCGCTGGCTTATGCAGCAAGTAGCCGAAGCGATTAAAGAGATTGACAGCAAAAGCAACTAAATGACGCTGAAAAAATGTAAATTGTGAGACTTTAATTGATTGAGCAATGGGAAAAATAAAAAAATTAGGCGTATTAACTTCCGGAGGCGATGCCCCTGGAATGAATGCCGCCATACGTGCGGTGGTGCGAACTGCTATTTATCACGATATTACCCCTGTTGGCATTCGGCATGGATATAAGGGGCTTATAGGATCACATTTTCAGGAACTTATCAGCAAGGATGTAAGTGATATCATCCAAAATGGCGGTACTATTCTGAAGACTTTTCGAAGCGAAGAATTTAAAACCGAGGAGGGGCGCAAAGCTGCTTTCGATAACCTGAAGAAAGCTGAGATTGATGCTCTCATAGTCATTGGCGGTGACGGAACCTTCAAAGGCGCCCGTATTTTTGGCGAAGAGTTTGATTTTCCCGTTGTGGGCATTCCCGGTACCATCGACAATGATCTGTATGGTACCGACTATACCATAGGCTATGATACGGCGTTGAATACAATTGTGGAGGCTGTGGATAAGATACGGGATACGGCCAGTTCGCATAATCGTTTGTTTTTTATTGAGGTTATGGGGCGTGATGCCGGTTTTTTAGCCCTTCGTGGCGGGATTGCTTGTGGAGCCGAGGCGATACTCATTCCTGAAATACAACGTGACATCACGCAGCTTCGTAATTACCTGGAGTCCGGCAAGCGAAGGAAAAAAGCCAGCAATATTATACTTGTGGCTGAAGGCGATGAGTCGGGAGGTGCTTTCGGGTTAGCTGAGAAGGTACGTGAGGATTTTTCAGATTACGATATTCGGGTTACTGTACTGGGACACATTCAGCGAGGGGGTAAGCCTTCGGCATTCGATCGGGTTATGGCCTCTCAGTTAGGGGTGGCAGCGGTTGATGCGCTGCTCGATACCCAACGTAATATTATGGTAGGATTTATGAATCGCGAAGTGGTGCACGTGCCTTTTAATCGGACTATAAAGCATAACAAAGAGCTCAATAAGCATCTGATTGAGCTTATTGATGTGCTTAATGTTTAGGATTCATTTGTATGACCCAAACTTATGCTGATATTGTTTTACCTCTGGCTGTTCCCAGGCCATACACTTATCATGTTCCGGAAGGGTTGGCTGCTCAGGTCTCTCCTGGAAAGCGGGTGGTAGTTCAATTTGGCAAACGAAAGTATTATACCGGACTCATTTGGGAGGTGCATAATCGAAAACCTGATTATTCGCCGGTTAAAGATCTTACCGAAGTTCTTGATGAAGCACCTGTATTGATTCCTTTTCAACAGAAATTGTGGGAGTGGATTGCACACTATTACATGGCTTGCCTTGGCGACTTGTATAAAGCAGCCCTTCCTGCAGGATTGAAAATGGAAAGCGATACCTATGTGTTTTATCACGCTGATGAAGTCGAAATTGTTGACTTGGGCAGTAGTGAAATGCTGTTACTCGATTACCTTCGTGAGCAAAGTGGGGTTCGTCTGCATGAATTGCGTGATGCCATGCAGGGACAGGTGCCTCATGCTGCATTGAAACGATTGGTTGATAAGGGGCTTGTGATTATGCAGGAGCGCCTGCGCGAAACTTATAAGGCTAAAGAGGAACGGATTTTATCCCTGCCACCAGCTTATGCTGAGGGCAAACATCTGGAGGAGGCGTTCTTAGCCTTGGAACGTGCTCCCAAACAGTTGGAAGTTCTCATGAAGTTCCTGCAAACCAGCCGTCATTTTTCGGCTAACCCTGAACCTTTTCTCAAACGTTCGCAGTTTTTAAAGTTGATTGAAGGGAAGACGCATGGCATTAAGGCGTTGGTTGACAAGGGTTTCCTGAAAGAGGAGAGCGTTGAGGTAAGTCGACTGTCGTTAATGGAGAAAGGGAGTATTCCCATTAAAGATCTCAGCCCGGCGCAGCAAGAGGCCAAGGAAGATGCTGAAAAGGGTTTTTCCGATGGGAAAGTGGTTTTATTACACGGGGTAACATCCAGTGGAAAGACGGAAATTTATATTCATCTGATAAATGCTGCTCTCAAGAAGGGTGAGCAGGTGTTGTATCTGTTGCCCGAAATTGCGCTTACTACCCAGATTATTCAACGATTAAAGGCTGTTTTTGGCGATAAGGTAGGCATCTATCACTCCAAATTCAGCGATGCGGAAAGAGTGGAAACCTATCACAATTTGCTAAATGACGACGACGAAAAGAAATATCAGGTGATCCTGGGGGTTCGTTCCTCTATTTTTTTGCCCTTTAACAACCTGGGGTTAATTATTGTAGATGAGGAGCACGAGAACTCTTACAAACAATATGATCCTGCTCCCCGCTATCATGCCCGCGATGCAGCTATTGTGCTGGCGCGTTACCATGGAGCTCAGGTACTGCTGGGAACAGCAACCCCCTCCATTGAGAGTTACTTTAATGCTCGCGCGGGGAAGTATCATTTAGTTGAGCTATTCAGTCGTTATCAGGATATAAAACTTCCGCAAATTGTCCTTGCCGATACGCAAAAGGCAAGACGACAGCGTAAGATGAAATCCATTTTTACTGCCGATTTGTTTAATGCTATGAATGTTGCACTGGAGAACAAAGAACAGGTTATCCTTTTTCAAAATCGACGAGGATTTTCTCCTTTTGTGGAGTGTGAAATTTGCGGCTGGATTCCACGATGTAATGATTGCGACGTAAGCCTTACGTACCACAAATACGGGAATAAGCTGGTTTGTCATTATTGTGGCCATGCTGAACCGCTCCCTGTTCGGTGCGGGGCTTGTGGAAGTCATAAATTGGCAACCAAGGGGTTTGGGACGGAAAAAATTGAGGATGAGGTACAGTTGTTATTCCCTAAAGCCAAAGTGGCAAGACTCGATTTAGATGCTACACGCAAGAAACATGCATATCAACAAATTATTGGCGATTTTCAGGAAGGACATATCGATGTGTTGATTGGTACTCAGATGGTTTCCAAAGGGCTCGATTTTGATCGTGTACATTTGGTAGGGATTCTGAATGCTGATAATCTTATGTTTTTCCCTGATTTCAGAGCCTATGAACGAAGTTTTCAGCTCCTGGCGCAGGTGAGTGGACGTGCCGGCAGAAAACACAAGCAAGGGAAAGTGTTTGTGCAGACCAATCATCCGGAGCACTCTGTGTTGAAGCAGGTGCTGGAAAACGATTATCTGTCCATGTACAAAGAACAGCTAATTGAGCGAAAAAGCTTTGCGTATCCCCCTTTTTACCGCTTGATAGAGGTAACCCTGAAACACAAGGATGAACAACTTTTGCGTCGCGCTACCAGCTTCTTAGCTCCTCTGTTGCAAAATCGTTTTCCGGGCATTACACTTGGCCCACAAAAGCCTCTTATTGGCCGAATCCAAACCTACCACATTTTGCAGTTCGTATTAAAAGTGCCACGGTCAGCTTCTTTTCAAAAGGCGAAAGAGATCTTGCGTGAACAAATTGACCTGCTGGAGCAAGAGAGACGCTTTGGTGCCTTACGCATAAACCTGAATGTGGATCCCTATTAAATACTGCGCCACACTAATTGGGTGCCGATTTTAATGACAGAGGCTTGTATCGTTTGGCTTTGGCATTGTGCTTACGTATTTTTGAGTAGTATTTGAGGACGATTGACTGGGCATAGCGAAAACAGCTTGGCTAAGGCTTCTTTTTTATACCGACGAATTATAGTAAATTTGTAGAAACGTGTTTCAGGTGGGTAATTAAAAAACAAAGGCAGAAGTTAAAACAATCGCACGTTGAGAGATGTATACCAACTGCATACTTAAAATCTGGAACCAAATAAAATGAGATGAAAATACATATTCTTCATTATCACCTTCATCCAGGAGGAGTTTCTCGTGTTATCGAGTCACAAATTGAAAGTCTTCGTACGCAGTTCCCCGATATGCAATTGCAGGTGCTTACCGGATATTGTCCCGATAAAGCGGCCTTGCAGGAGCAAGGAATAAACGTAATTGAGAATCCAAAATTAAACTATCTGTTTGAGGACGATCTGGATGACGTGGATGTCAATGATCTGTTTCATAGTTTGCTGGGTTTTCTCTATTACCACATAGGCAAAGAGGATGTCTTGCATGCGCATAATCTAAACCTGGGAAAAAATCCGGTTTTAACCTATGCCGTTTCGTATTTGGCGCAGCGGGGGCTTAAGGTGATCAATCATTGCCACGATTTTGCTGAGGACAGACCAAACAACTGGAAGTTTCTGAAGGATATTATTGAAGTGCATTTCAATGAGCCCCTAAAAGGCGTATTATATCCTACGCTTGAGAATTACCGTTTTGCCGTTTTAAACTCTTATGATCTTAAGCGAATATCCTCTTATAATTTGCCCGAGGATCATATTCATTACCTGCCCAATCCCATACAACAAGTTGTTGTGCCTACAGTGCAGGAGCGGGAAGAGGCCAAGGAAAAATTGAGCAAGGAGTTACACCTGGAGGCAGGGAAGCGCATTGTAACCTATCCGGTACGTGTGATCCGAAGAAAAAATATAGGGGAATTAGTATTGTTATCGGTGTTGTTTGAAGATCAGATTCACTGGCTGGTAACCCTGCCACCTAAGAATCCCCAAGAGGTGCGCGACTATGAAAAATGGCAAAACTTTGCTGCTAAGTACGATCTGCCTATCCACTTCGAAGTGGGAACCAAACTGGACTTTCCTACCCTGATGAAAGGCTCTGATTTTTGTATTACAACAAGCGTTCGCGAAGGGTTCGGGATGGCCTTTATGGAGCCTTGGATGTATGGAACCCCGGTCATAGGTCGCCGGCTTCCCTACGTAGTGGATGACTTTATTTCCCTGGGTTTTCGGTTTCCCAATTTATATGACACTTTGCTGGTTGAAGATAGGAATGAGGAGAAGGATTTTAAGGATATTATTGCTGAAGAACAGATGAGTTTCATTAAACAAATTATTAAAGGAGATGTTGATAAGATGGACATCTTTCAACGAAATCCTCATCTCCACCACCTAATGGACGTGAATGAACCAGGAGTAGTTGAAGCAAATATTACACGAGTAAAACAGCATTATTCACTCGAACAATATGGCAAAAAACTTGGATCCATCTATCATCAACTTTCTGAATTCACTAGCACCAATGCAGGTGCAACCCACAAATCTTCAACCGAAGCTTGAAAAAAAGGCTCCTATTAAAGCCGTTCTTTTCGATATTTATGGCACATTGCTCATCTCGGCAAGCGGCGATATTGACCGTGATAAATTATCGTCCAACGCCCTCCAACGTGCATTAAAGGCCGGTGGTGTTAGCCTTATAAAGAATACATCCGGGAATGAGGAAAAGAAATTGCTTAGCCAGTTGGTTACTATTGTGCATAAGCATAAAAAGGCCTCCAGGCATCCTTACCCCGAGGTAGATATTCAAGAGGTATGGCGTGAACTTCTTGCCACTGCCAAGCTTAAAGGGTGGGTGGAGTATTTGCAGCAAGAGCCTGATATCCCTTCTTTGGCTTTTGTTTTTGAACTGTACAGTAATGCTGTTTATCCTATGCCTGGGGCGCTTGAGATGATATCATGGCTGAATGATAAAGAAATTCCCGTGGGAATTGTTTCGAATGCTCAGTTTTATACCCCGCTAATAATGAACTATTTGCTCTGGGAACAGTTTGATGGGCAGGAACAGATTAAAGGTTTTGACCCTGATTTGAGTAGCTATTCTTACAAATTACAAAGGAGCAAGCCCGACACGTACTTGTTTTACCACCTTAAAAAGCAGCTTGCCGAAAAATATGACATTCTACCTGACGAGACCCTTTTTGTGGGGAACGATATGCTAAAGGATGTATATACAGGTTTAAAATCGGGCGTACAAACAGCCTTGTTTGCAGGCGATGCACGCTCCTTGCGATTACGCACTGATGATAAGCGCGTACACGGATTGCAGCCCGATTATATTATCACGCACTTGAACCAACTTAAAGATCTTTTTTAAATATCTTTAGGGAAGATCTGAAAAAAACATACAACTATGGGAGATTTTTATCAAAATGGTATCGTAACCACATTACATAATCTACGCACACGGCCAATAGAAGAGCTAGAACAAGAGCTCTTGAAGTTCTCCAAGAATCGACCTATGGCTCTTATAATTCCCAGCCTCTATTCCGAATTACATGGACCGGCTTTGCCCGGAATTATTAAGGAGCTTTCAAAAATAAAGTACCTGAATGAAATTATTATCGGGCTTGACAGAGCTACTGAGGAGGAGTTTCACCATGCCAAAGAATTCTTTGGTCAATTGCCGCAACATCACCGCATTTTATGGAATGATGGACCACGTTTGCAGGCCTTGGATCGAGACTTAAAGGACAATCAGATTGCCCCACGCTATATGGGTAAGGGGCGTAATGCATGGTTTTGTTACGGCTATTTTATCGCCTCGGGAAAATCGGAGGCGATCGCGCTTCATGATGCCGATATTGTTACCTATGATCGATCGATGTTAGCCCGTCTGTTGTATCCTGTTGTCGATCCACGGTATAATTATAAATTTTGCAAAGGGTTTTATTATCGCGAGTCGGAAGGGAAGATGCGCGGACGCGTTATGCGTCTGTTGGTTTCCCCGTTGATTTTCACACTGAAGAAGTTTTTTGGTAATGTTGACTTCCTGGAATATCTGAGTAGTTTTAGGTATGCACTTTCCGGCGAATTTTCCATGCGTGCCGATGTGGCTAAAACCATCCGTATTCCCAGTGATTGGGGCCTGGAAATTGGAGTGCTTTCCGAAGTTCAACGGCTGAATCGAACCAACCGTATTTGCCAGGTGGAAATAGCCGATAAATATGATCATAAACACCAGCCGCTGTCGAAAGAAGATCCGGATAAAGGATTGGCGAAGATGAGTATTGATATCGCAGCTACCATTTACCGCGAACTTGCCGAAAACGGGTATACGTTTTCACGCGGCACTTTCCGCTCCATTAAGGCTACCTACTACAAAATAGCTTTGGATTTTGTGGAACAGTATGCCAACGATAGTATTATTAACGGATTGGATTACGATCGGCATAAAGAGGAAGAGGCGGTTGAATTGTTTGCACAAAACGTGTATGTGGCTGGGGAGAAATTTCTGTCAAATCCTTTGCAGTCGCCTTTTATTCCCAGCTGGAAACGCGTAATTAGCGCCGTTCCGGATTTTATGGAGCGTCTTGATGAGGCGGTTGAACTCGATAATCGATAAATGCAAAATTATGATGCACCAACACTTTGACTTGCCTGTTTCTTTTTTGCAACGGATAACAGCCAGGCTAAGGTTTTTATATAAAGATCATCTTACCGATGCTTTTTTATATCGGTTTTATGGACTAATTGAGGATTTTCGTAAACGTCCTACATATGATTTTCCCCATTGGAGCCAGCAGGATGTTGTGCTCATTACCTACGGCGATTCTATAAGGGAAGAAGAGAAAGCTCCTTTGCAAACCTTGTACGATTTTTGGAAAGCGTTTCTGAAAGATCGTATTACCGTTGTTCATATATTACCTTTTTTTCCGTACTCTTCCGATGATGGTTTTGCAGTACAGGATTATATGAAGGTAAACCCGGCTCTTGGGCATTGGGAAGATATAAAACAACTCGGAGAAGAGGTAGATTTAATGTTTGACCTGGTGGTGAATCATGTATCTGCCGGACATAAATGGTTTAAGGCTTTTATGGAGGGGGAAGAGAATGAACGCGAATATTTTATTACCGTCTCACCAGAGGCGGATACATCCACAGTAGTTCGTCCCAGAAGCAAACCTTTGCTTACTCCTGTTGAAACACCACAAGGAACCCGATGGGTTTGGACAACCTTTAGTGCCGACCAGGTAGACTTGAATTTCAGGAATCCAGAAGTGTTACTGGAAATAATGAAAGTGCTGCTTTTTTATCTCCGGCAAGGGGCACGTATCATTCGGCTGGATGCCATTGCGTTTTTATGGAAACGACTGGGCACCCCTTCGGTTCATTTGCCCGAAACTCATGAGGTGGTCAAGTTAATGCGCGATGTTGTGGATTTGGTAAATCCCGGAGTAATATTGTTAACAGAAACCAATGTTCCGAATGATGAAAATATGAGTTATTTTGGCGAAGGCGATGAAGCGCATATGGTGTATCAGTTTAGTCTGCCCCCTCTTATGTTGCATGCCTTGCATACTGGTAACGGAAGTTATCTTACGCAGTGGTTGAAGACCATCCCATCGCCACGTCCGGGGAATACCTTTTTCAACTTTACTGCCTCGCATGATGGTATTGGTGTACGGCCACTGGAGGGATTGTTGCCCGAGGAACAGAAGCAAATGCTTCTTCATGATATGCAAACCTATGGCGGCTATATTAGTACCAAAACCAATGCCGATGGCTCTGAGAGTGCCTACGAAATCAACATTACCTATTTCGATGCCATGAGAGGGACACAAAATGGGTTCGATTCGTATCAGGTTGAGCGGTTTTTGTGTTCGCAAACGATTATGCTGCAATTGAAAGGCGTTCCTGCATTTTATATTCATAGTCTTTTAGGTACACGCAATGCATTAAAACTTGCAGAAGAATCCGGGCAACATCGTTCCATTAATCGCTATAAGTGGGACCATAATGAGCTTAAAGAGGTGCTTGAGAGTGATCATATGCATCATGGTTACATTTTACGTGAATTGAAACGCCGAATAGGTATTCGTCAGCAGCATAAAGCCTTCCATCCGGATGCGAAACAATATACGCTGGAGGTTTCACCTGCCATCATTGTCGTGATGCGAGAGTGGGAAGAGACCGATGAACGTATTGTGTGCGTGGCAAACCTGCAAAACCAGAAAGGAAGATATGCAGTAACGCATTTCTTTAAAGAGAAGGGTGATCTTGAGAACTTGTTATCGGATGAGCCCGTAAATTTGGAACATGGGCACATTGTTATTGAGCCTTATCAAGTGATGTGGTTAAAGAAGATTGAGGACAAAAAATGATTATGGAGCAGAAAGATCCCCTGGAAATACTAATTGCACCCGATTCGTTTAAACATAGTTTGCCGGCAAAAGAAGTATGCAACTATTTGTCCAAAGGGTTAATTCACTCCCGGTTAAGGTGTCGGGTGCAGAGGTTTCCTATGGCCGACGGCGGAGAGGGGACAATGGAGGCGTTGGTAGCTGCAACTGATGGCACTTGGATAGAGGTACAAACCTATGATCCCCTCATGCGTCCGCTTAAAACACATTACGGTATAACCGGCGATGGTGTAACAGCAATTATTGAAATGGCTGCCGCCTCGGGAATTGAACGGTTGCTGGATGATGAACTTGATCCTATGGGAACCACTACTTATGGAACAGGTCAGCTGGTTAAACATGCCGTAGAACAAGGATGCACGGAGGTTATTATAGGTTTAGGTGGCAGTGCTACAATTGATGGGGGTGTTGGCTTTTGCCAGGGACTGGGAGGTGTGTTTTATGATATGAATGGCACCCGGTTGTTACCTGGCGACCCTATTTATCGTATTTATGAATTTGATCTTACGAAACCGAACCAATTACTTAATGGAATAGACGTTTTAGCCGCGTGTGACGTGGCAAATCCCTTATTAGGCTCGGAGGGTGCGGCTCGAACTTTTGGACCGCAAAAGGGCGCGGATCATGAGCAAGTGCAAGCATTGGAAACCGCTTTGAAGAAGTTGTATAGTAAGATTGAGAAGCAACAAGGAAAATCCATTGCTGCGCAAAAGGGAGCCGGTGCTGCCGGTGGCTTGGGTGCCGGAATTGTAGCTTTTGCCAACGGAACACTCACACCCGGGTTTGAGTTGATTGCCGATAGAGCCAATCTTGAATTGGCAATTGAAGCGGCTGATGTTGTTATTACCGGCGAAGGAAAGCTGGATGCTCAAACAGCTTTTGGGAAAACGCCCTACGGAGTTGCCCGACTTGCAAAAAAATACAATAAACCGGTTGTTGCCATTGCAGGCACACTGGCCCAAGGACATCAAGAGTTGTACGACGAAGGGTTTGATATCCTCTTAAGCTTGGCTGAGGGACCCGCAACACTAAAGGAACTTATAGAAAACGCTCCCGGGCTTCTTATTAACACAGGTGAACGCATTGGTCAACTGCTTAAGATGATGCAGCAGTGGCAATTTTAGACGGCTACCCTCTTTTTTAAATCCATTCTGCTCTCTTGCTTGAAATTGCCCTGTGAACCACATCTAGTATTCATTTGTTTAAGAATTATTCCTATCTTAACCATGAATGAAATTCCAGAGGAAGGAGGATTGAAAGGGGGAATTAAAAGTTGTTAGTAATGAATATCAATAGCGTTTATGACTACCGGAAAAAGAAAGTTAAAAAAGGAGTTGGGCTTATTTGATGTATTTGCCATCAGCACCGGAGCCATGTTTAGTTCCGGTTTTTTTCTGTTGCCGGGATTAGCCTCACATTACACAGGTCCTTCTGTTTTTGTTGCCTATTTAGTGGCAGGGTTGCTAATACTACCTGCGATGTTTAGTATGGCTGAGATTGCCACAGCTCTTCCCCGGGCCGGAGGTGCGTATTTCTTTTTGGACAGAAGCCTTGGTCCGCTCATGGGAACCATTGGAGGGCTGGGCACCTATCTGGCATTGGTTTTCAAAACAGCATTTGCCATTATTGGTATTGGGGCCTATGCGGCTCTGTTTTGGGATGTTCCGGTAAAACTAATTGCGGTAGCCGCTACTATGGTATTTATGGGGCTGAATATTATTGGGGCAAAAAAAACATCCGGCTTGCAAAATTTCTTTATTATTTTTCTACTTATTGTTTTGGGAGCTTTTATCATTGAAGGACTCTACCGAGTTATGGCTACAGATACTATTGATGGCCCTTTTTCTAATAGTCATTTCAGTCCGTTTTTTACAAATGGGTTTGAGGGAGTAATTGTTACCTCAGGGTTTGTGTTTGTCTCTTACCTGGGACTTACCAAGGTTGCCAGTGTAGCTGAAGAGATAAAGGATCCGGAGCGAAATATTCCCTTAGGTATGCTTTTATCTCTAGTTATCACGAGTATTATCTATTTTTTAGGGGTGTTTGTAATGGTAGCCCTCATTGAACCGGATAAATTTGCCAATGATTTGGCACCGGCAGCTACCGCTGTTAAACACTTGTTTAAATGGATGCCCGGTAATACCGGAACTTATTTGATGGTGGGTGCGGCTATGGCTGCTTTTGCCTCTACCGGCAATGCTGGTTTACTCTCTTCATCCCGATATCCCTTTGCAATGGGAAGGGATAATCTTTTCCCCCCCCAGCTTGCCAAAGTAAGTCGCAGCGGAGTGCCGATGCTCTCTATATTTATTACTACGCTATTCGTTCTTCTGCTTATTCTGTTGGTTTCCGAAGAGAGCATTGCTAAGGTAGCCAGTGCTTTTCAATTGTTTATTTTCATGTTGATTAATTTTGCCGTTATCGTTTTCCGCAAAAGCAGAATTGAGTCTTACGATCCCGGTTATCGTTCCCCATTATATCCCTGGATGCAAATTGCCGGGATTCTCATCTCTCTGGTTCTTATAAGTTATATGGGCTTGTTGACAATGGCATTCAGTGTGTTAATTATTCTAGCCTCCATCATTTGGTACTATTACTATGCGCGTGAGCGGGTGAAGCGAGAGGGTGCGATATTTCATTGGTTTGCACTGTTGGGGAAATACCAATACGATGATTTGGAGAACGAATTTATGACAATTCTTAAAGAGAAAGGATTGCGTCAAGGGGATCCTTTTGATGAAACGGTGATTCGGTCAAAAATTACGCACATCGAACGTGAGTTGTCATTTCAAGAGCTCCTGGAGAAGGTAACTGAAACCTTTTCAGCTGAGATGCACATTAATAAAGAAGATCTGAAAAATGAATTTATGGTGGTCTCTGCTTTCGAGCCCACAATGATTCTTCCGGAAATCTCCATCCTTTACGGTCGTAATCACGGAGTCGACCATCCGGAGTTACATATTGTAATCGCCCGCAAGGGTATCGAACGGGAAGTCACTAAGCATGGCATTCAATCCAAAGATCGTATTCGCGTTTTTTTCTTTCTTGTTAATCCTGTTAAAGAACCAAAACAGCAGCTACGGATGTTAACGCGGTTAATTGATATTTTGGAACGGAAAAATTTTGTTAAGCAAATTACCAGTTTAAATAGCCATCGCGAGATTAAAGAGTATCTGTTGCAAAGCGAACGGTTTATTACCTTGCAATTACTTCAAAATAGCCACCAGGGGGAAATGATTGACAAAGAGTTGCGGGAAATAGCGCTACCTGCAAATGTTCTGGTTGCACTTGTTGAGAGGGGTGGAAAGACCTTTGTTCCCAATGGAAAAACGCAATTATTGGAAGGTGATATTTTGACCCTCATTGGGGAGCAGCGTTCCATGGCGAAACTTTTTAAACGTTTTGTTCATGATCAGGATCTTCCCATACAGAAGAAGAACACGTAAATTATGAATATTTCAGGTATTTTGTTGACATTCGCCTGATGTATAGATCATTTTCGTAGGCTAATGCCAGGTTATTTGTTATAGTTGATACTCCATCAAGTCGGTTGTGACAACCTCCTGTTCCGGATACATGATTAATACGTTGTGTTGTTGAAAATATCTGTCTAATTGTCTGGGAATATGGGCCGACATTTTGTTGTAAGAAATCGTGTTTTTTCTGGCGGTGAAAATAACCAAAAGATCTTTTGTTGCCAATTTATGAGCTACACGTTCGAGCATAGAAGGGGAGGGGGCGCGCCGGAAATGGTATTTCCCTTTTTTTGAGCCGTTACTAAGTAATTTCATCTTTTCCAAAATATGCTCGGTTCCGTTATAGCCCCAAAAGGTGATAGAACTATTGGTTTGTGCAGCCAGGTTGTCAAGAGTATGCAGTCCTTCTGGGAATCCGATTTCGCGTTCGACCAGTTCAGGCAAGTACACATGAATATTGTTTATCAGGCGGAGAGGCCCTACAAGTTTAAGTACATACACCGCCTTGGCTGTTTTTTGCACCAGATTATCGAGCAATGAACCAAAGAAGAATTCTATTGTATTGGAGCGTCCGTGCCAACCGAGAATTGTTTTTGTGATGGCCATCTCTTTCACAGCTCTTGCCAACCCATCGGCTACATTGGTATCTACGCGAGAATGCACTTCCGCAAGATGGTCGGTAGCCGAAGCATGAAATTTTGCCGTATCTAGCTGTTTTTTGAAGCGGATAACATTTTGCTCTGCCTTCACATCATCCGGGACAACAGTTATGGGGTAGATGGGCGATATACTTCGGCTGTCTTTTATCATCACTGCAAAATTAATAAGCTTCTCGATGGTTTTTGGATTTGATATGGGAATGAGAATGCGCTCTTCGGTTTCCTCTGTTAAGGGTTCCTGTTCCAGTTCCAGGGCAATTTTTTTGCTGGTGCGTTGGGTTACCAGTGAGCTGATAAGGCTGGTTATAAGGACAATAATTACTGTGGCATTTAATATTGTTTCATCAACCAATTGCAGGTTATAGCCTACCAGAATAATGGCAATAGCCGAAGCTGCTCTTGAGTCGGACAGGCCAAAGATAAGTTTCCGATGTGTACTGGGAGCGCGGAAAGCTCGCTGAAAGATAAAAGCTGGAAGCCACTTACTGGCAATGGCAACACCCAGTAGCACAAGGATGAGGTAGATAATTCTAGGATCTTCAATTAAAATGGATAAATCCACCAACATCCCGACGCTGATTAGAAAGAAGGGGATAAACAGATTGTGGCCGCTAAAGGTTAGGCGATTCATCAGAGGGGAGGTATGAGGAATGTGTCGGTTTAATGCAATGCCTGCAAAAAAGGCGCCTACAATGGGCTCGATGTGTGCCAGCTCGGCAATGGCCGATGAGGTAAGGACAATGGTAAGGACAAAAATGAATTCTGCACCACTGTCGCCATCATAGTTTTTGAAGAACCAGGAACTTAATCGGGGGAAGAGATATAGTACAATAAACAGGAAGCCGGAGAAGAAACCAATGAATCGTAAGGCAAATGTCCAGGTTACGCCTGCTTGATTTGTTTCGGATATTAAGGCTAAGATGAGCAGTGCTAATGTGTCGGCAATAATGGTGGCACTGATGATGATGCCCACAATTCGTTGTCGGCTGATACCCAGGCTGCTTACGATGGGATAAGCCACAAGCGTGTGTGTGGCAAGCATACTTCCTACCAGTAACGAGGCTGTGGGGCTAAGGTTAAAAATAAGAAGCATGGTGAAAAACCCACCCACCAAGGGTATCAGAAAGGTTAAAAGTCCCAGACTGATGCTTTGCTTTTTATTGGCCTTAAACTCTTTAATATCTATTTCTAATCCTGCTAAGAACATGAGGTATAACAGCCCTATGGTGGCAAAAAGAGATAACCCTAAGTCGGTGGATAAAAGGTTTAATCCATGTGGTCCCACAGCAACTCCTGCCAGAATCAAACCAATAACTTCCGGAATACCCAATCTTCGAAAGATAAGTGGCGTGACCAGCACGATCAACAAAACGGTTAAAAAAATGAGTATAGGATCTTTCAGGGGTAGGTGTATGCTGGCAATTAGTATGTTCATGTGTTAAGTTTTGTCAAACAATATACGCGTTACCGGTGAATTTGTTTAATCGGACTTAAATGTCTGAAAATACCTACATGATGGTATTGTCGTCTATTTAGAATCGATCTAGTTTTGCGCCGTGAAGATAACTTAAATTTTTTTATGATGAAGCAATTTGGATTATTTGTATTTAGCCTTATAGTACTGAACCTCCCGGTAGGAGCACAAGAGAAGGCGGAAACGTATGAGCAACATGAGGGTATTACCGAGAAAGTTTTGGATTTTGAGGGAACCGGATTAAACATTGGCGGTTATGGCCAGATTGATTACAATCAGCCCTTAAATGGGGATGTCCATTATAATGGGAAACTGGACGTACATCGATTAATTCTGTTTACCGGATACCGATTTAATGATCGTACCAGCTTTGTTACCGAGATTGAATTTGAGCATGTGAAGGAGGTGTATATTGAGCAGGCTTACCTGGATTACCGTTTGCTCCCCAATATGCATGTTCGTGCCGGATTGGTGTTGGTACCCATGGGCATAATTAATGAATATCACGAACCCACTACGTATAATGGTGTAGAGCGGCCTAATCTGGATAAATACATTGTGCCTACTACCTGGCGAGAGATTGGTGTAGGTGTTACTGGTTATTTGCCAACTATGCAGCTAAAGTATCAGGTATATCTACTTAATGGGTTCAATGGTTATGATGGAGATGCAAATCTTAATGGAAAAAAAGGATTACGAGGTGGGCGACAAAAAGGAGCAGAGTCTTACATCAGCAGTCCGAATCTTTCTGCTAAGTTCAACTATACGGGTTTCTCCGGATTGTCGCTAGGGTTATCAGGCTATTTGGGCGATACGCAAAGCACCTTGTATGATGGACTTTCAAAGAACGATGAGACTGCAGAAGAGATGGCGGATTCATCAGTAGTTCAGCTGGCAATGGTAGGTCTTGATTATCGTTATCAATCGGGTGGCTTCCATACACGTGGACAGTGGATATATGGATCACTGGGTAATACCGAGGCATATAATACGTTTACCGGCTCTGACTTGGGGTCAGCTTTAATGGGATATTACTTAGAAGCTGGCTACAATGTATTACACCATGCAACTTCTACAAATTTGGAGTTGATTCCATTTGTTCGCTATGAAAAATACGATACACATCAAAGAGTTGAGGCTAGCTTAACTGAAAATACAGCTTACAACCGGCAAGAGATTACGGCAGGTCTTACCTTGAAGGTGGCTCGTGGCGCTGCTTTTAAAATCGATTATCAGTGGTTGGGCAATGAAGCCCTGGATACTCCTGATAGAATGTTGAATATGGGAGTGGGTGTATGGTTTTAAGAAAAATTATAGGTCTGTTGTTTTTGGTTACCATGGTTAATTCCTTTAGCGCGCTAGCTCAGCCTGCTATGAGTAAAAGAGTGAGGAAAGAAATTAGTAAGCATTGGGACAGCAAAAATAACCAAGTGCTGTCTGTTCAAAAGGACAAACATCTTGAGGTGTTCTCAGTATTTGACGAAGGTAAACAACTGGGATGGATGGTTTTGGCAGAAGCTAAAGGTCGTTATGAATACTTCGATGTGTTGCTGATTTACTCTGGCAAAGGAATCCTTGAACACCTGAAAGTGTTGGCCTATCGCTCCAGTTATGGTATGGAGATTACGAATCCCCGTTGGTTGCGACAGTTTTATGGCAGCTCCGCTGCCAAAGAAGTGAACTACAAAAAGGATATTGATGGCCTCAGTGGTGCAACATTCTCGGCGGAGTCGCTCATAAATATGGTAAATACAGGGAATGCACGAATTCTCGATTTGATGGAATAGAATAAGTATATTTTGGGAAAAGCGTTCGACTTAGCTTAGGCTTAGTCGAACGCTTTATTTTTACTACCTATGAAAGTTGTTTGCTTATTCGCACCGTAGGGAGTTTGCAGGATTTGCCTGTGCTGCTTTTAATGTTTGAGAGCTTACTGTTATCAGGGCTATTCCAAGCGCAATGGCTATGGCAATGAGAAACGCCCAATAGGGAAGCGATATGCTGAAGGTAAAGTTTTGTAACCAGCTATTTATAAATATATACGCAATGGGCCAGGCAATTAGATTGGCGATTACTACCCATTTTACAAATTCCGATACAAGCTTTATCACCAATCCGTTTACCGAAGCACCCATTACTTTGCGAATACCTATCTCTTTGCGGCGCTGCATAGCCATAAAAGAGCTTAACCCAAACAGTCCCAGACAGCTGATTATAATAGCGAAAATGGCAAAATAATTGAATAGTTTCTGAGTCTGAAATTCTTTCTGGTATCGTGTATTGAGTATTTCTGTGAGAAAACGATTTGAGCTGGGGTAATCAGGTTCATACGCCTCCCAGATATTGCTAATTTCCTCAAGCGTTTTTTGTTGCTTATGTGGGGAAATTCGAATCATGGCATAGCGCGTGTTGGGCTCATCAAGAATTAAAGCCATGGGCTCAATTTTGTTATGCAAGGTGTTGAAGTTGAAATCTTTGACAATACCAACTACAGTTCCTTGTTGCCCATGGAGTGTCAATCGACTACCTATGGGTTTCTTGAGGTTCATTTTTTTTACGGCGGTCTCGTTTAGTAAATACACCCGGTTCGAGTCGTCGTGGAATTTGTCGGAAAAAGATCTTCCCTTAAGGAGTTCTATGTTCATGGTTTCAAGGAAGTTTTCCCCTACGTAGGTATTGTGGATTCGCATGGTTTGATTCCCCGGATTTCCTTCCCAATTATCTAAAACCATGCTTGGACCTGCATAAACAGGAAGGTTGGTCATGGAAGAAAACCCGATAACACCTGGCAACGCTTTTACTCGTTCTTTAAATAGTTCATACGATTCTTTTATGGGGCCGGTCATATAGGCAAATAGCAATTGTTCCTTATCATAGCCTAATTTTTTGGTTTGTATGTAGCGCATTTGTGCACTTATGGTAAGGGTTGCGATGATGAGAATGACAGAAATGGCAAATTGAACTATTACAAGAATCTTTCGAAAAGAGGCCCCTTTACTTCCACTGCTTAATGAGCCTTTTAGTACCTTTTGGGGAACGAAAGCCGAAAGATACATAGCAGGATAACTGCCAGCTATCAGGGCGGTAATGATAGCAATACCAAAAAGAACAAGCATTAATGTAGGCTCGCTAAAAATTGACATAGAAAGTTCTTTCCCCGCAACCTGGTTAAAAACAGGCAGTGTTAGTTCAACAAGCAGAAGGGCAATAACAAAGCTTACCAAGGTGATAAAGAAAGATTCAAAATAGAACTGGGTAATAATATTTACTCTTCGAGCCCCATGAACTTTTCTTACCCCAATTTCTCTTGCCCGATTTGCTGAGCGCGCAGTAGTGAGATTCATAAAGTTGATACAGGCAATTAGGAGTACCACAAAAGCAATTACACTAAAGAGATACACATTTCTGATGTCTCCTTTTTCAATGAAATCGTAGGAAAAATCAGACTTTAAATACACTTCATGCAAGGGCTGCAGGAACAGGTGACTTACCTCTTCATCTTCATCAGTCTCTTCATTTGCAAATTTCTTCATGTAATCGAAAAGATCCTTCTCTAGAGAAGCAGCTGATGTATTTTCTTCCAGTAGCGTATAGGTTATATAATTGAATGTCCCCATGTAATTGGCATCGTGGCCATATATCTCAGAGACGTGTTCAAAAGGGATAACAAAATTGAAGTCGATGTGCGAATGGGTTACATCATCAACAACAGCACTTACCATGAAGTTCCCAACGCTTACTACCTCAATCATTTTCCCAACAGCGTCTCCAGCGGGAAAATAGCGATCGGCGATTGTTTTAGTTAAGACAATTTTCCCCGGATCTTGCAAGCATGTTTTGCGGTCACCCTCGATAAATGAGAAGTCAAATACTTCAAAGAAGCTTTCCCCGGCAAGAGCTGCTTTCTCTTCAAGATTGCTAAACTTGCCTTTTCTTAAAACAAGGTCGCCCTGGCCCTTGAATCTTGTTGCCTTTTCAATAGCCGGGAAGTCTGCTTCAAGGTTGGGTGCCAAACCTGCAGGGGTAACCCCTACATTTAGATTCTCTCCGCCTGAGGGGACGGTAACCAGTACACGGTGAATGCGCTCTCCTTTTGTATGGAACTTATCAAACTTCAGTTCATCCTGCACCCATATCAGTATCAGAAAGCTACAGGCAATTCCAATGGCAAAACCTGTAATGTTGATGAGACTATAGATTTTATCGCGGGAGATTGCCCGTAAAGCGACTTTTAAGTAGTTTTTTAGCATGGCGTAGCTTTTTTTTGAGTTAGCTCAAAGCTTGTGCCTTATGTTGTAAAGTCAAGTTAGTCAGAGTGTTGCGGTTGTGTCTCTGGTGTAATGTATTGATATTGTGTTCGGTAATGAACAATCTTGTGCGATTACGCACAAGTAGGAGGATTTATTTACATGGTTTAATTGATTGTTGGTTAGAAATATAAAAGAAAGCACCTGCCAAATAGGGAAAAAACTTTTTGGCAGGTGCTTATCGATAATAACCGGTTGGTTTTATTACTTATTGCTGTAATTTGAGTAATACTTCATAAACTGGGCACGCTCGTACATCATGGGTTGCTTGATTTCTGCCTGACTCACTTTCCCACGGAAGTCGGCAAGTGTAGTATAGCCTTTCTTTTGCATCCAGTTTTTCATATCCTTTAGCATGGTACCTATATAGAGCGGCTTGTTTTTATACAAAGTGGAGGCTATTTGTGTCACCTTTGCGCCGGCCAAAAGGGCTTTGATTGCCCCTTCCCCGGTATGTATTCCGGTTGAGGCGGCCATGTCGCACTTGAGCTTGTCATACAAAATCCCTATCCATCTGAGCGTATTGGCAATGTCGCGCGGCTCGCTGAATATGTCGGCAGCCCTCACTTTTTCTTCCTCTATATCAATGTCGGGTCGGTAAAAGTGATTAAAAAGCACCATGCCATCAAGGCCTTTTTCTGACAACTCCACAAGGATATTGGCCATTCCTGAGAAATAGCTGCCTACCTTCATCGATACGGGCAGATCCACGGCTTTATTCACCTCCTCCAGTACGTCAAAATAAATTTGCTCAAGTTGCTGGCTGGTTTTTGAAGGGTCGTTTGGTAAGATGAACATATTCAGCTCCAACCCATCGGCACCGGCTTGCTCCATTTGTCGGGCAAAGTCAATCCACTCACCGTTGGATATACAGTTAATGCTTGCCAAAATGGGTATGTCAACTTCTTGCTTGGATTTGCGTATCAGCTCGAGGTATTCGTCCAAATCGTGCTTGCGTGTATAAAACGATACATAGTTTTCGACCTCTTGATAGGAACCATACATATTGTTTACGCGTTGGGCATTCACCTCGCTCATTATTTGCTCTTCAAAGAGCGATTTTAATACGACAGCTCCGGCACCTTGTTTTTCAAGGTCTGCAATTTTTGAAGTGCTGTTGGTTAATTCCGAGCTGCCTACCACAAGTGGGTTTTTTAGCGACAGTCCCATGTATTTGGTGGATAAATCAGTCATAGCAGTTGATTTATGGGTTTGTGTTGTTATACATCCTCGTAGGTAAGCTGGCCGTTCAGGAATTTATCGATCCCTCTTGCCGCTTTATGTCCATTGGCAATGCCATGAATTACATCGGGCCCCTGAATCATGTCTCCTCCCAGGAAGAGCCAGCCGGCTTTTGCCTGGAAGTAGTCATTAACCAAAATACGGCCGCGTTCGTCAAAGGTAATTTCGTCGCGAACTTCGTCGGGTATGTAGCTAAGATCCATCCCCTGTCCAATGGACTCAACAATCATGTCGGCTTCGAAGAAGCGTGTTTGGTTGTCGTCGAATACAGGACTGAAGCGACCTTCTTCGTTGAACACCGAGAGGCATTTTTTTACATGAAGGCCTTTAAGTTTACCCTCTTCGATTTCGATTCTTTCCGGGCCCCATCCGGGTTCAATAGTTGCGTTTTCTTCCCTTGCCTCAACTACCTCTTCACGATCGGCCGGCATAATGTCTTCGGACTCGAGCGAGGTAGCCAGCACCTGTATTTTGCCGTATTTGTTCTTTTGCAAACGAGCCAGCGAGCGGGTAATGTCCATTGCCACATTTCCCCCGCCAATTACAACGATGTTTTCAGCCACCGGAATTTCCTCGCCCAGGGAGATCTTGCGTAACAAGTCAGCTGCCATGTACACCTCTTCATGGTCGGTGCCGGGAATGCGCGTGCTTCGGCCTATGTGTAAACCTGTTCCGGCAAATACGGCATCGTATTGTTCTTTCAGCTCTTTCAAGGTAATGTCTTTGCCGATAGTTACATTGTTTTTTAAGGTAACGCCCAGGCTCAGGATGTAGTTTATATCTTTATCCAGCTGGTTGTACGGCAACCGGTACTCCGGAATGCCATAACGCATCATACCACCGGCTTCGGGAAGTTTTTCGTAAATAGTACACTCATAGCCCATTAAAGCAAGGTAGTGTGCTGCAGACAGGCCTGAGGGACCTGCCCCGATGATGGCTACTTTTTTCCCATTTTGTTCAATGCTATCGGTTTTTAAGATCTTTTTATAATCTTCCGAGACAACCTGGTCGGCAATATAACGCTTCAACCAGCGAATGGATAAGGGATCGCCCTGATGGCCTACAGAGCAAACGGTTTCACACTTGTGTGTGCAAATACGACCACAAATCTCCGGTAAAGGGTTGGTTTCGTATAGAATATTGAATCCCTCTTCTATCGAGTCTTGGCGAACGGCTTTTATGTACTCCGGTATGCCCATGTGTGCCGGGCAAGTGGCAATACAAATGCCACATTCCACACAACGGTCGGCCTCTTTTTTTGCCTCATCAGCCGAGTAACCCTTTACCAACTCTACAAAGGAGTCGCTTCGTTCTTCCGGATGCAGGTGTTGCATTTCTATGCGGTCGGGCGGGTAGAGGTGGTAATCGTGTTCCGGTTTGTGCCATCCTTTTTCTTTTGTGTCCCACTCTTTTTTCTCAGCGCCCGGCACAAAACGGAACTCTTCCGGATCTTCCGAAACCCAAATATATTCATTGGTAAGTGAAAGAGAACCTGTTGTACACACATCCACACATAAGGCACACCAGCAACAACGTCCATAATCTACACGTGGGCGCAAGCCACTATCGCCATCGGTGGTTTTAATTCCTTCAACGGGCACCATGTCAATGGCTTTATTTTCGCAAATTTCTTCACAGGTACCACAGCCAATACAAGTCTCCATGTCATTTTTGTGAAATCCCCGATACCTGTCGGCGCCAGGCCGCTCGTTGATGGGGTCTTTCAATGTGACGGACTCTTCAAATAGCCCTTTCCAGGCTGTAAAGGGAGTGAGTATATCTTTCAAGCTCATAATTTGTAACTTTTATTAACGTCATCTTTTTATTTGTTGCCGTTCTTTTTCGGGAAGATCGGCCGGCTATCGTAATACTCCCTGTTAACGCTCAATTTCTGGCGGACAGGTTTGCAGAGAAACCATAATGGCGTGCACATCGGCAATGTTGGCATTAATAAGCATACGCTCCAGCAATGCTACCGCGTGTGTGTAGCTGGGGCCTCGCAGGTTTACTCTGCGCGGGTATTTCGACCCATCGGAAACCATATACATACCGTATTCTCCACGCGACGATTCGGAGCGCACATAGGTTTCACCTTTGGGAATTTCCCAGTGCAATACGTTGGGTGTGCGGGCTCGAATAGGGCCTTTTTCCGGTATGCGAGCCAAAATTTGACGAATAATATCAACAGTCATGAGCAAATCGTGCTTTCGCACCTGAGCACGTGTGTAGATATCCGAATCGGTGCCTACGTAAGGTTCGAAATCCAACTCGTCATACTTCAAGTACGGATAGTCCTTCCTTACATCCCGGTGAAATCCGGCTCCCCGGGCATTGGGACCGACAATGCCATATTTGTTCACCCATGCGGGGTCGATAACCCCTACGCCAATGGTACGCTTTTTAAATACGGAATTGGTAAAGATCAAATCTTCGATCTTACCCACGAATTCTTCAATTTTTTTCAGGTTTTCCTCCATTCGGTCTTTAAATCCTTCAGGAAGTAAGCCCCTCACTCCTCCGGGAACAATAAACATGTGGTAAATACGTCCGCCGGTAAGTTCCTCAAATCTGTCGAGAATAAGTTCACGCAGGTACATTCCCCATTGCGAGCCAAGACCCAAAGAGAGCGTTGCGGCCTGTCCGGGTACGGTACGCAGGAGTACTTGCAACCGTGCCATTTCCAGTACAAGCGTGCGCATCCATTCGGCAGCTTCCGGCACCTCGATGCCTGATAACTCTTCAATACAACGTGCCAATACGTATTCGTTTGAATCGGCTTCGGGCACGCACATACGAATGCTTAAAGGAAAACATTGCATGTAGGTACGACGTTCCATCAATTTTTCAAATCCACGGTGGAGATAGCCCACATGGGTTTTTGCGTCCACAATTTCATCGCCGCTCAGGGTCAACTCCAGCGACATGTTTCCGGTAACCCCCGGATGGTTAGGCCCTTGCCATAATTTTACATATTTCTCACTGGCCAAGTCTATCTGTGGGTTGCCTGCAGCATCAACTTTCGGATATTTTGCCCGATCGGGCTGCCATTGCCAATTATTTTTCTTCATCGGGATAAAGCTTTTTCTTCATGTATGTTGCCGGATCGTTGGTTTCTCTTCCTTCGCGAGGGAAGAAGGTTTCTTCCGCATATTTTAATGTGTCAAAGTCGCGCCGATAAGGAGGAATATTGTCCCAGCCTTCCAGAATGAATGATTCATCTACTCGTGGGCTGCCCGGGAAATCAATGCCAAACATCTCTTTCAGCTCGCGCTGATAAGTGGCGACCTGTTCCCATAAATGATGGGCAGAATCCATGGTTGGATTGTTCCGGTCGATATAAACGCGAATGCCTAAATCGATCTTTCTTTCGGGATAATTCAGAATGTAGGTCAGTTGAAATTTTTCCTCTTCAATCCAATCGACAGCTGTTAACAGCACGAAATGGGCAAATCCTTCAATGTCGCGTAAATGCGTAATGAGCGCCACGGCCAGGTCTTGTTTGACAGTTACAAAGGTCAGGTTATCGCGCTTTTCAACCGAATCGGAAACCGAAAACCTCTGCGTTATATTTTGGATAATTTTTTCCATATGCACAATCAAATTTTTTATGAATGGTCAACTTACAACGGATTTCAAGTATTTCTTACCAGTTGTAGTCGGGCATATTCCAGTTTTTAATAATCTTTTTCTGATTGGCTTTATACCAGTCAAACTCCTCGGCATATTTATTTGCTCCTTCGGCACGTCCTGCTTTAATGCGTTCCTTTAGTTTGTTAAATCCTGCCAGAAGTGCTTCCGGTCGGGGCATACAACCTGCAACATATACATCTACCGGTAGGTAATAATCAACCCGGTTGATGGTGTTGTAAGAGTCGTAATACATGCCGCCATTAATGGTGCAACTTCCCAGTGCCAGAACGTATTTGGGGCTTTGCATCTGTTCATAGGTGCGAATGGCCCGTTTCAATGTCTTTACTGCCAGGTAGCCGGAAATAATGAGTACCGACGATTGCCGGGGTGTTGGGCGCATTTGCACACCAAACCGAAAGGCGTCGAATCGGGGAGATAATAAAGGCGGTATTTCAATGCTTCCACAACCTGTCCCAAAACCCAGTACCCATAGTGATTCGGCTCGTGCCCAGTTGAGAAATTTCTCAATCACTTTATTTTTTGGCACTTCAACCTCAGGTCGTTTATCGCAAAAGTAATCGCGCATCGGATCTACCTCGAAGGAATTTCCGTCGGGACCGGTAACTTGTCTTGCTTTGCTATCGTCGTCCAGGAACTTGTCGAACTCCCGGGGATCTTCCTCAAATGGATTATGTGTATCTGACATAGTTTATCGGTTTGCAGTTAGATATATAGAATAACGGCCAGGATAGCAATTAACAGAGGTACCTTTAAAAACCAGGTAACCGACTGTTCAATGCGGAAACGAGGGAATACAACTCCCACAAATACTGACCAAAAATAGATAAAGAACGTTTTTACAATAAATTCGACCCAATTAGTGGCGCCGCCAAAAAACAAGTTCATAAACAGCGCAGCCTCAACCACATGGAGAATGGCTCCATTGGTCTGGAGTACACCCAGAAATGCCGAGTGATACTCAGTAGGGGGCCCTATAGGTACCTCATTTGGCGCTTTTACCAAATTGAAAGGCGCATGGCGGAAAGTTCCCAATAGCGACAGCATGGCGGCAATAGTGGCCAGTGGATTGGTTACCACAGTCCAGTTGGCAATACCCCCTTGTTGGGCGGCTACAATTTCGGATATCGACAGGGTATGGTATTGCAAAGCCAGAGAAATAACTGCCAGTGTCAGGGGAATTTCCACGGTAGTAAACTGTGCCAATCCACGGGTAATACCAATTACCGAGTTGGGATGTCCGCCTTCACCTGCTCCTAAAGCCATGCCTAGCATGCCAAAGAACTGGAAATAGAGAATCAAGATTAAATCTCCGGCCCAGGAGAAGTTACTAAAGTGCTCAGAACCATATATCAGGGGAAGAAACAGGAAAATACCTACTCCGCCACCCAGACGAAATACCGGACCCAGGTAAAACATTACGCCATGGGAAATGGATGTTCGTTTGCCATAAAGCTTAATTAAGTTTAGCCAGGGTTGGTAGAACGGTATTCCATGGCGGTTCGCTACCCTAGCTACGAGCTTGCGCATGGTAGCCCCCATTAACATACCCCAATTCAATACGATGAATAATCCCAGGAGTGTCCAGGCTAATTTTATTACAATTTCATTCATAAGTCAGTACACTTTAGAAGATCACGAAATAGATGATTACAAGATAGGCCACAATATGCAGGGCATAGGTTTGTCCGTTGCCGGTATAGATACGCCGCACAAAATCGGCGATATCTTCCGTAAAATCGGTTATAGCTTGCCAAAAACGCGTAATGCCGGGAGCTACCAAAAAACCTAATGCTTTGTTGTAGCCTGCATACATATTATGCGCCATGTGTGTGGTCTCGGGGCGGAATGGCCGCTCAGCCGAATAGACCATATTGAATTGTTTCACTTTTGTGGCGTGGGCATTTAGCCATAGCAGCCAACCTAAAATCAGCATAAACATTACGCCTACAATAATCATTACCCAAGTGCCATTCCAATAGCCTAAGGAAGTAGTGGCAGCGGCTCCGTCCCAAACTACCTGGTTCGATGGGAATGCTGCTGCCAGATAGTTACTGATTGGCGCCAGAATCCAATCGGGCTTTACAGAGAATACCATAATACCAGCCAACAGGAGGTAAATGGGTATCAGGAACCAGATGGAAATCTCTTTTACCTGACGATGGGTGTCTTTTAGTTGTCCCAGGAAAACAGTCTGTATCAATCGGTAGCTGTATAAAAAGGCGATAATTCCGGCAAAAAGTATAAGAGCACCCTGAAAATACCACCCCTTTAAAATCAAAGCGTGGTAGAAAAACCATTTACCTGCAAATCCCGACAAAGGAGGAACACCTGAAAGCGTGATGATACCCATTAAAACAGCTATAAAGGCCAGTGGCATGCGTTTTATTAAACCACCCATTTCGTACATATTATGCGTACCTACGCGCAATACTACGGCACCAATGGTAAGGAACAGCACTGCTTTAAAAGCAAAGTGGTTGATTACATACACAAATCCACCCATCCAGCCCAGGTGTGTGGCCATGGCAAAGGCAAACAAAATATAGCCCAGCTGTCCAATGCTGGAGTAAGCCAGTAGCCGTTTGGCATCTTCCTGTAAACTTGCGGCCAAATTTCCCACCAGCGCTGTTATGGCGCCCAGCCACCCTAGTGCATATAAAAGCTTACTGCCTCCTGCTTGTTCGGCACCCATTCCTAAAATAGTAAGGATCAATCCGAATACGCCAGCTTTCAGTAAAATGGCCGAAACCATCGGCGATACATCCGATTCGGCCTCGGCATGGGCTCCGGGGAGCCAAATGTGTAAGCCCAGAGAGGCCGTTTTGGTCATAAAGCCAATGGCCAGAAGTGTTGAAATGAGGGCTGTTTGTGCGCCCATGTGGGCGAAAGCGCTAATGGCTCCTCCTGCCTGTGCATTGAGTAAACCAAAAGCCGAGAGCAGCAGATACGCTCCGCCCAGGGAAAAGAGGATATAACTCAAACCATGCTTCATCGATCGTTTACCCCGGATAATCAGGAAGTAAGAACCGATGGTCATAAGTTCCCATGAGAAAAAGAAAGCTAACAGACTTTGGGCTTCAATAATGCCACCCAAACCCGCAAACATGAGTAGCGCAGGCAGATAAAATCCTTTTCTTGTTCCTTTATAGTGATACCCTGCAATGAGGGTAAGTATACCGCCTACAATAAAAATGGCCATAAAGATAAACCGAAGCAAATCGGCTTCATATAAACCGGGGAGTTTAGTCACTCCATAAAAAGCCATGGCTGCGATGGAGAGGGTGTTTTTTGTCCAGGCCGGTAGAAAATCCAGGAGTCCGATAGCAGCAATAAACAGCAACGGAATGTAAACAACAAGCATCGATTCATTCAACCATAGGGCTGCATAGTACCCCCCCAGTAACGATAATAAGCCAAACACAATGGGGCCGATAAATTTTTCCACGTGCTTGAAGCCCGCAGGCGTTTTTTCGGAAAGATCTTCCTTTAACACATACCCAAACCAACGGAACAGGTAGGCTGCTTCGAAAAAACTACCCAGCAAAATAACCACCACCCACTGCAATTGTTGGGCTCCCGATAACTCCATTATCAATTGCCATTTTCCGAAGAACGAGGGAAACGGGGGGAGCCCTAAAAGCGTAAAAATAAATAGGGCAAACAGTACAACTGTTAATGGGTGCTTTCGCAGATCGCTCCACTGCCTGATATTTTGTTGGTTGACAATACCGGCGAGCCAAAATAGGCCGCTTTTTGCCAGAAAATGACTGCCCAGCAGGGTTAAGGCGATGAAGGGGAAGGAGCTACCCAAAACAGGTTGTAACCCCAGAACTGCCAATAGTAAGCCCACTTGTCCAGCACTGGAGTATCCTAGTAGACGTTTTGCGTTTTGTTGTTTCAAACCCAGCAGGTTGGAGGCCAAAAAGGTGATTCCTCCCAGCACGGCAACAAATACACTCCAATGATAAGGGAATATGGGCCATAGTTTATACAGCACAAACAGGGCAGCCGTTGCAAACCCACCCGATAGGAGGGCTCCAATACCCGGGTGGCTGCTTTGGTAAACATCCAGTGCCCAGCCATTGGCAGGGAAGGGTTTTAGCTCCAAAATTAACGCCATTAGCAACAGAAAGAGGGATACCATTACACCCTTGCTAACTCCCAGGTTAGCCGCTAAAAGATCGTTTATATAGAGGGTACCGGAGAAGCGATAGATCATGATAATCCCAATGAGCAAAAATGAGGAGATTAATCCTGTTGCCATTAAGTATTTAAAACCAGAGGAGAGCGCCTGGGCTTTTTGTTGTAGCAAAATGAGTCCTACAATACCAATGCTGCTCACCTCAAAAAATACAAACAGGTTAAAGATATCGCGGGTCATCACAATCACATTCAGGCCCATTAAGGTAACCAGATAGATGATTTGTGCATTTACGCCCAGTTTAAAAAGACGCCGCCACAGGTACAGGCCACCGAGGAGTCCAAACAGGTTGATCATACCGGTAATGGTTGCTTCGGCCAAGCCCATCTGCAGACTGATGGAGAAGGGCGGTTTGAAGCCGGCAGTAAATTGGGTGCTTTCAATTGCTTCTCCGCTTAAATGGGCGGTTAGCCATTGTGCGGAAGTAAATGCCATAAACCCTACGCCCACTAGCATGAGCAAGAGTGAAAGGCGTTGATTTCCATGCTTTAAAAAGCCCAGTAAAAAGGCCAGCCCTAAGGCTACCGCTATAATGTACACAGGTCCTACCATTTCAATTCTTTATATTGATTGATTTCCAATGATTTCTTTTGCTGATGCATTTTTAGCGCATAGCTCAGCATCAGTGCAGTTATTCCAAGGCCAATGACAATGGCCGTTAATACCAATGCCTGCGGAATGGGGTCGGCAATTTTTTCTGCTGCATTGATTTTGGTAACGGTTTCGCTAATTATGGGGGCTGTGGCGTTTTTTACATACCCCACTGCTATCATAATCAGATGGATGCCTGTGTCCAGTAAGGCAAAACCTACAATCATTTTTATGATATGTTTTTGTGTGAGAATTCCCCACAAACCAATGAGTGCCAAGAGCACACCGATAGCCAGGGCAATCTGTTCCAGTCCTAATGCGTTCATACAGTTTGATTTTGCGATTCTTGTAAATTCCCTACAATCGATGCCAGTTCAGCGCCTACCTTTAACCCGATAAACAAGTAAATTAGAGGAATGGCACCTGCGCTAAGTACTGTTCCGAAAGTGCCCAGGGCTAACAGGCTGTTGTCTAAAAATCCTCCGGCATATATAATTCCCAGGATTCCGATGAATACAAAGGCAAAGCCTGATATGGATTCTACTGTGTGTATCAGGTTTTTATTCCAGCGAAGATCGGGTTTAGCCAAAAGCATTAGCACAAAGCCCGAGGCCAGTATGGCGCCTCCCTGAAAGCCTCCACCAGGGGTCAGATGCCCGTGAATAAATACATAAACCCCTAACAGGAAGACCGCGGGAGTAAGTACTTTTGATCCGGTTTGCAAAATTTCACTTACCGGGTGAAAGGTGCGTGATTGTTTATTTTCTTGTGCCATTTTTAACATAAAGGCAACTATTGCGGCTGACAAAAACAAGATGGTCACCTCGCCCAGGGTGTCAAGTCCGCGGTAGGTAACAACAACAGCTGTAACCAGGTTGGCAGCCCCTACTTCTCCGGGACCTTGCCGGGCATACACTGAGGCCACCTCCGGGAGTTTTTCCGGGCTCTGAAACTCGACTACAAGCGGATAGAGCATGGCGCCAAACCCGATGAGCAAAAGCAGTACAATGATATATCTAACCATTTTGTTGACGGATTTTATTGAGTACATAAAAAAAGATGATGGTGCTAAGTCCACTACCTATGGCTGCTTCTGTCATGGCCACATCGGGGGCCGCCATCAGCAGAAACATTACGGAGGCCAGCAGACTAACGGCTCCGGCACCCAGAATGGCTACCGAAACTTTTCTTGCGTGTAAGGCAAATAAGGCAATCCCAAGAATGAGTAGCCCCAATACCAAAGCCAATAATTTAATGAGCATGAGTGTCAGATTTTGTCGATTCAACAACAGGAGCTTCCGATGGCTTATACTTATCCACCACAGTGCGCGGGGTAAGTGGTGTTTTTATATGATACGCTGCACGTGCCAATACATGCGACGATATGGGGTTGGTTAACATGATAAAAACCATGAGAATTACCAACTTGCCCCACCATGCAGGTGCAAGAAAGATAAAACCTGCTGTTGTGAGTAAGGTTCCCAGTGTAGAGGCTTTTGTACCTGCCTGTATACGCGTAAAACTATCGGGCATGCGCAGTAAACCTAAAGCTCCCAGAAATAAAAATATCGATCCGATAAGGACAATGATTGCGCCTAATTCTTCCATCCGTCTCCTATTTAATTATAATCCTTTTTCTAAATAACGGGCAATGATGATCACCCCTAAAAAACTTAATAAACCATATACAATGGCAATATCCAGGTAGATTGATCGCCCGGCATACCAAGCGATTAATACTATGAGCGACAGCGAGGTAATTGTTAACACATCGAATGCAATCACCCGGTCGGTTGTCCGGGGGCCCATAAAAAACCGGATTGCTGCCACAACCATCGCGGCCAGCATGAATCCTAATGCAAGGGTAAGCAGTAGATTAATCATAAATTTTTTCTAAATATTTTTCAAATTTGCGAACAATGTATTCCGTTGCTGCCTGCCTATCTTCGGCCCGTACTTCAATCCAGTGTATGTAAAGCTTGTCGCCGGTAAGATCGACCGTTAAGGTACCCGGTGTGAGGGTAATGGAGTTTGCTAAAATCAAACGGGCCATGGGTGAGGTCAGACGCGTTTTTACCTCCACAATACCCGGTTTAATGGGAAGCGAAGGGGAAATTACACGACGGGCAACATCCAGGTTGGATTGAATTAGCTCCAGTAAAAAAATGCCCAGGTACACAAAGGTGTAATAAAACGATGCAGGGGTAAGTTTTACATCGGAAAAAACACCGCATGATTTGCACAGTACCACACTCAGAATAAGGGCTACAGCCATACCCAAAATAAGAGAGGTGAGGGTGAAATCATTTACGAGTAACAACCAGAACAACAACAATATGAGGGCTGTTAGCAGGATGTTTTTAATGTTCATCAGTTTTTGTTATTGATTTATTAACAAATATAGATGTGTTAAGATATTAACAAAAGTTTTTGTAGATTTGGCACATTGGTTTTTGAATTAAAATAGCGCAACCTTTTTATTGCGCCAGATATATTGTATCTTAGAGATGTGTGATTTTTTTATTTAACCCACTTGAAATGAATACACTGCATAAAACTACCTCTGCCGATAAGGCTCTTGGCATGTGTATGAATTGTCCGGCAAAGTCGGCCTGTTTTGAAAAGCTAACTTCTGAAGAGCTACAGCAAGTAAGCGACCATAAAGTACACCTGCATTTTAAAAAGGGGGAAACCATTGCCAAACAAGGTGCCTTCATTACGCATATGTTGTATTTGAAAAAGGGACTGGTGAAGGTTTACAATGAAGTGGATTATCGTTCGAACTTAATATATAGCATTCACCGCACCGGCAAGATGTTAGGGTTGGCCTCGTTATTTGGGGGTGCTCATTTCCAATATTCCATTGCTGCCCTTGAGGATTCCTTTATTTGTGCCATTGATAGGAAAGTGATAGAGCAGTTGTTGGAGCAGAATGGTCTTTTTGCCGCTCAGGTGCTTCAGTCGGTCAATGCCGATTTGTTAGCTACGCGGCAAAAAATGGTGTCGCTCACCATGAAACAATTGAATGGGCGCATGGCCGATGTCCTTCTTTATTTGGCCGATAAGGTTTATGGAGAGGATGCCTTTCACCTGGCACTCTCGCGCAAAGATCTGGCGGAGATGAGCGGTATGTCAACCATGAGTGTAGTGCGCACATTGCAGGAATTCCAGAAAGAGAAGTTTATCTCCAACAGCAATCACCAGGTGGTGATTCACAATAAAAAGGCCCTGCTGGAGATGAGCCAAACGGGTTAAAAATGGTTGTTCTGCTTACAAGTCAAGCTTGTTAACTCCTTCTTGTTTACAGAACAACCCGGGAACATTCCATTTTACGCCTTGTTCAGGTGACGGAAGGTTACCCATATTAGCGAACTAACTAAAAGCAATGCAAACCCATAAAGTGTGGTGAGCATGGAAACACGCAGGCCGCCGGCTATAAGAGCTGGTGAGATGTCGCCTGCTGTATAGATAGCCTGAAAGGCTTCGTACAACCCAATGGCTTGGCCAAAAATACCCAGCAGAAATCCAAAGCTTCCTACAAAAAGAATCGAGTTGTTCTGTCTCTTGAGCTTTGCCTCGTTACTGCTACCCTTTATGTAAATGTAGATCCAGCGAATGGCCATGATCAGAGCCAAAATCCATAGGGCATAAATCATTGCCATAAACAAAGGACCGCCTTCGTAAAAATGTTTTGCAATCATAATAGTTTGTTTAAAGGTTTATGCAGCAATGTTAAAGGACTTGTTGCTGAATCGGAAACAAACTTGGCCAACGACCACTCCTTGCTATTAAACAACACAACTAATACGCTAAAGGTAATCATTTACCTTCAGGGGGCATATTGGGTAGTTCGCCAAAAAAAAGAATCTGCTTCCTGGAAAGATTGTATCTTTGGTTGTATGGAACTGTCAGAGGATTATCATCAATTGCTGCTTCGGAAAAGTGCCACAGCGAAGTTGATTTTTTGGTCGCTTGCTGTTGTGATGCTTTTCGTTGTCTTCACCAATCGCACATACGATGTGGGTATTCGCATTGTGTTAGTGACTTTGTTGTTGTTGATGAGCCTGGGCGTGTCGCAGGTGATTAACCGGGTGTTGATACATCGCTTTTTGTTTCGGGGAAAGATAGGCTTATTTGCCTATTTGTTACTGTTTACCCTGGTGGTTTCCTTCTGGCTGACTTTTCTGGTTCTTATACTTATTTTGCTTTATTCGGGCTACTACATGCCGCAATTGGTTGTGCCACAACCAGCCGACATCACACTTTTGCTTTCCGGTACGTATCTGATTGTATTGTTGTCGGCCATTTTGCACTTTGTCAAGGAGACCTACCGGCGCCAGGTGGAGAAGCAGGAGGCAGTGCAGCGACGCAAAGAGGTGGAAAGTAAACTCAAAGAGGCCCGTATTGAACTACTGCAGGGACAATTGCATCCTCATTTCTTATTTAATATGCTGAATAATTTATATGGGCTCATCGAAGATTCGCCGGAGCGGTCGAAAGAGATGATTCTGGATCTTTCCGAAATGCTCGATTTTATTTTGTATAAATGCAACCGACAAACTATCCGCTTAACAGATGAGTTGGACTTTATCAGGCGCTTTGTCAGGCTGGAGCAATCGCGAAGGGCTTATAAGTTGCCGTTAACGCTTGATTTGCCCGAGCCTTTTCCATCTGTTAGTATAGCGCCTTTGTTGCTGTTTCCTTTTGTCGAGAATGCATTCAAACACGGCAACTTTCATGAGAAAGGGGCTTTTATCAAGATCAGTCTGGAAGTAGAGAATAGCCATTTGTGCTTCTGTGTTGAAAATAGTGTGGGGGACGATCTTACCAAAAATAAACACACAAAAACTGCCGGGGGCATTGGATTACCCAATATTCGCGAGCGGTTGCAGCTTTTGTATCCAGAGGGGCATCAGTTGAAGGTGATTCGCGAAAAGCATCACCTGGTTGAGCTCAGCCTTAATACCGATATTTATGGATAACACAACACCTTATACATGCATGCTTGTGGACGATGAGCCTGTTGCGCTGAAAATATTGTGTGATTATGTCAGCAAGATTGACGGTATGCAGTGTGTCGGGCAGTTTACTTCGGCTATTGATGCCGTTCAGGCTTTGCAACAGGGAAGTTGCGATTTGTTGTTCCTCGATATCAATATGCCCGGGCTATCGGGCATGGATTTGGTGAAATCGTTGAAAAAACCGCCCCCGATTGTTTTTACAACAGCCTACCGCGAGTTTGCTGCTGATGCCTTTGATCTGGATGCGCTCGATTACCTGGTGAAGCCGATAGCTTTTGCCCGTTTTCTGAAGGCATGGGACAAGTTTCTTGAGTATGCCAATGCCCGACAACCAACTGCCATAGCCGAATCGTCGGGCAGTGGTTATGTAAATTTGTTGGCCGATAAGAAGTATCACCGGGTGCCTCTATCTGAAATTCAATATGTGCAGAGCCTGGATAATTATGTGAAGGTGTACACAACACGTGGTGTGTTGATTTGTTACGAGCGCTTGTCGGCAATGGAGGAACGCCTGTCACGTGCACAATTTTTGCGTATCCATCGCTCGTACCTGATAAATGTATCCTATGTGGGTGCGTTTACTTCGGCACATGTCGATTTGGCTGATACGACCCTGCCCATTGGTCGGTCGTATCGGAAAGAGGTATTGCAATTGCTAACTAGGGAGCAGTAAAAAATCGCTTTAGACTACTATCTGTTAATTGCTTCACGAATCTTTGCCCCTTTGATGAAGGGTTCCCCTCTTTCGTTGCTCACTGTGGCTGTACCTTTAAAATACATGCGGGCAACGGCTCCTGTTTGCGGGTTGAATACCAAAGCTGT
>JAWOEH010000094.1:0-14100 GCA_046482855.1 Bacteroidales bacterium | reverse complement strand
TTCGGAAGATATGATCGAATATCAAATACAAACTCTCGTTTCGGTAAGTGGTGTGGATGGTTACCTGATCAAACACCTTCAGTTCATGGGCATAGCGAACTTGCGCCTCGGTTACAACCAACATGTACCCCTTGTCTACAAAAAGTTGGTGCAAATGGCGCCCCTTCAGAATATCCCACCGAACCTGCTCGGCATAGTTCAGATAGTTGGCATTATTCAGGTGTCCATACGAGTCGAGCTCGTAACCACACACCTCCTTGGTAAATTGATGCGTATTGGTAAGCATAAACAAGAAATTAGAGCGCAAAGGTAGGCAAAAAGCCGTGTCGTTGTCACAAAACAGTTACCGAATGTAGAAGTGCAGATTTATAAATAATCATTGGTGTCCGGGTAAAATAATAGATTGCTTCACTACGTTCGCAATGGTCGGTAATTAGGGGAGGTTTGGGGCGGATGGCTTTTGTTTTCTTCGCGAATTAAATCCCTACAGTACATTCAACAGCGCCGCCATTATCACCTATTTCATTGCGCCGGAGCATACCGAAAAGGGTTTGGGCACAAAAAGCCCTGCTTCAATTGGAAAAACAAACGTCAGAATGCCAAATCCGCACTCTTTTGGCCAACATATCTTCCGAAAACCAACAAAGCCTTAGGTTTCATGAGAAAAATGAGTTTGTGCACTGTGGTACCTTCAAAAAAAGGGGTCGCAAAAAGGGACAAACCTTTGATAGGATATGGATGCAAAAAGATCTGATGCAATAAGGCCCGAGCCACCAGGCGATCTTACCGAATCCAAAAAGAATGTGTTTTTACGCTAAAAATCCACCAACGATCTCAACAAGAACTCCTTAAACACAACCGTCTTATCCTCTTTGCCACGGCAACCTGTAAGGATAAGCAGTCCCCAAAGAGCTCAAGTAAACGGATAGCGAAGAACTTTTTCCAAAGGCTAAGCTGGTTTGCTAACATCCTCAATTATTGCAAAATTCCCTGTCTGTGGTCCGGATTATAAATCACATGCAGAGCATTTGGTAAGATTTGGGCATTCAGCGTCCGGAGTTCTCCTTTGTGTTCGCCATCCACCTGCAACTCTTGCGCAGGATTGAGTTCTACCCTGGCCTTTTTGCAGCTATATGTACGTACATGGCGCACCCGGTGAATCTGACGGGTAAAGAAAGCCACAAACATACGCAAGATGTAATACCAGGGGTAGGGTTTGATGATAACAATTTCAAATTGCCCGTCGTCGATTTTGCCTGTAGGATTGATTACAGCCCCCGTACCATATACATGGGTATTAAGGAGCACTACCATTACCGCTTTGTGGCGTTTGGGCGGCTCATCGTCGGCATACACCGTGCAAGTAAAGGTGGGCGGATTGCCAAACTCTTTAAAAAACTGGCGGGCATAGCCATAAAATCCGCGTATGCGTGCCTCGTCAAAACGCCTGATAATGCGGGCATTCATACCCAAGTCGGAAAGGTGTACAGCAAGGTATTGATCCTCTACCCGGAGCAAATCAATTTTGCGCGTTGCGCCACGGGCCATCAGATCAAGTGCCTGGTCTAAAGCCTCAGGTATGCCCAACTCAGTAGCCATGCCATTGGCCGATCCTGTTGGAAGAATTCCCAAAACCACCTCCCTGTTAAGGAGTTGTGAGGCCACCATATTTACCGTGCCGTCGCCTCCGGCTGTTAATACCACCTCGGGATTCAGATCATCAAGTTTTTCCCTGATCTTCTTCTCATCCTGGTCGCCGGTAGTTTCAAACAACTGAAAGTCAACGTGTCTCTCCCGAAGAAAATCCGTACTCATCTCCTTTAATCGGTCATATTCAGTATTCCCCGAGATGGGATTCAGCACAAGAAGAAGCTTTGTATTTTCGGTTAGCTGCATTGGAATCATTTTAAGGAATCGGTACTTTTATTGAAACAAAGTACAATTGAACTGTTTAAAGATATAAAAAGCCAATAGAACATGCCGATAATCACCAAAACATTTCGCTACATATTGCGCAAAGTTCGCAGCCCGTTTAAACGTATACGCCTATGGGTTAAGCACCGGATGGGCTGGCTGGGAGTACCCGTTATTGTGCCCTATATGGGCTTTAGCAATGGCCGGGAGGTTTTCATTAACGGAAGCGTAATGGAAGACAAAGGACTGCATAAACCACACGAGAATCAATCTCTTGCCACCAATATGCTTTCCATGTTGAAGCGATATGCAAGTGATGAAATTGGCGGCGCACGCGTAGAGGTCACTTTTCGGAACCATAAACAGCATGTGGAGACCAATGAATTGGGAATTTTTCAGTGTCAGTTCTCCCTGACAAACGGAGAAATTTCGGAGTTGCATTTTGAGACGGCACATTTCCGGTTACTCGACAGGATTGTGGAAGAGCAGCCCCAAACCGAGGCCACAGGCAAGGTAGTAATGGTACCGGAATTAACAGCCCTCGGCGTAATATCTGATATCGATGACACAGTGATGGTATCGCATGCTACCAATGCGCTTAAGAAGCTCCGTTTGATGCTCTTTCGGAATGCACACACACGTGTGCCCTTCGAGGGAGTGGCTGCCTTTTACCGGGCCCTGCAAAAGGGACGACAGGCAAAAGAGAGCAGCAACCCCCTTTTTTACGTATCAAGCAGCGAATGGAACCTGTACGATTTGCTGAAGGACTTTTTTGCCTACCATACCATTCCCGAAGGCCCGTTGCTGTTGCAAGAGCTACAACACAGCATCTACAAATTCTGGAAATCGGGTGGCGGTACACATATGCACAAACTGCAAAAAATCGGTCGCCTCTTTACCTTCTTCAACAAACTCTCCTTTATTCTTATTGGCGACAGTGGCCAACGGGATCCGGAGATCTACCTGGAAGCAGTAAAAAAATACCCCAACCGGATTAAAGCGGTTTATATTCGTAGCGTAGACAAAGGCAGAAAAAAGAAAAAACACATGGAAATAGCTAAAACCATGGCCGAACTGGGCGTGCCCATGTTGTTAATCAACGATACGGCCGAAGCAGCCCGTCATGCAGTTAAAAAGGGTTTTATCGATGCAGCCTCGGTGCCGGCAATCCAGGAGAAAGCTGTTGAAGATGAGCAAGAGAACCCAATCCTAGATGGAGTTAAAGAAAGATTGAATTAGCGCAGCATTATTCATTCTTTGTTCTCCTTATCAATCTTAGCTTTAATCCAAGTTGGTAAAGGAACAAAATTATAGTCCTTCCAAAAATCATCAGACCAATCTCCCAGATGACGTTTTATAGGCTCGGCAACAAGATCAAATGCTGTTTTAAAGACCTCTTTATCATATTGGGTATTCGCATCAACATTATAAATCACCTTTCTTTCAAAAATTGCATTTGAATTCGGCATCCATTTACTAAACAAATCAGAATGTCTCTTTCTGTTTGAATAATCCAAATACCATTTATTATTTACTTTTTTGAACCCAATTTCCAGAAACTCCTCATCGGTATCGGTATAATATTTCACCATTTTGCTTATGGCATATGATTCTTTGTCGATAAATAGCACATATCTTTCGTTATCCCGATTATTCAAACAATGCAGCGCTATCAAATCATCACTCCTGTTGGTTTGATCAGAATGAATTGAAAATTCAAAATGCTTCAGTTTTCTCCTTTTAAAAATATCGTCTTGAAATCTGAAAATATTATCAGCGTTAATTGAGATGGCAGATATCATTCTCATATCTTTAAAGTACTTTCTCCCAGCCTTTGAAAAAGGTTTGGCACGTGTTTTAAGCATTTGAATTTCTGACTTGCTCCTCTTATCTTGGTAAACATCGAACACATATTCACTTAAAACATGCAGTTCGGAATAATCCTGTTCAAATTCTGAAACTCTTACGTATACTTGATACATTACCGGTTCAACATAATGATTGCGTTCCAATGAATCGATAACATTGTTTATTAGCGCTCTACCTGTGAGCATGGATCCTCTTGGCCTGACAACAACCTCTTCCAGGTTGTTGCTTTTGGTTTTAAGCACAATTGTATCAGAACTCATTTTACTAACAGGCTTTATGAAGTCAACATAAGCTATATGACTTATTTTCAAAACACTACTGTCAGCAACTGATTTCAAAGTAAATACTCCGTCCCTATTAGTTACAGTGCCTGTTCTTAAAGCATCAAGCATGTAAACATGAGCATTAACTACCGAATTACCGGTTTCGCCATCGATTACTGTTTTAGTAATAGTTTCCTGTGCGCTAAGTATGGTAAAATCGAATAAAAGAAAAATAATAGTCCAACAAAAAGTTTTCATTTTCAGATAAAGAAATAATATATGTATGTCCGCTTTTATGCATAATGCATTTCTTGATTTTCTTCTATTGCCCCGTACCCTAAAGGGAGAGAAGAAAATCAATTACACCCTTTAGGGTCTGGGGCAAATAATTGATTTTCTGCATAATAACAGCCACTTATGCTTAAAAGCGGACAATCAAGAATAATATTTACTTTTTCGAAGTTTGTATAACAGCCAATTAACAACTACTTGCTAATATACAAGCAAAAGTAAATAATCACGCTATAAGATCATAACCGTACATCGTTAGCTTGTAAACAACTTACAAACATTACCCCGTACAATAAGGAAAAATCGTCTTTCCAGAAGTTTCCATCTATTCTCCAATCTATTTTATTCGCTTAAAATACTTTAACACCTGAATGGAAGTAATGGCACCGATGATGGTAGTCCCGACAACCAACCAGGGAGCCAGTCCCATTGGCTGGAACGACAACAAGGTATTAAGCCCGGGAATAAAATAGGCACCCAATAGCACAACAGCACATAAAGCAATGGCTTGCCATACGTATTTATTTCGGGTTACCTGGTTGAGGAAAGGATGTTCATTGGCCTCGCGCATATTAAATACATGCAACAACTGTGTAAAAGCTAGCGAGAAAAAGGTAATGTTGTTTATGATATCTTTGGAAAGATCAAGATAAAAGAGACCAAAAAAGTAAGCCCCAATTACCCATACGGCCATAATGGTGCCGTAAGCAGTAATTTTCTTCCAGCTTTCACGCGTTAAGATGGGAGCTTTAGGGTCTTTGGGCGGTTGCTTCATAACACCCGGCAATCCCTGGCTTAAACTCAGGGCTAATGCAGGAAACACATCCACTAACAAGTTGAGAAAAAGCAACTGCAAGGGCAATATGGGCAGAGTAAAAACGGAGAAACTGATGGCGGCAATGACCAAAATCTCGCTCAGGTGATACGATAACTGGTACTCAACAAACTTGCGGATATTTGTGAAGATAATGCGCCCTTGACGAATGGCTGTAATGATGGAGGTAAAGTCATCCTCTTTTAATACCATGTCGGCATACTGCTGAGCCACCTGGCTACCGCGTTTTCCCATGGCAATACCAATATCGGCACGTTTCAGCGCCGGCGCATCATTCATGCCGTCGCCGGTCATGCCGGTAATGTCGCCGGCATCTTTAAACACATTCAAAATATCCAGTTTTTGCCGCGGATCAACGCGAGCAAATACGGAGGTCTCATGCAGTGTGCTACGAGCCCCTTTGGGACGCGCTTCCAAATCTCTTCCCGTAACAACATTGGGCTCACCATTATCGATGATACCTACCTGCCGGGCAATGTTGCGCGAGGTTTCAGGGTGGTCGCCGGTAACCATGATTACACGGATGCCTGCCTGTCGACACGTGGCAATGGCGTCCTTAATTTCGGGCCGCGGGGGATCCAAAAAGCCGATTAAGCCGATAAAAACATAGGCCTTTTCCAGGAGTTGCTCCTCCTTGCTCTGTTTGTAGGCAAAAGCTAACGTTTTCAGACCGTCGGCACTCAGCGTATTATCACGCTCCTGCCATTGCTCGCGTTCGCTATCCTTGAGTTCTTTCACCCCTTCGAAGGTAAGCACATGGGTGCAACGATCAAGCACCTGCTCAGCAGCTCCTTTCATAGCATAAAATCGGCCCTGGTCACTCTTATGAACCGTTGCCATAAATTTGCTTTCCGAATCAAAAGGATCCTCATCCAGCCTTTCAAAGTCTCTGTTTATGGAATCAAACAAGCCCGACTCCAGAGTATTGATGTAGTGCATAAGTGAGACTTCAACCGTATCGCCTTGCGAACGATTTTCGTGGTCGGTGTGTGCATTATTACATAGCGCTGCCACTTGTATTAATGTTGAGAAGCGATCTTCCCCGGCACGCTCTTTCCAGTTAAACTCACCGGCCTTCCTTGGCTTTTCAGCTGTTTGCAGTTGCTCCACAGTAAGCTGATTCTCAGTTAGAGTTCCTGTTTTATCAGTCAGAATGGTGGTTGTCTCCCCGAGTGTTTCCACAGCCGCAAGCCGCTTAACAATAATATTCTCGCGAGCCAGTCGTTGCATGGCGGCCGCCAGGGCAATGGTGGCCACAATGGCCAGTCCTTCGGGAATGGCTGCAATAGCCCATGCAATGGCCGTTTGAAGAACAAGTAGCACCTGTTGGCCGGTAAAATAGCCCGTAACGGCATAAGCACCCGCCAGTCCTAACACAATCCATATCAGTTGCGACGAGAGTTTATTCAATTTCCGGTTCAGAGGAATTTTGTCCTTATCCTCCTCCGAAACCATTTGGGCAATATCTCCAATGCCTGTTTCCATGCCCGTTGCCACCACCAGACATTTGCCATTACCCATATTCACCGAGGTGCCTTTAAAAACCATATTGGTTCTGTCGGCCAAAGGAACATCCTCCGCTAAAGCATCGGTTTGTTTGTTTACCGGAAAGGACTCACCGGTGAGTGCCGATTCGTTAACCTTCAGCTCGTTCTGTTCCAGCACGCGGCAATCGGCTGGAATCAAGTTACCCTCCTCAACAAAAATAATGTCGCCGGGAACTAAGTTTTCAGCATCCATCTCTTTCCGCTGTCCGTCTCGAACAACCGAAACCATAAGCTTATCCATCTCTTTCAGGAGTTCCATGGAATTTTGTGCCTGATACTCCATAAAAAAACCGATAATGGTATTGAGCAGGATCACTACCGAAATGGCAATTGCCTCGGGAATCTCCCCCATAGCCCATGAGATCACTGCGGCTCCTAAAAGCAGGTAGATAATAGTACTCTTAAACTGTTCTAAAAAAAGTTGAAGAGGACTCTTCTTTTTCTCTTCTGTTAACCGGTTAGGACCTATGCTTTTTAATCGCTTCTTGGCTTCAGCTCCGGAGAGTCCCTTGTCAGAGTTCACTTGATAGGTATCGAGAAGCTTTGAAACGCTGGAAGAGTGGGCTGTATTTTTCGTCATAGTTGCTAGTAATACTTTTTTATCCTTTTTCCCGACTTTCATGTACAAGTCGTCAAAAAAAACAATTATTACAATCATAACAGCAACAATGGGTGGTTGTTCTCTGAAGATACAAAATATCAGAAAAAAATTGTCTTTCTTTTCGGGTATACGGCAAATGTATGTCCGCTTTTATGCATAATGCATTTCTTGATTTTGACTTCGTCGAGCTCCGCTTCGCTGCGGTTCTTCTATTGCCTCGGCCTAAAGGGAGAGAAGAAAATCAATTACACCCTTTAGGGTCTGGGGCAAATAATTGATTTTGTGCATAATAATAGCCTCTTATGCTTAAAAGCGGACAATCAAGTACGGCAATAACAATATTGACGATAGTAATGGAAAAGGGAGCGTGGCGAGGCTCCCTTTTTTGAAGAAATGTGCTAAAAATGTGCTTTATTCCACTTTCCCGAACTAAGCAGACGTCCTATTCATCTCGAAGGGTGTCCACCGGATTGGCTGCTGCAGCTATTGAGGCTTGGTAGACAATTGCAAGTAAACCGGCCAAATAGCTTAACAACCCGGCAATGACAAATACCCACAACGAAACATTCGTAGCGTAAGCAAAGCTTTCAAACCAGTTGGTCATGGCAAAGTACGCGGTAGGTGCAGCAATAACAAAAGCGATGAGAACAAGCCTTGTTAAATCGAAAGAGAGTAGCCGTCCTACTTGAAATCCCGAGGCGCCTACAACCTTTCGCACACCAATCTCTTTTTTACGCTGTTCGGTTGTAAATATGGCTAAGCCGATTAATCCAAGACAACTAATAAAAAAGGCCAGTATGGTAAAAACAGCTAATATCCGGCTTAACTTGACTTCAGAGTCGTAGAGACGCGCCAGACGATTTTGAAAGAAGGTGTACTGGAAAGGTTGCCCCGGATTAACGTTACTCCATGAACTGCGAAGGGAGGTTAACACTTCCTGCGTTGGAACGGTTGTCTTTAATCGGCATGTAATGGCTCCTGCGGTAGGTTGGAGAAAGCATACCAGCGGTTTTATAGCGTTGTGAACCGACTCATAATGAAAATCCTCAATAACACCAATAACTTTGTATTCCTGGATCTGATCAATGCCAAATGGCACCCCCACAACTTTGCCTGTTGGATCTTCCCAACCAAAAGCCCGGGCAGCTGTACGATTGATGACAATAGCCAAGGAGTCCGCGGCAAAGTCGCTCGAGAATCCTCTTCCTTCAACAATGTCAATGCCCAGTGTTTCCAGGTAAGTATCATCGATATACATAAGATTGTAAGAAGTAAGATTGGTAGTTTTAATGCCATCTTTAAAGAGTACTCTGTTGTCTCTTCCCGAAGGAATGGGTAAAAAGCTGGTGATGGTAGCCTGCTCCACCTGTGGATTCTTTAACACCTCCTCGCGGAAGGTATGCATTTGTTGCATACTCAGATCGGTGTTCCAGATTGTAAGCAATTGATTCTTATCAAACCCTAAATCCTTATTTTGTATGTATTGCAGCTGCTTATTCAGAAGCAACGTACAACTTAACAGCACAATAGAAATCACAAATTGCCCAATAACCATGAAATCGCGTAATCGTGACTTACGTGTTCCCATAGCAGGCATTCGTTTCAAAGCTGCATGAGCACTTCGTGACGAGAGAAAAAATGCAGGATAACTTCCGGCCAGCAAGGTGGTAACTACAACAATGGCTAAAATCCCCAGGTAAGTATCAGGACTGCTGTAATCGATTGCTAATTGCTGACCGGCCAGCATATTAAACAACGGCAGCGAAAGCTCCACCATCATCATGGCCACAATGTGTGCCAAAAAAACAAGAATAAAGGACTCACCCAAATGATTCAGAACCAAGCGATGGAAACGTGCGCCAAAAACTTTCTTCACACCTATCTCATGCGAACGACCTAAAGCCTTTGCTGTTGATAGGTTGATAAAATTAATGCAGGCCAGTAACAAAATAAAGATAGCCGTAACCACAAATATTACCACATAGCGGATGTCGCCGTTAACTTCAAAATCGCCGGCATAATTCGAATGAAGATGAATATCCGTTAAGGGTTGAATGCTAAATTTAAACCAGGTACCCTGCTCCTTTATTTCCTCCCATGTGGAGCCAAGCCATTGTTCGAATTGCTCGGCAAGATACTGATCAACAAGCATATCCAATTTGCGCTCAAATACTGCATGATCTGCATCCTCGGCCAACAATACATAGGTAAGAAAATTAAAGCTAATCCATATATTCTCTCTCTCCTCAGAGAAACCATAAACCGAAGCAATACAATCAAAATGAAAATGCGACTGGTCAGGAATATCCGCATAAACACCTGTTACCTCATAGGTGCGCTCATTGTTTAGCAGCAATAACTGCCCCACAGGATCGGTATTACCAAAGAACCTACGCGCCGTCGATTCGCTTATGGTAATGGTATTGGGTCGGGTGAGGGCTACCTCGGGATTCCCCCGAGTTAACTCAATCGAAAAGATGTCGAACACCGAAGAGTCGGCATGAATCACATCAACATCGGTATAGGTCTTATTATCGTAGGTAATTTTTTCGGTCGCATAATCCCGAAAACGCACAACATGCTCCACTTCAGGAAAATCTTCCAGAAGCACCCGTGCCAATGTAGCCGGACTAGCCACCGCACCATCACGCTCGCCCATTAGATTATAATCGACCTTTACCCGTACAATCCGATCATAGTTTTCATTGTATTTATCATACAAAAATTCATTCTTTACCCAAAGCATTATGAGGATAAACACAGCCATACCAACGGCTAATGCGAGTGTGTTTAACAAAACAAAAGCCCGGTTGCGCATGGTAATTCGAAAAAACAGAGCGAAAAAAGTCTTCATAGCGAATCGATTGGTTAAATATAGTGATAATCTTCCCGGCATACGATAATGCACAGTTTCTTTAAATATACTACCAACCTGAGTGCCAAAACACACAACACCCTAATAAACTATCATTTAAACACAATAAGCGACAAATCAGAACTCTCAAAGTGTATACTTTTTACCCATAAGGGTGTAAAGAATAAACGCTTTTCGTACATTCACGGATATATTGAATCAAGCAGTTCAATAGGCTATCAGTTAAATCAAAGGAAATGGCAATGGGAAAGATCAATGGAAGTATTCTGATCGTTGACGACAATATGGGCATTTTAAAATCACTCGCCTTTATTTTAGGGCAAGAGTTCAAAGAGATTGACACCATAAACCAACCTGCAAAATTCACCTCCAAACTCCAATCAGGTAAGTATGATGTAATTCTGCTTGACATGAATTTCTCGCCTGGCACGCGTAACGGAAACGAGGGTTTATTCTGGTTACGTAAAATCCGCGAACAGGATCCTCAGGCAGTAGTCATTCTCATAACGGCCTATGGAGATATTCAACTGGCAGTAGAGGCAATGAAAGCAGGAGCTACCGATTTTATCCAGAAGCCTTATGAGCCGGCGAAACTCATCGCTACACTAAAATCGGCCTACGAACTCCGCCGCTCGCGCTTACAAATTACCAAATTACAACAAACACAAAACCGGTTAGCACAAGAGGTAAATAAACAATACTCCCAAATGATTGGGGAGTCGCTGCCTATAAAAAAGGTATTGGAGCAGGTAAAGAAGGTGGCGCCCACCGATGCCAACGTGCTCATTCTTGGTGAAAATGGCACAGGCAAAGAACTCATTGCACGGGAAATCCACAGGTTATCCAATAGAGCAGAAGCTTCGCTGTTTCATGCCGATTTGAATGCCTTGTCCGAAAACCTGTTTGAGAGTGAACTTTTTGGCCACAAAAAAGGAGCCTTTACCCATGCCGAGGAGGACCGTATCGGCCTTTTTGAAACCGCCTCGGGCGGCAGCCTCTTTCTTGATGAAATTGGCAATTTACCCGTATCCTTGCAAAGCAAACTTCTTACCGTATTACAAAACAGAACCATTACCCCACTGGGCTCCAATAAAACAATCCCGGTGGATGTAAGGCTGATAACTGCCACCAATAAATCCTTGCCACAACTCATTCAGGAACAACTTTTTCGGCAAGATCTCCTATTTCGTATCAATACCATAGAAATCCACCTTCCTCCTTTGCGCGAGAGAGGTGATGATATCTTGCTATTGGCTGACTATTTTCTGAAATTCTATGGAAAAAAATACAATAAACCCGGTTTAAAAATTGCTAATGAAGCTTTAAAAAGGCTTAGAAGCTATTCCTGGCCAGGAAACATTCGGGAATTGCAACACATGATGGAAAATGCAACCATCATGACAGATGCATCCGTCATTAAAAGCAACTATTTAAAATTTACTCACGACCCATCGGCCTCAGCATCGAAATTCGCCTATAATGATGTAACAACACTTAGTAAATTGGAGCGAAAAGCCGTTAAAGCAGCCTTAAAGCGCAACCAGGGAAATATAAACCGTACAGCCAATGAATTGGGAATAACCCGAAAAACCCTGTACAACAAAATCAAGAAATATGAACTTTAAAGGGTTCTACATCGGTGTACTTATAAGGGTAGTATTCATTGCTCTTACAGCCTTACTAGCAGCATTTCTTGCAGTACAAACAAACTATTGGTATTCGATAGTTACCACATTCATCATCCTGATTTTACAGGCCTGGAACCTGATTTCTTATATTAATGCACAAGGCAAAGAATTACGAAAACTGCTTACACACATTAAAGAGAACAGTGGCACCATGCACCCTTCACAGGTGCAAAATCCGGCTTTCAAAGATCTTAATTATTTTCTGAAAGAGATAAATGAAATCATCCATCAAGCTTGGCAGGATAAAGAAGAACAAGTGCAGTTTAATGATCTTATTCTTCAACACGTACAAATAGGATTACTGGCATTTGATGAGAATGAAAAAATTATCTTCATCAATCCGGCAGCAAAGCAATTATTACCTATCCACACGATCCACTCATTGTCAACACTACGTCAATTCCACCCCAGACTAACCAGCACCATTCAGGAATTAGAGCCCGGAACATCACGGATTCACAAGCTCAAAGGCAACAAGGGTCTTTCGCAACTGAGGGTAAGCCTTGCCCGGATAAAATTTACCGAAAAGACGGTAAACCTGGTTTCGTTTCAGGATATTACAAAAGAACTGGATGAGCAAGAGGCCGGATCCTGGCAAAAACTTATGCGCGTACTAATACATGAAATCACCAATGCAATAACGCCTGTAACTTCGCTCACCAGCACAATTGGTCAATTTTTCATAGAAAACAACACCATCGTTGCTGCGAATAAACTCTCGGATGAGAAACTTGAACAAGCTGTAACCGGCCTTGATCTCATTGAAGAGAGAGGCCATGCCGTGTTGGACTTTGTGAATAATTTTAAAAGCCTGGCACACCTGCCCAAACCTTTAGTAAAAGAAATCCCTGCCCAAACCCTCATTGCCAATATCGTTCAACTGAAAAAGGAAGATCTTAACAAAGCCCAAATTACCATTGAGTATAAGATTGCCCCTGAGAGTTTATCTCTGAAATGCGATCAGCATCAGCTGGAACAAGTCCTCCTTAATTTAATCAACAATGCCATGGAAGCCATGCAGGAACTTCCGAATAGTGTCAGACGTCATATTTCTATCGATGCAACGCCATACAAGGAAGTGCATTGCCATATAAAAGTGAGTGATACAGGCAGGGGTATACCGGAAGATCTGCAGGAGGAGATATTCGTTCCCTTTTTTACAACAAAAGAAAATGGGTCGGGCATTGGTTTAAGTCTTTCCAGACAAATAGCACAATTACATGGAGGGAAATTATCGGTTTTTTCAAATCAACAGGGTACCACTTTCAACCTGTACATCTAATGAAAATGAATCACTTACACCACCCGGTTTCGCCAATTGCCTCGCAACAGGTACAGATAGGAAATACTCCCTATAAAAGCCCCGTAATAAATCTCAACAGCCCACACCCAGGCAATATCCTGAACAAAGTAGGTAAGCACCCAGGTTAGCCCCACGTAAAAAGTAACACCAACAGCCTCAATAATAAACGACATTTGCGTACTACCTGTCCCCGATACACCGCTAAACAGCACGAGCCCCGTTCCCAGAAATAAGGCACTGATACTTACAACACGCAATACGGGGCGGGCTCCGGCAATAAGCTCGGGATTTTCGCTATATACGGAAAGAATCTGTTCCGGAAAGATCATATTAACAGCAACAAACCCAATGACCAGCACCAGACAGAAACGCATAATTTTTGCCACAAGCGAAGGCACCTCATTGGTCCGCTCCTGCCCTATAAGCAGGCTTACCAGCGTGTTGGTAGCCGATGAAAACCCCATTATGGGAATGAGCATAATCACATAAATGCTCCGCACTACATTGGAAATAGCCAGTGGCATCTCGCCCATCTTCTCAACAAATATGAAGAAACAAAACCACCCCACAAACGAAAGCAGGTTCTGCATCATCATGGGCAGACTGATGCGAAAAATACGACCAAACAACTCGCCATTAAAGGCAGAAAAGCGAAACAACCCATAGTCGTTTCGTCGGATAAACCAGCGCGTATAGGCCATAAAGAAAAGCAATGCGGAAGCTTCGGCAATCACCGAGGCCAAAGCAGCTCCTTCGAGTCCCATTTTTGGAAAGCCCCAATGCCCAAAGATGAGCGCATAGTCCAACACCACATTCACCACAGCCATAAAAGCGGTAGTAAAGGTAATGACACGCGTATGGCCAATGCCAATGTAAAAGGCCCGAAAAGCAAAATTGCTATAGGCAAAGAAAAG
>JAWOEH010000063.1:0-3738 GCA_046482855.1 Bacteroidales bacterium | reverse complement strand
ACGGTGTCCCTTGGATTCAAAAACATTAGTAAATCCGGCAAAAGTAAGCATCTCATGAATAAATGTTCCGGAGCTAATAGTCATCAAGGGATCTTTCCAAATTAAATACGCCACGGAAAGATCTTCCTGTATAGGTTCATAATCAGAAAACACAGTTTTAATCTTATGACGCACCTTATGGGCAGCTTCAGGCACATTTAGCAAATTCCCAAGCAGTGTGATGGCTTCCAGAGCGGAGCTGAAATCGACAACATCAGTAACAAATACCGGTACAAACCTCTCTATTTCTCTAATCTGCTCCTGTACATTCTCCTCCTTCGAAGCGATGACCACATGGGGGCGTAAGGATTTTACCTTTTCTACGTCCACTGATTTTGGTCCTCCCACTACGTGTGCCTGTTCACGAATGTGAGCAGGATGAATACAATACTGCGTAACACCTGTAACTCTCTCGGTCAAGCCAAAACCATCGGCTATCAGTTCGGTTAGTGACGGTACCAAAGATACTATACGCAAAGGTTCTGAGAATAGCGCAACTGGCTGTTTCAGTTGGTCAAAAAGCTCTATTTGCTTGGTCATTAGTTGAACAATTTCATGGTTATCCCCTTATTATAAGTAGGAAAGCAAACAAAAACAAAATCCTACAACGCACAAATTATGGAAAAAAGAAAAGACTACGAAAAAGAAGCGGCTCAAATTGTTGATGAATTAATTAGCAAGATTGATAACCTTGAGCAAAAAACCGAGCAAACAGAAAAGGAAACGGAAGTCCGGTTACTTGAACTGAAGCAAAAACGCGAACAACTAAAAACACAACGAGCAGAATTAAAGCGCCGTTTTGAGGATCTCACCTCTGCTAAAGATGACCAATGGGAACCGTTGGTTACAGAATTCGAAACCTTTATTAAGGAAGTAAATGCTGACAAACTAAACCTCTACGAATCGATGGAAGAGTGGTTTGATGATATGGGGGAAAAGATTCGTCACCTGGAGAAACAGGCCGCTTCTGCATCTACCGATGCCAAGCAAACCCTTGACCGGGAAATCGTTTACCTGAAAGAACAGCGAGAAAAATTGGGCACGCGGCTTGCAGAACTGCGCGAAAGCTCCTCGGATAACTGGGAGCGTCTGAAGAACAACATAGACGAAGGCATGACCTCGTTGAAAGACCAATTCAACAAGGTATATAACAAAATGAAAAGCTAAAACCAAGCTACACAACGAGAAAAGGCTGCCCTGCAATTCCTGCGGGCAGCCTTTCTATAGTAAACACTTACCTGTTAATCAAACGTAATAGGATTTTTTACCTTTTGCTTTAATAGAGCAATATCTAACACCTCCATAATTTCATCTACGAAATGGAAAGTGAGCCCCTTTAAGTAGATATCTTTAATTTTCTCCAAATCCTTTTTATTCTCTTTCGAGAGAATAATCTCCTTTATATTGGCGCGTTTAGCAGCAAGTATTTTCTCCTTAATGCCGCCAACGGGCAATACTTTTCCTCGCAGGGTAATTTCTCCGGTCATGGCCACTTGTTTTTTCACTTTGCGTTGGGTTAATGCCGAGGCCAGTGAGGTAACCATGGTAACACCTGCCGAAGGGCCATCTTTAGGAATAGCCCCCTCAGGAACATGCAAATGCATATTCCAATTATCAAAGGTATCCTCTTTAATGTCCAAATTGGCTGCACGCGACTTAATATACTCCACTGCCAATACGGCTGACTCCTTCATCACATCGCCCAGGTTTCCGGTAGTGGTCAAGCGACCTTTTCCCTTGCTCAAACTGCTCTCCACATACAGTATCTCTCCTCCTACCGGCGTCCAGGCCAGTCCGGTAACAACCCCGGCAAATTCATTGCCTTCGTACTTTTCCTTACTATACTCGGCGGGTCCCAGAAACTCGCGAACCGCAGCAACGGTCAACTTCTTATTGTAAGGTTCTTCAAAGGCAAGTTTTCGGGCAATCGCGCGCACTACCTTAGCTATTACCTTATCAAGGGTACGTACGCCCGACTCGCGGGTATGCTTTTCCACCAAGTATTCCAATACTTCTTTAGGAAAATTCAACTGTGTTTTCTTTAAGCCATGTGCCTTCAACTGTTTGGGAACAAGATGACGTTTGGCAATTTCCACCTTTTCCTCAAGGATGTAGCCACTCACATTGATCATCTCCATACGGTCGCGCAATGCAGGACTGATGGTTTCAACTGTATTAGCCGTGGCAATAAACATCACATCGGATAAATCATACTCCATTTCCAGGAAGTTATCGTGGAAGGCGTTATTTTGTTCGGGATCCAGCACTTCAAGTAGTGCCGAAGCCGGATCCCCATGAAAATCCTTACCCACCTTGTCAATTTCATCCAATACATAAACAGGATTCGATGACTTGGCTTTCTTCAGGTTTTGAATAATACGTCCCGGCATAGCGCCAATGTACGTTTTTCGGTGGCCACGAATTTCGGCCTCATCGTGCAGACCGCCAAGTGACATTCTGACATACTTGCGTCCCAAAGCACGAGCCACAGACTTTCCAAGCGATGTTTTTCCCACACCGGGAGCCCCATACAAACATAAGATAGGCGATTTCAGATCCCCTTTTAACTTGAGTACAGCAAGATATTCCAAAATGCGATCTTTTACTTTTTCTAACCCATAATGATCCGCATCCAGGACCTCCTGCGCGTGTTTTAGATCAAAATTATCCTTGGTGAATTCGCCCCAGGGTAGCTCCACTAAAGTCTGCAGGTAATTGATTTGCACCGAGTATTCGGCAGCCGCCGGGTTCAGTCGCTGCAATTTACTCAGTTCCTTCTCAAAGGTCTCTTTCACCTCTTTAGGCCACTTTTTTTTGCGCGCTTTTGCCTTAAACTCCTTCACTTCCTGGTCAGCCGGGCTGCCACCCAACTCGTCCTGGATGGTCTTCATTTGCTGATGCAGAAAATATTCGCGTTGCTGTTTATCCATATCCACTTTCACCTTGGACTGGATATCATTCTTTAGCTCAAGCATCTGTATCTCCTTGGCCAAAAACTCCATCAGCTTAATACTTCGCTCATACAAATCGTCCATTTCAAGCAACCGTTGTTTGCCAACAAGCTCGATATCTGTATTGGAGCATATAAAGTTTACCAGGTATTTGGAGTGCTCAATGTTCTTAACAGCAAATGAAGCTTCCTGAGGAATATTGGTGGAAAGCTTGATAATACGCAATGCCATGTCTTTCAGTGAACCGACAACAGCCTCAAAGTCGGGCTGATTAGTAAGCACCGTTGCGTCCTTTAATAAAGTTATCCGCGCCTTAAGAAAAGGCTCTTCCTGCAGGTACTCTTCAATGAAGCAGATGTTTACGTATATGATAATAGTTAATAAAATCGAGGTTATTTTCTTTTAGGGCAAATTCTTTAAATTTTTGGAGTTTTTTTTCATATTCTTTAATATTTTCACTTTTTGAAGCAAGAAGCATTTCCGTAAGTTCCTGTATTCCTTTTTCATTATAGGTTTCAGGTTTTTTACTTATTTCTTTTAATTTCTGAAAATCTTTTTGTTCAAAAAAGCTAATAATCTGTCTAAATTGTTCTGTCATATTATTATTTTATTAAATAAATTGCTATTTTACAATTTATGATAAATAATAACCTGTAGACAGCAGATAGGAGCCGTGAGAGGTGAGAGGTGAGAAGTAAGAAGTGAGACGATAGGAGCCGTGAGAAGTGAGAGGTGAGACGATAGGAGC
>JAWOEH010000050.1:0-4037 GCA_046482855.1 Bacteroidales bacterium | reverse complement strand
GGAATACGTGTTGGCGTTAGTGAGGAGGTAGATTTCCGTTTGCCTGCATGGGCCGGATTTTCTGAGCGTATCCATTGGCATGTGAACGACCCCGCCAAGGTTCAAGGTTCCGGGCCCCAATCGATACCGTTGCTGAATGAAGTGGTTGCCGATTATTCCGAAAAGATTACGCTGGTGGCTTTGGGTTCGTTAAAAACCTATGCCGATTGGTTGAAGGCGAATCCGCAGATGTTGGATAAGGTTGAGCGCATTGTTTGGTATAACAACCACACTGTTGAAAAGGGGTTTAACTATCAGGTGTCGCCGGAAAGCTACCGCTATATCGAGGCTTTGGATGTGGAACTGGCAATTGTTCAGAATACCTCACAATTGGTTGTCAGTAAGGCGTACCTGAATGCACTGGATACGGCAGCTTCGGTTTATGCCCGGCAGATTGCAGAGGTACACGCACAGGAGGAGCTTATGGAACGAGTAGTGGCCAGCCACTTGCAGCTGTGGGACGATATGGTGCCCCTGTATATGAATGCGCCGCTTTTGTTCCGTGAAACAACCGATGGCGATATTACTCGTGTATCGATTCCCGGAGCGCTGGCCCCGTCCGATATACACCCCTTTATCAATCAGCTGTTGGCATCATCGGCACAGGAGAATAACCGGGTGTTTATACGGTTTCCGGTGGATACCTCGCTCTATACTGCTGCCTACGCCAACATGCTCAATGCCACCCTGGCTCGTTATGGGGCAACCGAGTGGAAGGCCATAGTTTTGACCAACGAAATTCATGGCCATACGGGCATTTATTCAATCATTGGCGCGAAAATGGGGGTGCGCATGCTCAACTACTTTAATGTGGGTGTTAATACCTTTTCGGTAATTAGTTATGCAGGGCTGGAGCCGCCCTTAAGTTGCTTTAACGATGGCCTGCAGATAAGTAGTGGCGCCACCATGGGTCAGGGATTGATTACAGTGTCGGACAGTATTTCCACCACGCCGTCGGCGGTGTTTGAGTTCAATGGCCAGAGAGTCAGCGTAGCGCTGAAAGAACAGATTGCCAACCAGATGCAGGAGGAGATTCGTTACGGGGTGAAGACCTATGGCGCATTAACCGATCCTTATTGGTTGTATATCGAGGAGTTGGCTATAACGTACTGGAAACGGTTTAACCGGAACGAAATTTTCGAGATTACACGGCTAAATTAACTCCGGTGGAATAGGCGAAAATCAATGAGAAAATATATCGGCATGGGGCTTGGGAAGATCTTGAATTTACGGTAAGTGTGTTAAGGAAGATGTGGGTGAAAGGACAAGTATTTGGAATAAATTTCCTCCAAGAACGCATAAGCCAGATCTTCACATAACGTAAAAAAGAGCTGTATAGCTGCTTTGCCTCCAGACCGTAGCGATGCTTTTTCTTTGGGTCCGAAATAGTTACATTATTTGTTGAGTTTGTTATTCCTGTAGCGTAAATTTGTTAGGAAGCCTATAATCACCAACAAACAGGTACTATGAGCACAGATAGCCTTTATTTCGCCACCGATAGACACACTGACTTTATGGTTGAACTAAGAGAAAAGGTTGATGCCTACTTCGCACAAAAAGATTTATCGAAATATGGCAATACCAGCCTTGTTTTTAAGGCAATTATTATGCATGGGTTATATCTTGTGCCCTATTTATTGATGGTTAGCGGGGTGATAACTTCCACGCCGCTCATCTTACTGGCCTGGATACTGATGGGTTTTGGGATGGCCGGTATTGGGATGAATGTTATGCACGATGCAAACCATGGATCTTTTTCGAAGCATCGGAGGTGGACTCATTTTCTCAGCTATACCCTATATCTATTGGGGGGCCTCCCTTTTACCTGGCGCATGCAGCACAACCATATCCACCACAGTTTTACAAACATACACGGACATGATGCCGATATCGAGCCCGTTGAGATTCTTCGGTTTTCTCCTCACAAACCTTTACACAAAATACACCGCTATCAGCACATCTATGCGCCAATTCTTTATGGGCTCATGACCATCATGTGGATTACTACAAAGGATTTTCAACAATTATACAAGTACAAGAGGATGGGATTGATAAAAAAGGAGGGAAAGTCCTTTTACCCGCTTATGCTTGAACTTATCCTCTCGAAGCTGGGCTATTATGTTGTATTTCTTGCCCTACCCATTATCCTCCTGCCCATACCCTGGTACCTGACGCTGTTGTTCTTTTTTATCATGCATTTCATTGCCGGTGTGTTGCTTTCCGTGATATTTCAGGCGGCACATGTAATGCCGGACTCGGAGTATCCGCTACCCAACAAAAAGGGCGAAATGGAACACAACTGGCTTGTGCACCAGTTGTTGGTTACGTCCAATTATGCACCCAATAACCGACTATTGACCTGGGCGGCAGGAGGGTTAAATTACCATGCTGTGCACCATTTGTTCCCTAATGTCAGTCATGTTCATTATAAAGATCTTTCCCCAATAGTGAAAGAAGTAACGGATAAATATGGTATACGTTACCGGGTTCAACCCACATTTATCGGGGCGGTTGGTCAACATTTCCTGATGCTCAAGTTGCTGGGGCGGGAATAGAAAACCGATTTGTGCCGGCTTGTGATTTCATACTGCAGAAACACTCGGGTTTGCTATATTTCCAGGGAGCTTTGGTGTAGTAAGAACCATTAATGCTAATCTTCAAAGAGCATGAATACTACAGATGTACAGAACAAATCTGCCAAGCAACTATTGCTGTTTATGGGAGGTTTCGCAATTGCCTACAATATTGCCATTGCGCTTCACGAACTGGGACATGTTTTGGCCTATTCGATGGTGGATGAGCAAATGATTGAATTTGTGCTGAACCCCTTCTCGTGGAGTTGGGCAGCAAGCAAAAATCTCAACGTCTTTGTGCTTTGGGGAGGCGTTACATTCGGACAACTATTTGCACTGCTGCCTCTCCTCATGCTAAAGAAAGTTAAGGCACCCTTGTATTTGTTGCTTAGTAAGTTATTGGCAGCCTGCGCATTTCTTATAAATGGCATCTACCTGTCCTTAGGTGCTCTTTTGTATTTTGGAGATGGGGGTAGCTTGGTGCATGTGGGGTTTAATACTTCCTTTGTTGTTGCAATTGGCATCATATACTTCATGTTCTCATTCTTATTCTGGTGGCACCTGCAACAGCATTTAGGCTTGAATAAAAAAACTCCTTTACGAGTGAGAATTAAGGTAATAGCCGGCGGGATTATTCCCTATATGCTTATGATTTTTGTCTACAATTTGCTTCACAATGCGTACCAGATGGTCATGTGGGGTGGATTGGCTCTATTTGGCATTGTGGTTTCCTTTTTAATCGCCCTTACGGGAAATTGGTGGGCAAACGATTATTCCCATCAGCATGCGCCTATGGTTGCGTCCGAAAGTGCATGGAAAGTGTTTTCCTTTGGTTTGTTGGTGATTATTGCCGAGTTTGTAATTTTTGGTACACCTCCAAATCCCTTTTGAGCCGCAGTTCAAAGTTGCTAAGGGTTGCTGTTAACTAAAAACGGCCCATACACCAAAATAGCCTGGTATTTTTAGTCTGTACCCCAAAGCTGGTGGGGCGGGATGAATTGCGCTAAAATTCTATAGAGCTTCTCACAGCTTTGCAACAGGAATTCAGGGTCACTAACCTGTCTTGCCTGCCTCGTTTGTCTGGCAGGCCATGCCATTCGAATTCTATGTCAAAAGCAAGTTTCATTTACTAATTTTCACTTCTACTCTTACAAAATAACATACCGATGTCGAAATTCTATCCCTTTAGTTCGACTTGTGGTTTTCCTGTACTTTTTCCTTAATGAAAAAGTACCAAAAAATTAAGGTTGGCTTATGCTTCAACCCGCTCTGTCCAATCCCTGTATTTTCAGATAAGCCAAGCAAGCTGCCTTATAAAAAATACAAGCGATTGGCCATTCACCCCAACGCATGGCGCGCAAGCCAACTTGTCTCGCCTCAGGCGATGACCTGGCCAACCCGCATAGGTTAGTAGAAGTAATATAT
>JAWOEH010000241.1:0-8822 GCA_046482855.1 Bacteroidales bacterium | reverse complement strand
CGGCGTTTTGCGGCCTGTCCCTTTCACCGGCGCATACATCTGGATCAGGAGGGCTACAGGGTGAACAGCTCGTGCTACCCACCATCGAAAATGCAACATACCTCGTGGTTTGTTTTGCCTCCCGCCATGGCCTGGTATTACCAACAAGCACACCCCGATTACCGTCCGCTACCCCCGTGGCGAGCTGATTGCGAATCGGGCACCGGAGAACCTTTACAGCTGATTTATCCGACATCCGGCGCTACCCTCTTTTTGCCTGTTGATTTTGACGGAAACCGGCAGCAAACCGTCTTTCAGGCAGCCCACAACCAGCCGGATGCTACCGTGTACTGGTATGTAGATGCCAACTTTGTGGGCAAAACCACCGGTACACATGAAATCAGTCTGCCGCTCAATTCGGGGGAACACACCCTCACGCTAATGGACTCGCAAGGGCATGAGCTTTCTTGCTCGTTTTCCATGGTTACGCGGTAAGTAATTACATAACGATTTATTTTGAAGAAAAAGAGAAGGAAAACTTTTTTGGAGGTAAAATTAAAATGCAGGAGGGCATATGGGATAAACTCCTGATAAAATACTAAAAACCAAAACCTTGTCATTAAAATTATTAGAGATCGGTAGATAGTTTCTTGCATTTTGCCGATTATGCATTTAGTAATCAGGTGTTTATTTTAATCATAGAGTTCTCCAAAGTAAAAGTAAGCAACGCTATCTCACTTATAGGAAGCATGAATTACAACAGAAAGCGCGTATGCGAAGAATTTTATAGGTGCTTAACGACTGATCTTTATAAATACTATGGCCTAGTTGCTTAATTCAATGACACTATTCATCCTTTTTATAAGGCTAACTAATAATATATGAATTAAATACACCTAATTTCTTTCTTCTCTAATTCAATTCTACCGGAAAAAACTTCTATTTTAACCTTTTTCTTTTTAATTTGTAAAAAAACTTTGGCGTCAGACTAGAAATCTTTTATGCAAAAATATACAGATGGGAAAACTCGTCAGACAATTGGGTAATATTGAAAAACACCTACACAAAAAAGAAATTATCGAGTTGGCAACAAGCAACGCCCAAGCCATCATTGATAATGAAAATTATGATCTCCTCAAAGTGTATGTGGAACTCAAACGCTATGAAACTTACCTAAAAGGACTCATCGACACTCTAAAACAACCGGCACTTAACAAAGCTGCAGAAAAACAAGCGAAATCCTTCGAGTATAACGAAGCAAGAGTCAATATATCAACGCGCACAAAATGGAATTTTTCGGTTGATAATAAGTGGTCGGAACTTGACCAGCAAATACAACAGTTGACTAAAGAAAAGAAGGAACGGGAAAAATACCTGAAAGAAAACAACGAATCAGACACAATCGTTGACAAAGAAACAGGTGAAATCACCGAGAATTTTGAACTGCCAAAAGAGATTGAATACGGACTGACCATTCGGCTGTAAAAATACGATACTTCGCCAGGTCATAATTAGTTGATAACGCAGCAGGGCCGCCTAAAAGGCAGCCCTGCTTTGTTTTGTCAGCAATAGGTATTACCATATAAGTGCACGCGACTCGGCGGGCAGGTACATTTGGTCACCCGGCTCTACACCAAAGGCATTATAGAAAGCCTGCATATTTTTCAACGGGCCGTTCACACGATTAACACCCAAGGAGTGTACATCCTCTTTTGTGAGGCGAATCATCTCTTTATCGCGGATATTTTGTGCCCAAACACGTGCCCACGAAAGGAAGAAACGCTGTTCAGGCGTGTAACCTTCAACTGTGGGTTGCTCTTTGTTTTCTGAAGCGTTCTGGAAAGCGGTATAAGCAATGCTCAATCCACCCAGGTCAGCAATGTTCTCACCGAGCGACAGTTTGCCGTCAGCTTTCAACTCATCGATAATGGTAATCTGGTTAAACTGGTCAACCAACACTTCTGCACGAGTATTAAATTTTTCTGCATCTTCAGCTGTCCACCATTCGTTCAGATTCCCTTCTTTATCGTACAAGCGACCTTTGTCATCAAAGCCGTGTGTCATCTCGTGGCCAATAACCGCACCAATAGCTCCGTAATTAATCGCATCATCGCCATCAATATAGAAGAAAGGAGGCTGCAGGATACCAGCAGGGAAACAAATCTCGTTCAACGAAGGCGCATAGTAGGCATTTACTGTTTGAGGAGGGAAGAACCACTCATCTTTATTTACAGGCTTACCAATCTCCTCCAGGTTCTTTTGACGGGAAAATTTGCGGCTACGCAACACATTCAGCACATACGCATCGTCTTGTACCTCTAAATTGGAAAAATCTTCCCACTTATCGGGATACCCGATTTTTACATTCATGGTAGCCAGCTTCTCCTGAGCGCGCTCTTTAGTCTCGCCGCTCATCCACTCCAGGTTATTAATGCGCTGTCCCAAAGCCTCGCGAAGATTCTCCACTAAACTTACCATGCGTTCTTTGGCTTCTGGTGGGAAGTGCTTCTCGACAAATTTCTTACCAATTACTTCGCCAAGGGCTCCGTTAGTTGTTGCCAATACCCGGCGCCATCGAGGTTTCATCTCCTCACTACCGGTCATGATCTTACCGTAAAAGTGGAAGTGCTGCTCGACAAATCCGTCGCTCAGGTAGTTGGCAGTACTGTTCAATAAGTTCCAGCGGAAATAATCTTTCCAGGTATCAACAGGCACCTCGTTCAACATGGTATTTACTTCTGCAAAGAACTTGGGTTGTCCTACGTTAATGTCCCCGGGATCGCCTAACCCCATAACATCAAAATAGCCATTCCAGTTGAAGTTTGGCGTCATCTCTTTTACTCCGGCAAGATCGGTCTTGTTGTAGGTTTTATGCGGATCACGACGTTCCAGCAGTGTCATGGAGGCCTTTGCCAAACGGGTTTCCAGTTCCATGATACGCTCAGCCTTCATTTTGGCTTCGTCGGCTGCAACGCCCGATAGTTCGAACATAGCAGTCATATGTTTCACATACTCATCACGCAACACTTGGCTGCGCTCATTATCCTCAACATAGTAATCGCGATTCATCCCTAAACCACCCTGGCCAATCTGGGCGATGTTCATTTCACTATTTTTAGCATCAGCTGAGCCATAGAATCCAAACAAGGTTCCAATTCCATTGAGATGGAAATGTGATATTTGCTTGTTTACTCCCTCAATATCTTCAATGGCATCAATCATGGCAAATTCCCCTTTTAAAGGCTCAATTCCCATTTTGTTGATCTTCACCGTATCCATACCCTGCGTATAGAAATCGCTGATTTTCTGCTCATAGGTACCATGCTCGTATGTTCCTTTGGCAAGTTCCGTAACCAACTCATTTACTTTCTTGTTGGTTTCCTTTCTCAATAAATCGAAAGAGCCAAATCTACTTTCATTCCCGGGAAGGGGGTTTTCTTCCATCCACCCTTTGTTGGCGAATTGATAAAAATCCTCTGTCGGATTTACTGTCGTATCAATTTGTGAGACGTCGAGAGTTGCTTTTTCTTGGCTTGTTTGCTCTCCACAGGAGGCCACAGCACCAGCAACGGTCATGATCATAAGTGCACGTTTTAAACTGTTTTTGTTCATTCTGATAAAATTTAACGATAGGTATATTAGTATAATAAAAAAGCTGTCTAATAACTCAGACAGCTTTTTTGTATTGTCGTTTAAAAGGCTTATTCAAATTCTTTAAACGTATTTTTAATAATCTCCATAGCTTCACGAAGTTGCTCTTCGTTAATTATCAAGGGAGGTGCAAAACGAATGATGTTTCCATGTGTAGGTTTAGCCAAGACACCGTTCTCTTTCATGGCAACACAAACGTCCCATGCAGTTTTTCCGGGCTTATTGCGGATAACAACGGCATTTAACAACCCTTTACCACGCACTAATTCAATCATATCAGAAGTTTCCTGGATCTTCTCAAATTCCGCACGGAAGATCTTCCCCATTTTTTCAGCATTCTCAGCCAATTTCTCTTCTTTTACAACATCCAGGGCAGCAATGGCAACTTTTGCAGCTACAGGGTTGCCACCGAAAGTAGAACCATGTTCACCAGGTTTGATGGTCAGCATCACTTCGTCATCAGCCAATACTGCTGATACAGGATAAACACCACCCGAGAGGGCCTTACCTAAAATAAGAATATCCGGGCGTACGCCTTCATGATCAACAGCAAGTAACTTACCTGTACGTGCAATACCCGTCTGCACCTCGTCGGCAATAAACAACACATTATGTTTTTTACACAATTCGGCAGCCTTTTTCAGGTATCCTTCTGAAGGAACATTCACTCCGGCTTCACCCTGAATAGGTTCCACTAAGAATCCGGCCACATTTGAGTCTTTCAATTCACGCTCCAGCGCATCCAAATCGTTGTAAGGGATGCTTACAAATCCGGGAGTAAAGGGGCCGTAATCGGCACGTGCGTCGGGATCTGAGGACATGGACACAATAGAGATGGTGCGTCCGTGGAAGTTCTCGTCACAAACGATAATTTTTGCCTGATTTTCAGGAATTCCTTTTACCTTGTATCCCCACTTACGGCAAAGTTTCAGCGCTGTTTCGTCGCCCTCTGCTCCTGTGTTCATCGGTAAAACTTTGTCGTAACCAAAATACTTGGTAATATATTCTTCGTATTCACCTAACACGCTATTAAAAAAGGCACGTGAAGTAAGGGTTAATTTTTTTGCTTGCTCCGATAGAGCATTTATGATTTTAGGATGAGAATGGCCTTGGTTTACCGCAGAGTAGGCCGATAAGAAATCATAATACTTCTTTCCTTCAACATCCCAAACGTGTACTCCTTCTCCTCGATCCAGAACAACGGGTAGCGGGTGGTAGTTATGCGCACCGAAACGATCTTCACGATCCATGTAATCTTGACTTGTCATCTTTGTCATATACCTGAACTTTAGTGGATTAATAATAATTTATTCAACACATTTTTAATTGCCCACAAGTCTAGTAAAACCTTTTTGATTAACCAATAGAGAAAGACTAATTTTTCGCCTCTAAAACATATTCTGTAACATAAAACACCATCAGCTGTTTATACAGTGATGGTGTTTTATGTTACATGACAATTATTTGCTCATCCAAGTTCGGTTTGCAGGCAATTCCTTAACTGCCGGAATAGGCTATTTTTAATACCTGGGAAAAGTGACTGACAAAGTGAACTTCAAGTCCATCCTTTATGTAATCGGGTAATTGCTTATAATCCTTTTCATTCTCATGCGGAAAGATCAGTTCTTTAAAGCCTATCCGCCGGGCAGCGATGGTTTTTTCGCGCAGTCCGCCAATAGGCAACACACGTCCGGTAAGGGTTAATTCACCCGTCATGGCCAACTGCTTTTTAATGGGTTTGTTCAGAGCCAGCGAATGCAAAGCAAGGGCCATGGTAATACCAGCCGATGGACCATCTTTAGGTGTAGCTCCAGCCGGCACATGCAGATGAATAAAATGTTTATCAAAAAAATCGGCGTCCTTTTTTGCTCTGGCTACTAACGAGCGCACATAGGAGTATGCAATCTGGGTAGACTCTTGCATAACATTACCCAATTGTCCGGTTTGCTTGAATGAACCTGACTTCGAAGGAATGGCAGAGGCTTCGATATCCAGAGTAGCACCTCCCAGAGCTGTCCAGGCCAACCCGACAGTTACTCCGGGAATGGCTTGTTTATTGGGTTGTTCATTGGAGAAGTAAGGCTGCCCCAGAAAAACCTCAAGATTTTTTTGCGATACATTAACTTTTTCCAGATTTTCCTCAGCCAGTTTCAAGGTAGCTTTACGCATAACCTTTTTTATGGCATTCTCCAAACTACGTACTCCGGCTTCACGTGCATACCCATCAATCATTTTGCGTAATGCTGTTTCAGTAATGGTGATCTCAGCAGCTTTTAACCCATGCTCTTTGCGCTGCTTAGGAATAAGGTATCGCTTGGCAATTTCCATCTTCTCTTCCAATATGTAGCCAGAAAGCTTGATAATCTCCATTCGGTTGAGTAAAGGACGAGGAATGGTATCCAGCTGATTAGCAGTGGTAATGAAAAGAATATTGGAAAAATCGTAGCGTACATCCAGGTAGTGATCCAAAAACTGACTGTTTTGCTCCGGATCTAAGACTTCGAGTAAAGCGCTGGCAGGATCTCCCTGAAAACTACTTCCAATTTTATCAATTTCGTCGAGCATAATTACTGGATTGGAAGTACCGGTTCGTTTCAGGCTTTGAATCATCTTTCCTGGCATGGCACCAATGTAGGTACGTCGATGTCCTTTAATTTCTGCTTCATCGCGCATGCCCCCAACGGAAAAGCGGTAGAACTCCCTACCCAATGCATCGGCAATGGATTTGCCAATGGAGGTTTTGCCAACTCCGGGAGGTCCCACTAAACATATAATGGAACCTGAGACTTTACCTCTTTTAATAATAGTACTGATAAACTCCAAGATACGATCTTTTACATCCTGTAAACCATAATGTTGATCATCAAGAATGGTTCGGGCCGTTTTTACATCTTTGGACTGGGAAGAAAAAATTCCCCAGGGAAGATCGAGCAAGGTATGCAGATAGGTGCGTGTGACTTGGTAATCGGGCGAACTAGGCTCTAATACCTGCAACTTCTCCATCTCTTCCTTAACTACGGTGCTTACTTCCGGTGTTAATTTGGCTTCTTTTAACTTCTCCTTAATTTTTTCCAGTTCCGAGGTTTTGTCGTCTTTTTCCAGCCCAAGCTCTTGCTTAATGGCTTTTAACTGTTCCCGCAGAAAATACTGCTTTTGTTGTTTGTTTACTTTTTCCTCTATTTGTTTTTGGATTTTCTTCTGCAATTGCGAAACTTCTAATTCTTCGCGTAACAAAACCAGCAGCTTTTCGGCTCTTTTATGAAGTTCGTAAGTGGCTAACAACTCCTGCAATTTGTCGGGCTCCGAGGATAGCATTGTGGCAATCACATCCATCATAAGACCGGGATTTTCGTAGCGCATTTGGGATAAGCTGAGGCGCATCTGCTCTTTCATCATCTGATTACTCTGCATGAGCTCTTTCACCGATGAGATAATTGAAAGCGAATAAGCTTTCAGTTCATCACTTTCGGGATCTTTGGGATCTTTATAATACTTCACCTGCCATTGCAAGGGACTATGAGCCTTACATTGACGGACTTTTTTAAACCGTATGAGCGATTGGGCAAAAAAATGTACCTGCTCATCTTCTTTCTGAATGATTTTAATGATTTTTAAAAGCACGCCGGTTTCGTGAAGCTTCGAAGCGTAAAAATCATTTGTATCCTCTTGTTCTATATAGCTTACACCAATGAACGATTGCTTATTATCGAGTGCATCCTCCACCAGTTTCACCATGGTTCGGCCCTGAAAAATTAAGGGCAACGTGATGCCAGGAAATAATGGCCGATTTTGCAATGGCAAAACTGCAATATTGTCAGGATATACCTCTGACAATAATACTACATCGGAAAGGTGTTTTGGCTCCTTGCTATTTTCTTTAGTCGTCTGGTTTTGTTCTGTATTCTTTTCTTTCTCTTGCATAATTCACCTATTTTAAGTTGTAACAATAAAAAAGAAGAGGTTGTTTTAACTCTCGAAAGGAAATGCTTCATGTGAATCAGCAAATCAAAGACCAAAAGATAACGGGATGATGTTGATTAACGGGAGAAATTTGTATTTTCGTAAAAATAACCTCTCGAATATGATAAATTTTCGCTCGCTAATTACCCTCGGTTTCGTCTTGCTCCTCCATACGAGCACAGTCCTGGCTCAAAAAGAAGGCCAAAAGGATACCTTTCTGCGGGTGAGGCAACGCATGGTACGCAACCAGATATCGGCTCGTGGCATAAAAAATCAACAGGTTTTAAAGGCCATGTTAAAAGTGCCTCGCCATCGGTTTGTTCCCTCTGCTTATAAACGAATGGCCTACGACGATCGTCCTTTACCCATTGGGCACGGACAAACTATTTCTCAGCCCTACATTGTTGCACTTATGACCGAGGCATTGGCATTAACCCCGGAGATGAAAGTCCTGGAAATTGGCACAGGTTCCGGATACCAGGCCGCTATTCTTTCGCTCTTATGCAAAGAGGTTTACTCCATTGAAATATTGGCACCTCTGGCTAACGAGGCTCGTGTTACATTAAATGAACTGGGATATGATAATGTGAAGGTGAAAACGGGCGATGGTTACCAGGGATGGCCTGAGTACAGCCCTTTTGATGCGATTATTGTTACCTGCGCTCCTGAAGCCATTCCTGAGAAATTAAAAGATCAATTGGCCGAAGGAGGGAGGATGATCATTCCTGTAGGAGGAAATTTAACGCAAGAGTTGATATTGATTCGCAAAAAAGAGGGACGCCTATTTCAGGAATCGGTAGCTCCTGTACGTTTTGTGCCAATGGTACAGGATAGGTAATTGCGCATTTTGTATTCGCTTTTCATTAAACGTTTTGTCTGCATTACTATCTAACATCCGTTGGATACTTAAAATTACGATACCCATAAGCAGAAGCACTATGAAAAGAAGTATATGGAGCCTGGTTGTTGGCATTGCCCTGATTATTGCAGGCGGATGCAATCAGAAGGAATCAGAAACAAAGGACGCTGAATATGTAAACGCGTTGCACGAACGAATCTTTACGATTGATACTCATACCGATACACCTTTGAACTTTCTTGATGAATCCTTCGATATTGGCAAGCAGAATGACCACGAAACCACCCGCTCGCGAGTAGATTTTCCGCGCATGAAACAAGGGGGATTAGATGCGGCTTTCTTTGCCGTTTTCCTGGGACAAGGGCCTGTTACC
>JAWOEH010000235.1:0-4376 GCA_046482855.1 Bacteroidales bacterium | reverse complement strand
TCGACAATAGAGGGACGGCGAAGGGGTACATTGGAAAGATTGTAGGCTGTAACATCCAATCCTGTAAATGCATTTACATTGTGTCCGAATTTTACGCCATTGGTTTCCAGAAAGTTTAAAACACCTTTCCCTGGGAAATTCTTGGTTCCATTAAACGCCATATGTTCACAAAAGTGAGCCAGACCATCTTGCGCATCGGTCTCGAGTATGGCGCCCACATTGTTTACGATATAAAATTCCGCTCGATTTTCGGGCATGGCATTGGACCGGATATAGTAGGTGAGTCCGTTAGCCAATTTACCATGTTTTACTTTAGGATCGAGTTTTGGCTCTTTTTCTTTCCCATCGGCCAGGGCCAATATGCCGGTAAGAAGAAAAAGAGAGGTAAGGATAACTCCTTTTTTCATAGTGTTGAGAATTTAAGGTTAGTTAAAAGTTACGTATATAACGTAGTCAAGTTCTTGTTTAGTACATGGCATTTATTGCCTGCCCCCAACTATCGCGTTTTGTTACTTTGAATTTGTGTTCTTTGCCGTTCTTCATGATAATGTGAAGCCCGTTAGGAAAGATTTTAAAAGTATTAAAGTAAAAGAGTTCGCGGATTTCAGCGGGTAGTATCTCCAATGCTTCTGGCTCTTCACTTTTTTTCTCATCTTTGAAATATACCCGTTGATTGGTTAGAATAAGTTTACCGGAAATTTTTTTGTCATTCTCAAGTAAGCTACTGTCACTTGCTTTGACAACTACCTCGTTTGCTTTTAATTCAAGTACCATAATCGTTATTTTTACTAATCAATACAGTTTTCATGCCATGTTTGTTAAGCTGTATATTAACAGTGTTTTAAGTGTTTTTCTTTATGTGAAAATCAGAAAGGAATTGTACGATTTTGAACAATTGGTGTTCGTATTGCGTCAATTTTCTACAAAAAAAAGTCACTCCATTCGAGTGACTTTTACCTGTTACCTGATATACTTGTCTTAACCAGAATGCTTCATGAATAGTTTTGGTTAATAAGCTTTTGCAAAAATAACTCGTTGCTTGGAAGGTTTTCCTGAATAGACGCAAGTGCCTTCTTCCTGTGGATTATTAACAGGAATACAACGAATGGTTGCTTTGGTTTCTTCTTTTATTTTCGTTTCCGTTTCTGAGCTTCCGTCCCAGTGAGCTTCAATAAAACCACCCTTGCTTTCCAAAATATCTTTGAACTCGTCCCATGTGTCGGCTTTCCGTGTGTTCTCAGCCTTAAAAGCTTTCGCTTTATCGTAAATGGCAACCTGAATATCTTTTAATAGCTGGGTGATATAATCGGCAATTCCTTCCATCGATTTAATCTCCTTGGTAAGGGTATCGCGTCGGGCAACCTCAAGTGTACCGTTTTCTAAGTCTCGGGGGCCCAAAGCAAGACGAACAGGCACACCTTTTAATTCATATTCGGCAAATTTCCAACCGGGTTTGTATGTGTCTCTGTCGTCAAATTTCACCGATATTCCTTTGTCTTCCAGTTCTTCCTTAATTGCTTTTGCCTTTTCAGCTATTTGTTCCAATTGTTCGTTCCCTTTATAAATTGGGACGATTACAACCTGTATAGGTGCAAGCTTAGGGGGAATTACCAAACCGTTATCATCGGAATGTGCCATGACAAGGGCCCCCATTAATCGGGTAGATACACCCCATGACGTAGCCCAAACATGCTCCAGTTTCCCCTCTTTGCTGGTGAACTTCACATCGAATGCTTTCGCGAAATTCTGCCCCAGGAAGTGAGAGGTTCCTGCTTGAAGGGCTTTCCCATCCTGCATCAGGGCTTCAATGGAGTAGGTTTCAATAGCACCGGCAAATCGCTCGTTTTCGGTTTTTGTGCCTACTGTAACGGGCAGTGCCAACCACTCTTCAGCAAAAGTACGGTAAACCTCTATCATCTGTTTGGTTTCTGCTATGGCTTCCTGTTTTGTGGCATGAGCTGTGTGTCCTTCTTGCCATAGAAATTCAGCTGTTCGCAAAAACAAGCGCGTGCGCATTTCCCATCTTACTACATTTGCCCATTGGTTTAATAGTATGGGAAGATCGCGGTACGATTGTATCCAGTTTTTATATGTGTTCCAAATAATGGTTTCAGAGGTTGGGCGAACAATTAATTCTTCCTCGAGCTTAGCATCTTCATCAACAACAATACCTTTCCCATTTTCGTCGTTTTTTAATCGGTAGTGTGTTACTACTGCACACTCCTTGGCAAACCCCTCCACATGACTGGCTTCTTTAGAAAAGAAAGACTTTGGAATAAAAAGAGGGAAATAGGCATTTGCGTGTCCGGTTTTCTTGAACATGCCATCTAATGCAGCCTGCATCTTTTCCCATATGGCATATCCGTGGGGCTTTATAACCATAGATCCCCGTACAGCGGAGTTTTCAGCCAGATCAGCTCGGACAACTATCTCGTTATACCATTGGGAATAATTATCTTCTCTTTTTGTTAATTTTTGAGCCATTTTGGTATGATGTTTGTATTATAATTAGTGCATTACTTAGTGGTGCAAAATAACGAAATAAAAATGTAAATCTATAAACCCGGAGGTGTATTATGTTACGAAAACAAATGATATTTATCCTTGTGGCACTGTTCGCAGCTTCGTGTACTACCATGCAGCAGCCCACTGCACACGATGAGTTGTACACACCACAAGAGACCAGCAAAACCTATGCCACCGTTACTGAGCAGCCCTCTGTAAATAAGGGGACTTATGCTGATCAGGAACTAATGGGAGAAGTAGAATCGGTACTGAAGAATACTGAGCAAGTGGATACCGTGTTATATGAAAATAAGCAGGTGAGCTCTAATCCCTATGACCAAGTACTTGTAGATAACTTTGGCGAAGCCCGTGACCGAAGACGTGAAGGGATTTCTAATCCCTGGTATCGCATTGGCAGTTATTATACTGTGCGTAATTCCGATGCCTTTTGGTATGCTTCGGCTTATGACCCTGCTTTTTACTCGATGGTTGTTATGGGCAATGATGTTTGGGTGGAGCCCAATTACATAGCAGCATCCTTCGGCTATCGAAATACTTTAATGGGTTCATCATGGTATGGAGGCTACGGCTATCCTTATAATTCCTTTAACTATTATCATCCGTACAGTTGGAATAGCAATCCGTATTATGCTTATCATTCAGGTTACACGAATGGTTTCTACCAGGGATTTTATGGTAGTTACTATCCCTACTATTGGGGGGGGCGCTATAACCGAAATAATTTATCGCATGGTGTTCAGCGCCGGGTTTCACGTGATGTATTCATAGGTGGTAGTCGACAAACGGCTTTAGATACCCGCCCCGTTGGTGTGGGAACCCCTGAGAAGGGAATTGTTGTAAACCGTGCCGGGTATGATCGTTCTGTCACCAGTGCAAATGATGGACGCACCGTGAAACGTCAGGATGGTTCCAGTGAGCGAATTTACGTACGACCTCAATCCAATAATACGCGCCGTGCTGTAAGCAGAGCGACCAATCGTTCAACTTACCGTACCAGTGGTACCTCTGGTCGTAGCAGCATCGACCGTTCAAGAAGCGTTAATCGCTATCAACGGCCTGCTACCAATGTAAAGAGCATTGAGGTGCGTCGTCCCAATAATGTGCGCGAAGGTGTTAATCGTTCAACATATTCTAATAGCCGACGAAGCAGTGTTAGTAACTCTTCTACTCAACGTTCAACCCGGTCATCGTCAAGCGTGAACCGAAATAATTCTTCGTCTCGCTCTAAAGGCTCATCATCCTCTTCTTCAAGTGGAGGATCTTCCCGAAGAAATGTTGGTGGAAGCAAACGATAATTTTAATGCTTTACTATTTGATTGGAATCCATATGGGAGGGAATAACTCCCTCCCTCAAATTCATAAAGATTATGCGAAAATATACGATACTCTTATTGGTGTTGTTTGGGTTTATATCCTTTAGCGGGTTTTCCCAAGATGACATCAAAGCACAGCAGTTTTCCCGTTTTATGTATCAGGGAACTGCCCGATCAACAGCCATGGGTGGTGCCTTTACCTCATTAGGCGGCGACTTTAGTGCTGTTATGCTAAATCCTGCAAGCATTGGTGTGTATAGTTCTTCGGCCTTTTCCATCACTACCTCCGTTGGAAGCTATGGTTCGGAAGCTACCTATTTCTCCAATACTGTTGAGGATAACCGAATGAATGTGAAAATTGATGAATTGTCGGCTGTTTTTAATTTCGATTTGATGGATAGCGATAGTCGTTTTTTGCGAGCCAATTTTGGTATTGGTTATACAAAACTTGCCGGTCCAGATTTATATGGAGGTAAAATGTGTGCTGCATTGGATCGGCAGCATCCGCGTGATTTATTTGATGTAAAGCTGTTGATT
>JAWOEH010000195.1:0-54881 GCA_046482855.1 Bacteroidales bacterium | reverse complement strand
CTTATTACAACAATCTCCTCTTATCAAGGTTATCATGTGAAAGGAGGGAGTTTAGCAGTTGGTGAAGCTAGTACCCGTGCTGTGGTTTATAGCAGTGTGTTTATTCTGCTTTTTAACTTTGTACTCACACAAATTATGCTGTCATGATTGAAGTTAAGAATATTAGCAAGTCGTTTGAAAATAAAAAAGTATTGCATGATGTAAGTGTGCGATTTGAGAAAGGACAAACCAACCTGGTAATTGGTCAGAGTGGAAGTGGAAAAACGGTGCTGCTCAAATCTATTGTTGGCCTTTTGGAGGTGGATGAAGGGGATATTATCTATGATGATTTAATCTTTAATCGATTACCATTTAAGGATAAGAAGAAACTACGGCAGGATATTGGGATGCTTTTTCAGGGCTCCGCATTGTTCGATTCAGCAACAGTAGAACAAAATGTAATGTTTCCCCTGGATATGTTTACTTCGAAAAGCTTTGATGAGAAGCGTGAGCGTGTAAATGAATGCCTGAAACGGGTGGATATTGCTAATGCCGGTAATAAACTGCCTGCTGAGCTTAGTGGCGGGATGCAAAAGCGAGTGGCTATTGCTCGTGCTATTGCTTTAAATCCAAAATATCTGTTTTGTGATGAGCCTAACTCGGGTCTCGATCCTAAAACAGCCATTATGATTGACAACCTGATTAAAGATATTACTGAGGAGTATAATACCACAACTATTATCAATACTCATGACATGAACTCGGTTGTGGAAGTTGGCGATAAAGTGGTTTTTATCTATCAGGGACAAAAATGGTGGGAAGGTGATAATGAGGAGATCTTTCATACCGACAATAAAGAGCTGGAAGAATTTATTTTTGCCACCAACCTTACTCGTGAATTCAAACGACTGCACAACCTATCCTAGTTGGTAGATTTTTTGGAGTCGGTTCTTATCAAGGATTTCAATGGTTTTCCCCTCAATTGCCAGAATTTCGTCTTTCCTAAATTCGCTTAATACGCGAATAACATTTTCTGTGCTCATATCAATCAGCTCGCCTACCTCCTTTCGGCTAATGGGCAACTGATACTTTTTATTTTTATATACCTGCTCGGAAAAGAAAAGCAATATGTAGGCTATGCGTCCACGAAGCTGGCGTGTGTTTATGTTTATGCGGGTCTGTAATACGTGTTCCGATACTGAGCTTATTTTTCTGAAAAAGCTTAATGCAAACGAACCATTGCTACTTATCAGCTGCTTAAGTGTTTCCAATGGCACAAAACATACTTCTGTAGGTTCAATGGCAATAATGCTGTGCGGATGCTTTTCGCTGCTAAATATGCTTAGTAAGCCGATAAAGTCGCCGGGTTGGGCAATGTTAATAATGTGCTCTTTATGCCCGCGGTGTGTTACCAGCTTTACCAATCCCTTTTTTAAGTACATAAATTCTTCTATAGGGGTCTCCTCCCTATAAATCAACTCTCCCCGATGATAGTATTCTTCATGCTTAACCAGGCTGATCTTTTGTAATTGTTCTTTGGTAAGATCATCAAAGGTTTGGGAGCGATATATACATTCGTGGCATTGAGATATCATAACAACTTTAAATAGTGATTTATATCAATCATGATATATATCATAACATATAAAGATATCAATATATAAATATCTCGTATACTTGCTAAACAATACATAGCCCATTTAAAAACAATGTTATAAGGCTACTTGTTAAAAGTAATAAATAACCCATTAAAAACAATACTATATGAAGAAGCTGGTGATATTGGGAGCCGGTACCGGAGGTACCATCATGGCCAATAAGTTGCGAAAAGTACTTGATAAAGAGGAATGGGACATTACCATTGTCGATAAGCACAAGACACACTATTATCAACCCGGATTTCTGTTTATCCCGTTTGGGATTTATGGAAAGCATGATGTGATAAAGCCTAAAGCCGATTTTATCCCAGCTGGTGTGAAGTTAGAATTTGCTGCCATTGATCGTATCGATGCCGAACAAAATAAAGTGTTGCTGGAGGGAGGCAGAGTTTTGCCCTATGATTACCTGATTGTTGCTACAGGGACACAAATAAATCCGGATGAAACGCCCGGACTTACGGGAGTGGAGTGGAGAAAATCCATTTATGACTTCTATACCTTGGAGGGCGCCTTGGCCTTGCGCCAGTTTTTTCGTTCATGGGAAGGGGGACGCCTGGTAATGAACATTGCCGAAATGCCTTTTAAGTGCCCGGTAGCTCCTCTGGAATTTGTGTTTTTGGCGGATGCCTATTTTACCGAGATTGGCATTCGTGATAAGGTTGACATTACCTATGTTACCCCGTTGCCTGGAGCTTTTACCAAACCTAAAGCAACAAAAATGCTGGGCGAATTGCTTGAGCAGAAAAACATAAAAGTGATTCCTGACTTTTATCTCGAGCGTGTTGATAATGAAGAGAAAAAAATTGTCTCCTATGATGGTCAAGAAATACCTTTTGATGTGTTAACAATTGTTCCGGTTAATATAGGTTCCGAAATGGTGGAACGCAGTGGTATGGGAGATGACTTAAATTTCATTCCTACCGATAGGTATACTTTACGAAGCGAGAAACATGAGAATATTTTTGTGCTGGGCGATGCCTCTAACATCCCTACTTCAAAAGCAGGCTCGGTAGTCCATTTTGCCGCTGAAGTGGTGTATGAAAATTTCCTTAGTGCCATCGAAGGTCGACCCTTACAGGCTCATTTCGATGGACATGCGAATTGTTATATCGAAACCGGTTTTGGAAAAGGCAGCTTGATTGACTTTAACTATGAAACAGAACCTCTTGCTGGTACCTTCCCATTGCCCGGGATTGGGCCCTTTGGTTTATTGAAGAATACCAAGATGAACCATTATGGAAAGGTGATTTTCCGATGGATTTACTGGCATATTTTGCTGAAAGGACACGAAATGCCCATTGAGAATGAAATGTCGATGGCAGGTAAAAAGGCTTAAAGAGGAACACTATGGAAGACGCAAATCAAACAATACAAACTCAAATTAATCAACTCAATGAGAAGATGGATCTGGTGTTGCACTACGTCAATCAGCAACGGTTGAAAAGTGAACAGATAGACGATCTGGTCAGCGACTTGAGCATTATTGGAAAAGATGCTTTTACAAGTACCGTGGATGAACTTGATAAACAAGGAATTGAGTTGGATGTGGATAGTGTAAAGGCTTTGACGTTTAAGTTCTTACGGAATATCGAGAACATATCACAGGTCATGAGCATTTTTGAAAGCTTTGTAGATCTCTCAAAAGATGTAGGCCCTATCATTACGGAAGTGGGAGTGGATGTGATTAATAAATTGGCCGAATTTGAACGCAAAGGGTATTTTGAAAATATCCGTGCCATGGGCGAGCTTATTGATTCCCTTATGGAAAAATATAGCGCACAGGACATCAGGTATTTTACCGAAAACATTGAACTCTTGATGAGTCTGATGGGCAAGGTAACTGATCCTGTTGTTTTGCGGTCGCTTAATAAGGGAATGGACGCCTATAAACAAGTTGCCTCGAAACCTACACCCGAATATTCTCTCTGGAAAACATTTGGCGCCATGCGTTCACCCGAGATGCGAAAAAATATGGGCTTCATGATGACAATGATGAAGGAAATTCAAAAACAATAATAATCACTTAAACAAAACAAATTATGGCACAGAAAACAATTGCTGGAAAAACCATAGAGTTAACCGAAGACGGATACTTGGCAGATGCTTCAGAATGGAACGAAGAGATTGCCAAAGAACTGGCTAAAGAGGAGGATATTGAATTGACAGATGCACATTTCGATGTGCTCAATTTTATCCGGGAGTCGCACCAAAAAGGCGAAGTACTTACCATTAGGAAGGTTGGTAAGTCAGGAAAAACTGATATTAAAGGTTTTTATCAACTATTCCCGGGAGGGCCGTTGAAAAAAGCATCCCGAATTGCAGGGATCCCGAAACCTACCAGTTGTGTATAATAAGTAAAAAACAAGATTATGGCAGAAAAAGAGAATGCGCATAAAATTAAGAAAGTTTGCATTATTTGTGCAAAAGGCTCGATAGAAGATGTTTATGCTTCTTTAGTTATGGCTAATGGGGCGGTGATGGAAGGAATGGAAGCAAAACTGTTTTTTACCTTTTTTGGCCTGGATGCCATTACCAAAAAGCGTATGAACAAACTTCACACGGCTACTTTAGGAAATCCCGCAATGCGGATGCCCGGAGGCCTTCCTTTTCCATCGTTAATGGGGATGCTGCCAGGTGTTGAAGCAGGTGTGTCAGCTATGATGAAGAAACAGATGGATGACTTGGATATTCCTCCTGTTGATGAATTTCTTGATATGATTACCGCAGGAGGTGGAGAAGTCTTTGCCTGTAAGCTGGCAGCCGACATGTTTAAACTTGAAAAGAAAGATCTTTCCGAACACGTGAGTGATATTATTACTGTGGGCGATTTTTATGAGCTTGCCGCAGGTGAGGGATCCCAAATTATCTTTACATAAGTATAATTAGTTATTTAGGCTATCCATCGGAACACTCACAAGAGTTGTTTCCGGTGGATTATTTTTTCGTGGAATCGTCCTTCACCTCTTCATAGTCCACATATTCCCCATCCTCTGTATCAATCAGCTTTTGATCTTCATTTCCCGGATAGTTTATGTGGGTAGTACCCTCCTTTTTTTGTTTCTCTTGAGATGTTTGAAAGTTTTGTGTGTGCTTCTTAACAAACCCATAAACAAGAAATCGAAAAACGAACTTGAGTATCAGGTATAAAATGACAAAAAATAGAAGAATGCGTAGTAGAAACATGTACTTAATATTTGTTAGCCGTTTCGTTCTCTTGTTTGCGGAATACGGAAATAAGGGAACGAAAAATGTTTATTAAAAGTTGCCTTTGAAATACGCTCTTCGGGACGGGGCATAGGGGGGGCTTTGTAAAGGGTGAAAATAGGTTCTGCTACCTCGGGCCTTGTTTTTGTTTGTTCCGATTTTTGCGTAAAGTCAATGATCAGATCCAAATCTTGCCTATATAGCTCTGTTTGTTCTGGTGTAAAGCGTAAATTTGAAAGTTGGGCAAGATCCTTAAATTTCGTTTTTGTAAGTTTCATTTGCTGTGGTTTTGGTTCGACATTTTTTTTATGTCTGCTACACCTTTGCAATGCAACTCTCGAGTGTTTGTGGGGGTAAATTTAATGTTTTAATCACTTGTGTGCACTTTCTCGCTGGTTTTTTTTGCATAATTGAACGCTAAATAGCTGATTATAACTTGTTGCATGCTTTATTATGGAGTTGTTTAAGCTATTTCAGCACATATTCACGCAACATTTTATACTTTTGTAGTCGACGATAAAAAAAGAAAAACATCATGGAAACAGTCGTAAGCGGCATTCGCTCAACCGGTAATCTGCACTTAGGGAATTATTTCGGTGCGCTCAATAATTTTGTAAAAATGCAGCATGAGCACAATTGTTATTTTTTTATAGCCGATTATCACTCCCTAACTACGCATCCCACACCTGGCAATTTACATGAGAGTGTTAAACAAGTGTTGGCAGAATACCTGGCTTCCGGCCTCGATCCAGAGGTGGCAACCCTCTATTTACAAAGCGATGTGAGGGAGATCTCTGAGCTCTACCTGCTGCTTAATATGAATGCTTACATTGGTGAGTTGGAGCGAACAACTTCCTTTAAAGATAAAGTCCGGAAGAATCCGGAGAATGTAAATGCTGGTTTGTTAACATACCCCGTACTTATGGCCGCCGATATAATTATCCATCATGCTACAAAAGTGCCTGTGGGAAAAGATCAGGAGCAGAATTTGGAGATGACCCGTAAGTTTGCGCGACGATTCAATACGATGTACAACCGCGATTATTTCCGCGAACCCCAGCCTTTTAATTTTGGTGAAGCCCTTGTGAAGATCCCCGGTCTGGATGGTTCCGGAAAGATGGGGAAATCAGAGGGTAATGGCATTTATCTATCGGAAGATCCCAAATCAATCCGCAAAAAGGTGATGCGAGCTGTTACCGATAGTGGTCCTGCAGAACCAAATCAAACGCCTACGGAACCTATTCAGAATCTGTTTACCTTAATGGATGTGGTGACCGATCCGAAGGTTGTTGACCAGTACAAAGCCGCTTATGCCGATTGTTCCATTCGCTATGGCGACATGAAAAAGCAATTGGCTGAGGATATCATTCAGTTTACTACACCTTTTCGCGAGCGGATTGAGAGCATCCGAACCGATGAGGTGTATCTGCGCAAAGTTGTGAAAATGGGGGCTGAAAAAGCCCGTATCAGCGCTGCAAAAACGGTGAAAGAGGTGCGTGAAATCATCGGCTTTAAATCCTTTTAACCAATCCTTATACAAAGCATAAAGCAAACAAAAGAGCTGCCCATATCTGGAGCAGCTCTTTTGTTTGCTTTATTAGTCAGAACTATGCCGATTAGATAAAGAGCAATAAGCTGATAGCCATTACGGCCATGCCGGCCACCAATCCGTATATGGAGAGGTGATGTTCGCCATATTCTCTGGCCGAAGGAAGTAACTCATCGAGGGAGATAAATACCATGATCCCTGCAACAGCAGCAAACAGAATCCCGAAAAGCGCATCCGAAAGGAAAGGCATCAGGATTAAGTAGCCTACCAGGGCCCCTACCGGCTCGGCCAAACCACTGGCAAAGCTATACCAAAACGCTTTTTTCTTATTGTTTGTGGCATGGTATATTGGTACCGACACGGCAATGCCTTCGGGAATATTGTGGATGGCAATGGCCACAGCAATGGCTATACCTAAACTAGGATCGGAGAGGGCAGCTGTAAAGGTTGCCAAACCTTCCGGGACGTTGTGTATGGCAATGGCCAAAGCGGTAAACATGCCCATCTTCATTAATTTGGCATTTTTCAGGTGTTTTTCTTTATCGTCGATGTCTTCAATCAAACGAACTTCATGGGGGTTTTCGTGGGAAGGGATCAGTTTGTCGATAAGACCAATAAAAAAGATGCCGCCAAAAAAGGCTACTACCGTATATATTGTTCCTGGCACTTCCCCCAAATCGGAAATGAGTGCTTCTTTGGCTTTTTGAAAAATTTCAATCATGGAGACATAAATCATCACGCCCGCAGAGAACCCCAGCGAAATAGCCAAAAAACGTGTATTTGTGGAGTGTGTGAAGAAGGCCATTAAACTGCCAATACCGGTTGACAGGCCTGCGAATAGGGTCAGCCCAAATGCGATTAAAACTTCTTGGGTAAACATGTGGTGTTTTGTTTTATTTGAATAGTTAAAAACAAACTAAAAGGGAAATAGTTTAGCTGAAAGGCTTATAAAACTTTGCCAGCCCACCGGTTCCGGTTTCACGATAGGCACTTTGAATATCACGACCTGTTTCGGCCATGGTTTCTACGGCTTTGTCAAAGGTAATCTTATGGCCGCCATCGGAAAATAATGCGTACGCAGCACATTCCATTGCTTTGGAGGCTGCAATGGCGTTTCGTTCGATGCAGGGAATCTGTACATAGCCCAAAACAGGATCGCAGGTGAGGCCCAGATTATGTTCAAAGCCCATCTCGGCGGCATACTCAATTTGTCGCAAAGAACCTCCCATGATTTGTGCAGCGGCGGCAGCAGCCATGGCGCAAGCAGTCCCAATCTCTCCCTGGCATCCTACTTCGGCACCTGAAATACTTGCATTTCGTTTTACCAGGTTGCCAATCAATCCTGCAGTGGCCAAAGCCCGCAGGATTTTTGCCTCCGAAATGTACTCCTCACGTTGCAGGTAAAACAAAACCGCAGGTAATACACCCGATGAACCACAAGTGGGGGCGGTTACGATCTTCCCGCCGGCAGCATTTTCTTCACTAACTGCCAACGCAAAAGCAAATAGCATCCCCGAGCTTTGGATAATACCATGAGCATTCATCGATTTAATATAGTAAGTATTGGCTTTCCGGGGCAGGCGGATCTCTCCGGGGAGCACACCCTCATTATCAAGCCCGGTGGTTATGGTGTCTTTCATTATGTTACGCACCTGCTTTAAGAAGTCCCATATTTGCGGGCCTTCGTTGTCCTCCACGTACTCCCAAAAGGTTTTGCCTTGTTCATCGCACCATTGCTGAATATCGGCAAGGTTGGTGTGAGAATAGATGCGCTTATCATTCAGAATGCCCGTATCATCCTGTAAGTCGCCGCCTCCAATGCTGTAGACGGTCCAGGAGTCCACTACCTCTTTTTTGTCGTTAAGGGCTTCGAATCGCATACCATTAGGGTGCTCTGGTAACGCGTCATCATGCCATACAATCTCCACATCTTTTGGAAGCATTGTCTTTATCAGAGCGCTGTCGGTGTGGTGCCCTTTCCCGGTTAACGAGAGACTTCCATACAAATGTACACGGAAGCATTTGGCCGTGGCATTTTTTTCATTAAACATTTCTGCAGCTCTCACCGGACCGATGGTATGGCTACTGCTTGGGCCATACCCAATTTTAAATAATTCGCGTATCGATTGCATTAGCTCACTTTTTTAGCTCGTGTAAAGGGTTTGTTGCGGTCAAATAAATAACGGAAGGTGACATGCGTTTTGATGGGTTTGCCGCCAATTTGTTCGGCGACTTTAATCATAGTAGGGTTGAAGTCGCCTATCCAGTTAAGTTCCAAATATTTATATGGGAAGCCTCTTTTTAGTGCCTCGCCGGCAAAAGAGTAGACTAAGCCTCCTTCAACTCCTTTGCCCTGGTGTTTGGGAATAATACCAAAAATTAATCCCAAAGCTGTATCGCAGGCATGGGTCTTTTGGTAGAAAAGGAATTTTAGTTTGCCCCAGAGGTTCATCTTTCCATGTAAGTGCTTCACAATGTCGTTGATTTCTGGGATCATCAGGAAAAATGCAACGGGCTCGCCATCGTGGTACCCAAACCACATGAGCTTTTCATCTAAAATGGGTCCGATACTTTTCATTAAAGCGCGGGCGTGTGCTGTGGTTATCTCCTTTACGCCCGTATACCGTCCCCAGGCCTGATTATAAATAATTCGAAAATCCTCGGTGAACTTTTCGAGCTCTTTTTTTCGTATGTGCTCAAAGGTGAAGTGCGGATTATCAAACACCCTTTGAGCCTTTTGTTCCATAATGGGGGCCATCCCTTTTTTTTCTATCTTCCGATAAAAGGTATACTGATTAAAGTAATTTTTGAAACCATAATTTTCAAAAAGCTTTTGGTAATAGGGGAAATTGTAAGGCATGCAATAGTTGGGTTCGTGGTTGAAACCGTCAACCAAGCAGCCCCACCATTTGTCCCGGTCGCCAAAATTTATGGGCCCGTCCATGGCTTCCATATTTCGCTCTTCTAACCAACTTTTTGCTGCATCAAATAGGGTGTTGGCGGCTTCCTGGTTATCGATACACTCAAAAAATCCCACTCCCCCGGTGGGCTGTTCACTGTTTTTGGCTGTTTTTTTGTCGATAAATGCCGCAATACGTCCAATGTAGTGCTCGTTTTCATCTTTCAGATTCCAACGAATAGCTTGACCATTGCGGAATAATTTGTTGGTTTTCGGATCAAAAACCTCCGTAATATCCTTGTCCAGTGGGCGAATCCATTTTTTTTCTTCTTTATAAAGATCAATAGCAATTTGGAGGAATTTTTTTTCCTGTTCGGGTGTTTTTACTTCTTCAAGCGTATAGCTATTTTGCATAGGAGGATACATTTGCGATTTCACTCAAAAGTAAACAAAATTTTTTATCTAGTTTTCGGGTTGATGCCATCGAATAAGTAGTCTGGCAATATTAGTAGCATGACTGGTCATATCCCGGATAAGGGTTAACAGATGCAGATGGAAATTGGAGGTCTCGATGGAGTCCTGAATATCATCGCGTATGCGCCCGAAATGTTGCTCTTCTAATTCGGAGGCCATGGCGCGGTACTTTTTGTATTTGTCCTTCATGTGTTTGGCCTTGTCGATATCCACCTCTTGAAATACCTCTATAGCTCTGCTAATTTGTTTTTGCAATTTGGTGTGATACTCCTTTAGCTCCTCTTGTCCCTGCTCCGAGAAAGCAAAATCCCCGTCATTCCATTCCTCTAATATATCGGGTAGATGAAAATGCATGAGCCTGGCAATCTGATAAAACTCTTTGAGGGTGAAAAGTACCTGAAATACCTCATTTATTTCCTCTTCCACCTCATTGTTTTTGCTCAGGGTCAATAGTTGTTGGTGATATTTGTTGTACTGCTCTTCAACATTCTGGTAGGTAGCCGCTGAATAGTGCGGTTTATCTTTGTTGGTATGCGTAAAATAGGAAAGTAAGTTTTTTGTGTAGGTCTGAATATGTTTAGCAAACTTTTCCGTTTCGTGGCGCGAAATTGTCAGTGCCATGTCTGTATTTTCTATTCCTTCAATGGAAGTAAGTTCGATGGTTGTTACCTCTTTACTGGCACGTTCCGGCAATAGTTTGTTTAACCCATAAGCCAGTGGTTTAATAAGAGGCACAAAAAAGAGGGTAAGTAAAATGTTGTATACAGTGTGTGCATTGGCAATTAGCCTGGCCGGGGATAAGGCCTCAGAGTTTTCTACGGCTAACTGCGTGATTTTTTCAACCAGATGGGCAAAAGAAGGCATCCACCAGACAAATAGCAAAATGCCGGTTAGTTTGATTAGGGCATGGGCAAGTGCTACCTTAAAACCCTCACGCGATGTTTTTAATGAAGCAATAAAAGCAGTAATGGTTGTTCCCAAGTTGGAGCCAAGAATAAGGGGAATGGATTGCACTAAATCGATACTTCCGCTGGTGGTGAGAATAAGCAGAATCCCAATAAAGGCACCACTGCTTTGCATTAGCGCAGTTAAAACTACGCCTATCAGAATGCCCGGCAGCGGATGGCTGATTTGTCGGATAATCTCCAGAAACCAGGGCGAATCCTGTAGAGGCGCCATGGCCGAACTCATTAAGTGCATCCCGTAGAATATCAACCCAAAACCAATCAGGGGCTTACTGAGTTTGTGAGCAAGCGTTCGCTCTTTTGTGTAGCTCAGGATTAACCCTACAAAGATGATGAGAAGAGCGTAGTTGTCAAGATGAAAGGCAATTAGCTGTACCGTAATGGTGGTACCTATGCCTGCACCTAAAATAACTGCCAGGGATTTGCCAAAGGAAAGTAAGCCTGCTTCCACCAAAGTAACCAGCATCACGGTGGTGGCACTGCTGCTTTGAGTTGCCGAGGTTAAGGCTGTTCCCGTTACAATGCCTTTGAAATAGTTTTGTGTAAAGGAGGCCATCAAGTGTTTAAATCGGGCGCCTGCAATTCGCTGTAACCCTGAACTGAGGCTTTCAATACCCAACAGAAACAAGGCCAGGCCCCCAAGAAAACTTATGATTTCGATGGTTCCTCCCATAGCAGCTTAGCAATTATGCATACATGTTACTGTGTTTCTTCCGAAATGTTTGCATTTTTTTTGCTTTTTTCTTTTTCTCCCTTGGAACCAGGAAGGAGGTTCTGTATGTTTTCAGTAACTATTCTTATGGCAATGTCATTTTTTTGCAGCCACCAGTTTTCTAGCTGAAAACGAATGCAATTGCTCGCTAAAGTCCTAATCAGGTAGTCGTTTTGCGTGGTATAAAAGTCCGATGTGTTTTTAACTATCGATGGCATATGGGTAGCCCTGATACTTACCTGGTGTGCCATATTTTCCAGTACTCCCAGCCATATGCCATAAACGGCGTCTGTTGTGTGCATGTTTGAACTGTCGGGGAGGGGTATGTCGCTAATGTAGTGTGTTTTTCTATCAAATACAGGTAGCAAGCTGTCATTCCATCTATGGGTACGAGTCAGTCCCTTATTATATCGTTCCGTAACGACTTCATCGGTCAGGTTATCAGTTGTTCCTGTCTCATTTATCAGCATTCGGGAGGTCGTGATCTTCTCGACACCCTCTGTTGTTTCGATATACACATTTAATCGTTCCACTGTTACCTTAAGTCGTGTTGTATCGGGAAGATCACGTTGCTGCGTAAAGCCCATACGCACAATTGTTTCATCATATTTGGTTCTGAAGGTTTGCGCACAATGGAAAGCATTGGCATTGAAATCCAGTTCAGCGTTTAGTAATGAAAAGTCCTGGTATTTGGCGCTTATATCCTGAAGGCGTCCGTCTTCAGCTAGCTTGCCGAAGTCGTCGGAGATGTATTGCAAACGGGCCTTATGGGCTAAAGCAATCAGTGCTTTTGCTCTCAGCTGGGCCTGAAGCAGCGCTTGCTCTGGTGGCATTGCCGGATTTGAAATGCCTATGGCCCATAAGGTATCGGGGTGGTTGCTGATGCCCTGAAATACCCAGTTTGGCAGATAGGCCGGAATTAGGTCGAGCAGATGTTGGTAGTTTGGGGCAGGAAATACTTCAAGGCCTATTTCTTTCCGAAAGATCTGCTCGTAAGCTTCTTTGTTTCTGTCAATTTCCGACTTCTTATCAGGGGTTACTTCTTGCGCCGATGTTGTTCCTGCAAACACAAAAACGATACCCGTAATCAGCAGGGGTAAGATTCTCATAACAAGTTATTTTAAGGGAACAAGGTACTTCTTTTTCGGAAACACTGCAATGATTGCACCAAACTGTGCAAGCCCGCTGAGCATTTTGGCCGAATAATCAATTATAGCCGTCAGTAGCTAATCTCCTATAAAATCTTTAGCATACATTTTCTCTGCTTTAATCATGCTTCTTATTAGTCAGAACTAGTCATAAATATTTATCATTATGAATGAAGTTCAGAGCCTGCTTCGCTTTTTAACGGAGTTAACCCCGTCCAAGTGTTACTTACTTCTACTCTGAAGGACGCTGTGTTTTGAGAAAGCCCTTTGTTACTATATACATCAAAGACGCAAGTGTAAGTAACTAGCTATTGACCTCTTTTAAATAATTCTTGTTTTTGTTAGAAACGCCCGCGCAGTGATATGATGAAATTACGCCCTGGAGCTACAATTCCGGAGCTGTAGGGCCGGTAGCGTTTGTCCAGAAGGTTTTCCAAACCTACTTGTAACGTGATGTTCTTTGTTAACTTGTAATCTGTTTTTACATTTAGTGTATACCATGCGGGTGCGTATGGCAAACCTTGCTTGTTAAGCTTATACATATGTGTTTTGCTCTGCTCGCTGGGGGCTAAATCTTTGTTGGCGATCTTTCCGTTATAAGTAATATAACCAATGAATTGAAATTTATGGGTAGCATATTTGTATCGGAGTGAGCCAAACAGGGGCGCTACATGGCGTAATGGCTTGTTTTGACTGTCCTTTCCCTCGGTGAAATTCATCAGCGCTTTAATCTTGTGCTGTTGGTTAACTGACCACTCAAGGCTGGCATGCATTCCCCACAGTCGGGCATAGTCGGCATTGGCCAGGGCTGTTACCTTACTGGGTGTGCCATCGTATATCAATGTGTCTTTTCCATTGTATTGAAAATCGCGACGAACCATTGCATTTTCAAGCCGTGTGTAAAATCCGGTAAGTTGAATGTGCAGCATTTGACCTATCCGTTGTTCTATACCCATATCCAAATTATAGGCATATTCAGGCTCCAGGTTGGGATTTGGAACAATCACACTACCCGGTTCGGAATCAAAAACTTTTGCCAAATCATCGATATTGGGTGCATGAAACCCGGAGGAAAGATTCATCCGTAAGCGCGTTGCGGGGCGGAGGTTGTATACGACCCCCAAAGACCCATTTATTGCTCCCGTATTCAGTTGGATGGTGGAAAAGGGGAATGGGTAAAATCCGGTGTTGTTAAAAGTCGAGTAACTCCAAATGCGTGTATACCGAAATCCGGTTAAGAGTGTTAGTTTGTGGTTGGGTGTGAATTTGTGCCCCACATACATGGCTGCTGTGGTATAATGATTGTCTCCGTCGGGGTATCGACTTGCAGTAACCTCCGACTGATTTGTGTAAATGTTATTTTTTCTTCCTGTGCTAGTAAGGCTGTTAAAATGGTATTCGGTGCCATAAAAAAGCATTTGTTGTTCAGTAAGATCTTTCTCAAAATGGATATTTATCGAAAATGCATCAAGTTTTTCTGTTCTGTTGCGGCGTATAGCCTCTTTATATTTTCTGTCGTGTCGACTTTCCTTAAAATACTGATAGGCTACAGTAGCTTTAAGCTCATTAAAAAAAGGAGTTGACCTTTTTTTATCAAATTGCAGGGTATTTAGTAACCACTTTTGAGGCCCATAATACCACTGGCTGTATTTGGGTTTGTCGCTACTCCACTGGATAAGTCTATCGTACCTGGGGATGTCTGAAGTTTCGCTATAGTGAAATCCGTACTCCAGATTTGTATGTTCATCGGGCCGGTAACGGACTTTTTGCATAAGATTCACCTGTTGGTATCCACTATATTTTTGTACTTCCGGATCCGGATTCAGCAACGTTGTATCCCTGCCTCTCCAAGTAGTTGCGAAGTAATACTGTTGATATTCTTCATTGTCGTGCGAACCCATACGCAGGTTATCAAAGTCGCTGTAGGTAATACTGGTGAGGGCACTCCATTTTTCGCCTCCGATGGAGCTATGTAAGTGACCGGTAAATGCATTGGTTGCTGTAGCATGCCGGACAAGTGCTTCTGTATGGGTTTGTGTCGAATCGCTGGTACTTAATTTGGGTTGGAGGGTATGGAAATCCATTACTCCTCCCAATGCATCACTTCCGTAGGTAACACTTCCGGGTCCGAAGATCACTTCAGAGCGAGCAATGGTATTGGGATCAATAGAGATTATGTTTTGTATGTTGCCTGAACGAAAAATAGCATTATTCATTCTCACCCCGTCCACAACCAATAGTACCGAACTTGTTGCAAATCCTCGAATCATGGGGCTTCCACCACCTAATTGGCTTTTTTGAATATAAACTTGTTGTGTGGCTCCCAGTAAATCGGCTGTGGTTTGCGGATTCTGTAACGCCACTTGTTGAGGAGACAATGTAACTATTTTGTTGGGGATCTCATCCGGATTGAGCTCCCATCGGTGTACGGATATCACACTCTCATCAATAGCATAATAGCGAAGCGATAGTTTTATCAATCCATTCTTAATGTTTTTTTTACGGATATAAAATGCTGAATAGGAGGGATGTTGAAAATGCAACAGATCATCATGATTAAAATGGCTGATATCAGCTGTTCCTGAATCATTTGTTATTACCGAGCGAGTTTTGCTCTCGCAGAAGATAGCTACATTGGCTATTGGGGTATGCTCATTGTCGGTTACTTTAATGGTTTGCCCCAATGTGTTGCTCCATGAGGCCAACAGCAAGAGAAGAGCTAGTGTGAAGGTTTTGTGTAAGAAATAGGCTGAGCCGGAACTTGCTTTTCTATTATTTTCCGTACGTGCGGCTCTCAATTTTATTCGCTTCATTAGGTAGAATGTTTCCTTTCAAAAGAGACAAAAATAGTATACGATCGTTTAACCAAGGGTTTGAAGGGAAGGAATGTGAATTGCGAGTATATTTATTTTTGGAAACAGCATGTAGGCATTTCGTATTCGCTTTTTTTAAATACAATAATGATGGTGTATTCAAGCAGGTGGGATGCACTTATTTTTTCTGTGAGTAATAGCCATTTACTTTTCGTAGTTTCAAAGGAATGCGTTAATTTTGGAGTTTGTGTATCCGGCACCGTCGGATGAGATAGGTTCAATTCAAATTTTAGGTGCTACTTTATGAGTAAACAATTTCTTTGGTTTGCAGGTTCGATATTTCTTATCGTCGTAGTATTGGTAGGTATTATTGCTACGCTTACCCGGAATCAATTACCTGACTACGATGTATTTGCCGCTATTCCTCAGGATGCTGCAATCGTTGTTGAAACATCAAATGTGCAAAATTTCCTTACGGAGACACGCAGGGAGAATCCTATTTGGAAGGAACTTCAAGGCCTAAATGCTATAAAGGAATTAGATGCAATTATGGGCAAACTGGTTCCTGGCTTTAAGGAAATGCCTTCTCTTTATGATGCATTAGATAGGCCTGTTGTCTTTTCGGGTCATAGAACCGGAAAGTCTAAGCTGAGTTTTGTTACCTATATTAAGATACGACAAAAACAGCATTTACAAGCTGTTGAAAAAACACTCTCTCAGGATTTACATGCTGTAAAGGAAGTTACATCAAGGAAATATAATGGCGAAGCTTTGAATAAGATAACATTTCTTGATACCCTGGCCATTGCGCCTTTGTATTATGCTGTGGTGAAGGATGTTCTTGTTGTCGGTCGTTCATCAATTCTGGTGGAGAGTGTGATACGACAGAGTGAGCTGAAGGAAAATCTCAGAACCAATCCAGGGTTTGAGGAGGTGTATCAAACGGCAGGAAAAAATGTCTTTGCCAATGTATACTTGAACCTCGAAACGTTTCCTGAGGTACTATCGCTGCTGTTTTCTACCTCCTATCAAGAATTTTTACAAGAACAACCCTCTTTGGCAAACTGGGTGGAGTTGGATATGAACCTTAAGGAGGATGCTCTCATGTTTAATGGATTTACATCGGAGAATGATTCGGCTGAAAATTACCTGCGCCTTTTTATGAACCAGGAACCGATAGAGTCAAATATTACAAAAGTACTCCCAGCCACTACCTCGGTGTTTTTCTCCCTTGGAGTTTCTGACTTTGTGCAGTTTCAGGAAGAGTACTACCAATTTTTGGTGAGCACTAACCAGGCCGACGGCCGCGTAAACTATTTTACAGAGCTCAATAAGACATTTCAGGCAGATTTCGAACGGTTGTTTAAAGAGATAATATACCAGGAGGTGGCTTATGGATTTGCCGATTTGGATAACAATACACCGGAAGATGAGCCTTTTCTGGTTGTACGTGTGCAGTCGAGGGCTACAGCTCGCGAGAAACTTAAGGAGACCCTTCAGGCTATGAAAGGAAATCATCAGGTAACGGCTCGCGCTATCCGAATTGATAAGGATACGCAGTTTGAAGTACTCAAATTGCCCAGGGGTGATTTATTTGGTCAACTATTGGGAGGCATGTTTGCGAAAGGGAGTTTTAGGTATGTGGCTTTCTATGATAATTTCATGTTTGTGGCTCAATCCAGAGATGAGCTGTATAAAATTTTGCATTATAATGTGCTGGGTAAAACACTCGATAAAGATCAGCGATTTGATCAATTTGCCGACTATCTCTCAAGTAAGTCAAATATCTTTGGCTACAGCAATTTGTTTAAAGCCCCTGATGTAATCGGTCGCTTTTTAACTCCTTTGCTCGAAAAAAAGATGGTTACGCATGCACAAACCTTTAGGAAATTTCAGGGCGTGGCTCTACAAATTCGAAGAAGTAATGATCTGCTGTTTAATAATCTTTTTCTGAAGTATACACCCGAGGTTAGAGAGGATGCGCAAACTATCTGGGAGAGTCATCTGGATACCGTAATTAACTTTAAACCGCAACTGGTGGAAAATCACTATACTAAGGAGCATGAGATTTTTGTGCAGGATTTGAATCACAATATTTATTTGATAAATAAAGTAGGGCGGGTGTTGTGGAAACTTCAACTGGACGAACCTATCCTGGGAAAGGTTCATCAGGTAGATTATTTCAAAAACGGGAAGCTGCAGTTGTTGTTTTCTACACCTGGTAAGCTTCATTTACTTGACAGGAACGGCAATTATGTTGAACGTTATCCTGTTAAGTTACGAGCTAAAGCCACAGCTGGTTTGGCACTTTTCGATTATGACCAGAATAGAAACTACCGGTTATTTATTCCCTGCGCAAATAAAAGGGTATACTTATACAATCTGGATGGTACATTGAATGAGGGGTGGCAATTTGAAGGCACCGATACACGTGTAACAAATCCGGTACAACATTTCCGTTTCGATACACGGGATTACTTGGTTGTGCATGATAAGTTTCGTGTTTATATTTTAAATCGCCGCGGAGAAATACGCGTGCCTGTATCGGAACAGTTTGCTGCCTCTGAAAAAAATAACTTTTATTTGTATAATGATAATGGTACGAACGGTTTTGTTACAACTGATACGGCCGGAGTAGTGAGGATTATTTCAGAAGAGGGAGAGGTGCAATCATTAAAGTTTGGTAAGTTCACAGGTAATCACTTCTTTTTATATGAAGATTTGGATGCCGACGGCAGAGAGGATTTTATTTTTGTAGATGGAAATAATTTGGCGATCTTTGGGAAAGATAAAAAGAAACTTTTTGACCATTCCTTTGCCAACACCATTATCGAAGCCCCTGTGTACTATTACTTCTCATTTAATGACAGAAAATTGGGCGTTGCTGACAGGAAGGCGGGAAAGATTTTCCTTTTCAATAGCAACGGCAAGCAATATGGAGGATTTCCACTACGTGGCTCAACGCCTTTTACAATTGGTTTCTTGGGAAATGATCATAAATATTTTAACTTGCTGGTAGGCACTAAAGAGAACTTTTTATACAATTATACCGTACATTAAAGATTGAATTTAAGTCTGTTATTATGATAAGAAAGGATAGATTGTATTTAGCTCTGGGCGTATTGTTGATAAGCTCATTGCTAACAGCCTGCATGCAGGAAGAGTTTGAGTTCGATAAACTCTCGGACGAGATGGAATTTGAGGTTGGGGCTTTTGCTCCTGTGGCTAAAGGCTCTCTTTCGCTGGATGATTTAATTAGTGAGGTAGATTCCACCGGTGTTTTAACTGCGGATGAGGAAGGACTGATTTATCTCTCCTATCAGGATAGTTTAGCCTCGTTTATGGCCACTGATATTATTGACATCCCCGACCAACAGTTTGATGAGGTTGTGGTGGAGTCAGATGCGGATGTGCCCCCTTATGTCGATTGGGGCGATAGTATTGTTGTAGAGCGAACCAAAAGTCTTACCTGGATGTATTCGCAGAATGAACGGATTGATAGCATTGAGCTTTATGCAGGCAGTTTCCGCTTTGAGGTTTCATCCAGTTTTAATCATACCGGATATGTGGAACTCTACTCATCGAGTGTTACCAAAGAGGGAGAGCCCTATAGAGAGAAAATACAAATTAGCTCCGAGTCAGGAACCTTTTCGGATATTCAGGTATTTGATCTTTCCGGTTATACTTTTTCGCTTGACACAGAAACCTCAACGGGTGATAGTGAGCTCAACCTGGAGTTTCGGGTAGTGCTATACAATTCCGGAAATGGCATTAGCAGTGGCGACAGGATTGATATCGCTACCGATTTTACGAATCTGGAATTTGAAAGTATCTACGGCTATGTAGGAAATTATCAGCTTGCTGGAGAGTCAGGTGAATTTGAAATAGACTTTTTTGATAACTCACTGGAGGGAGATATTTTCTTTGAGGCTCCGGAAGTGAACTTTCATATCGGAAATGGATATGGCGTGCCGGTTGAGGTAAGTATTGATCAGTTTGAGGGACGAAAGGAGGATGCTGCGCCAACTAATTTGGTATTTGATGCAGGAGTCAATCCCTTTTCTGTTGCGTATCCTGACAAATCGCAGGAGGGAGAGATTGTAAAAGATACTATTTCCCTAAATAGGAGCAATACCTCAATTAGCGATTTTCTCAACTATAAACCAGAGGTTATTGCCTATCAGGTAAGTGCTGCGTCAAATCCGGAAAACGATCCAGAGGTTTATAATTTTGCGCATCGTGATAGTCGCCTGGATGTGGATGTGGAATTTGTTCTGCCGCTTTGGTTTAGTGCCTCAAATTTCTCGCTACAGGATACCATCGATATGGATCTTACCGATATCGACAATTATGAAAGTATTGATGAGCTTGGATTTCGATTAGCCGTTGAAAATGAACTTCCTGCACAGGTGCAGATGCAGGTGATTTTTTTGGATGCTAATTACCAACCTCTCGATCAGTTATTCCTTAGTGGCGAGGAGGTGATTATTCCTGCCAGTGAGGTGGATGCAAATGGAACGGTTATAGCCAGAACTAATAAAGCTACGGAAGTGGCGTTATCTAAGACGCGTCTGGAGGGTATTGAGAATACTGTGTATGCCGCTATTGTTGCGCGGTTAGCTACTTCTGATTATGCGCCTGAAAACAGAGTGAAGTTTTATGAACGTTATAAAGTACGCTTTCAGTTATCGGTTGATGCCGACGCGACTTTTAATTCAAATGATTTATAAAGAACTGATATGACTAAAGTTACTCTACTTAAATATTTGCTTTTGGCCATTATCTTTCTGGGTGTGGCCGTGTCGGCAAGCTGGGCACAGCATAGCCAAACCCTTTATTATATGCAACGCCTGCCGCAAAGTACACATATGAATCCGGCTATTCAGCCAGCGTGTAATGTGTATATTGGTTTACCGGTTATCAACTCGCTGCAGCTATCTGGAGGGAATGACAGACTTACTCTTGCCGATATTATAATGAAACATCCCACGCAGGATTCATTAATGACCTTTCTGCATCCCCTTGCCGATAAGGACGCTTTTCTCGACCAATTGAGAAAGAAAAATGGTGTCTTTGCTCAGGCTCATACGAATTTATTCTACCTGGGTTTTCGCGTTCGCGATTGGTATTTTGGATTTAATATTAGCGAGCGACAGCAAATGCAATTCACGTACCCAAAAGATATTGCCACCTTGCTGCTAAAGGGAAATGCCCCTTTTAAGAATGAATTGATGGATCTTTCTGCCTTTAATACGCAGGTGATGTATTTTCGTGAGTATGGACTGGCTGTGTCAAAAAAAGTTGGCCGCGATTGGACCTTTGGGGTGCGCCCTAAGCTGCTCTTCGGAAAAGGGTATGCCGATACGGAGATTGACGACATGAGCATCTACTGGGGGACTGACTCTGTGCGTATTAATGGAAATGCCCGGGTGAATATCTCGGCACCTGTGGATGTGGTACACGATAATGAGGGCAACTTCGATGGTTTTGAGGAGCGTGATAATATTGACGTGATGGATTATGCACTCAGTAGCAATAATATGGGATTTGCCATTGATTTAGGGGCTACTTATAATTACGATAGGTTTAATTTCTCGGCCAGTGTTGTAGATTTAGGCTTTATAAAATGGAAAGATGATGTAAATCAATTGAGCGTTAATGGCACTTTTGATTATACGGGTGTAGATGTTTCTTCGGAGTTTGATGAGGAAATTGAAGGCGACCCTGTTGAGGATGTGTTGGATTCCCTGGAAAATGAATTCACAGTGGCTGATCAAAGTATTTCCTTTTCAAAAGGGTTGGGAACGAAATTGTTTGCCGGTGCTAGTTACCAACTAACCGAACGGGTTGATGTGGGCTTTTTGTCGCGTACCCGCGTATGGGACGGGAAGGTGAATCAGGCGTTTACATTAAGTGCAAATACACGTCCGCTTAGAGGGTTGGCGTTTAGTCTGAGCTATTCCATTATGGATGGAACCTATAATAACCTTGGTGCAGGACTCATTTTAGGAGGCGCTCCCTTTCAATTTTATATCATGAGTGATAACTTCTCTGCGGGCCTGTGGGGTCATAAAACCTCGGCCTTTAATCTGCGTTTTGGTTTAAACCTGGCATTTGGTTGTAAGAAAAAAGTGAAGGACTTTCCTATGATTGAATCAGAATTTATTCGATAAGCTTTACATCTAGAATATATGTATTGGGCCTTCGGGCCCTTTTTTTTTACCCTTCTTTTAAGTAAAGTGGAAAATATTACTTGATTAGTCGAAAAAATATGAACAGAAAAGAGTTGATAGCTATCGAATTACCCTTTTTCTTGTTTTATGAGTTTAAATATTGTTAATTTGGGTCGAAAATAGGCTTCTGTTTTTCATGGCAGGGGCTTACATTATCAAATTAATTCCAACAACATGAGACGAATTATTCTGAGTTTGACGATTTTACTTGTTAGTGGGCAGCTGTTTGCGGGGGGTATTGTAACAAATGCCAATCAAAGCGCATCCTATGTCCGTATGTATGCACGTGATGCATCCACTGCACTGGACGCTGTTTATTATAATCCGGCAGGATTGGCTTTTCTGGATGATGGTTGGTATATCTCGCTAAATAACCAAACCATTATTCAACGAAAAACGATTACCAATGCCTATCCAGCTCTGAATGATCAGGAGTATAACGGAGATGTGTTAGCACCGGCTTTTCCTGGCGTTTATGCCGTATATAAGAAGAACAACTGGGCTTTTTCTTTTGGATTCAATCCTGCAGGTGGCGGAGGTTCGGCTGAATACGAAGAAGGGTTGCCTTCTTTTGAAGTGCCCATTAGTACGCTCCCTTCGCAATTAGGAGGCTTGTCGGCATTTGGCCTTAATGTTGAGGAGTACAGTGCCGATCTTTTCTTTGAGGGTTCCAGCGTATTTTGGGGCATGCAGGCAGGTGTAACCTACAAGGTGAACGATATGCTTTCCGTTTTTGGAGGTGGTCGTTTCATCCGGGCCGTAAATACGTATAATGGCCATATCCGGAATATTCAGCTTATGGTTAACGGAGAGTATACGAAAGCAAGCCCATTTTTGGCCAATACTTCGGATATGCTTTCGGGGTTGGCTGACGATTTATATACCGCCTCATCAAATTTACAAGCTGCTATTAAAGGGGGCATGATTGATAGCTTAGCAACCGTTTCGGATGAAGATATTATAGATGCACTGACAAATTTTGTTGATGACCCTTCTTCCGTTACAAATAATAAAGCAGTTGATATTCTGGAAAAAGGAGGCGTAAAATTTGCAGAACTCTCAGAAGATTTGGCCGGCAATTCGCAGGCTGTTGCCGACAAGGATGTAGATGTAAGACAAGTAGCTACAGGGTTTACGCCCATATTGGGGGTAAACATTGTTCCGGCTGAAGGATGGAACATTGGTATCAAGTATGAATTTAACACAACGCTGGAGTTTGAGAATGATACCGAAGTTGATGGTACCGGTCAATTCCCCGATGGCGGAAAGTTCCGCAACGATATGCCCGCACTTCTTAGTGCCGGTGTTTCCTATCAATTGTTCGATAACTTCAAAGTATCCTCAGGTATGCACTACTTCTTCGATAAAAATGCCGATTGGGATGGGAAAGAGGAAGAAGTTGATGCTAACCTATGGGAGGTAGCCATGGGTTTTGAATATGATGTTACTGATCAAATATTGATTAGTGCCGGCTATTTGTATGGCAACACGGGCGTTGGCCGGGGGTATCAAACCGATTTAAAATACAGCCTCAATAGCAATACCGTAGGCTTTGGCGGACGCATGATGATTCATCCGGCAATTGCCATGAATTTGGGTATGTCCTATACTGTTTATGAAGATGGCTATAAATTTATTAGTTATGACGGGGATAACCAATTTCGTGAAACCTATGATAAAAATAACCTCATCTTCTCCATTGGATTTGATGTGAATATAAAAGAGCTGGGGAATTCCTCTGACAAATAGCTCACCTTACCCATTTAAAACAGATTTGAAAGGAATCTTTAACTTTCAAGTCTGTTTTTTGTTACTCATAAAACCAAACCCACCCTCATAATGAAAAGACTACTGCTGTTGGTTGTGTTTTTGTCAAGCTGGATAGCTTCCTATAGTCAATCAGTTGTTGTTCACGAACCTGTTATCCTGGAAAAAAGTCATCGAACCGTTCGCATCGATAGCGTTGTGCTTACCTCGGATGGTAGTGTGTTTTATTTACGTATCCTGAATGAACGTGAAAGTGGCGGATGGTTTTGCCTTAGTAGTGAGGTACATCTTTATAGTGATAACGAATTTATTGCAGCTGCAAAAAGGATTGAAGGCATTCCCTTATGTCCGCAAGCGCACCGATTTGAATCGATAGGTGAGCAGGTCACTTTTCAGTTGCACTTTCCAGCTATTGATAATGAGTTAACCTGGCTTTCGATAGAGGAGGTATGCGATCAGGCATGTTTGAAGTTATCGGGAATTGTATTGGATGTGCGATTTAATGAAAAAGCAGGAGTGTTTGATAAAGCCCTCGACTGCTATCGGGAGGGTGATTATTTGCGTTGTATAAAGGGATTTGAAAAGGTTCTGACACCTCCTTTGCCCTTACAGGAGCGTACTTCGTTATATGCTTTTGCCTATTACTACATCATTGCCGGTTATTTGCGTTCCGACCGTCGGGAAGAGGGCTTGGTTTGGTATTATCAGCTACAATCCTCGAACTTAGAGGATAAATTGACGGTTGTAAGGCGTCTTCAGGAAGAGTTTTCGTTGCCTGAATAGCTCTACCATCCTCCACCTGTAATGCTGAGGCCAAAGGTATAGTCGGCATTGGTTTGCTGAAAGGGCATAGCAATATAGGGCTCCAAAATGGCGTAGCCAAACATGTTTATTCGCAAGGACATTCCCAGGCTGTATACCGGTATTCTTCCATCGGATTGGGGCTTCCAGTTCCACTTAACCTGCGTATTCTTGCTCCACGGGGTGCTGCTATTATAGGCTAGCCCTGCATCGGCAAATAGTACTAAATCACTATACAGATAGCCCGATTTTATGAGTGTTAATCGCTTGGGACCTGTGAAGGGAAAGCGCACTTCCGCATTGGCGATGAGCATCTTGTCGCCGGTAAGTGTGTTAATGTCAAGGTTATTTGTATTTGTGGCGTTTTCGTTCTGTCGGACTGTACTGTAGCTGTAGCCCCGGATGTAGTAGTCGTACCCGATATACAACGGGTAGAGTCGTCCTGAATTGCCCCCGTAGCGGCCATAGTGGAAGCCTCTGACAGCAAAACTAAGGGGTTTCTTATACCAGTATTTCCGATAGTCGAGGCGGAGGGTTGTAATATTTACAGCATCAAACATCTTTCCTACCTCGAATCGATAGCGAAAGCCATCCAGCGGCGAAGTTAATCCATAGGTGGCATTATCGCCAACAAATGCTGCCGAAACCGAGCCAATAAAAAAGGGCTCAGGGCCATCTACCTTCTCTCTTGTTTCGCCAATCTTAAATCCGGCATTGTAATAGTTGTTAATGCTGTCGATACGATAGCTGTATCGTGTATACGACATGCTGCCTTCAAATCGTATTTTTGTTGATAACGGGTATTGACCATTAACATAAAGCTGATCCTGAAAAATGCGAATGCGTTCGATTATATAGTTATCCACCAGGTAATCGCTATCTCCATCAGAAATGGTGTCCATTTTGTAATAGAGCATGGAGGTGCGGTAGGGTATATGACTGTATCCTCCACCCCAGTTGGTGCGTCTTTTACTGTTCAGGTAAGCTACCTGGCCGCCAATGTCGTAGATCTCTCCATTTACTTGTAATGCTGTGTAAATTTGGTGATGTTTAAGCATATCGCTGAATAAGGCAGCAATGCCACCTGAGGCCATTGTTCCGTATTGACTTGTGCCAACGCCAAGTCCCGAGGCGCCAATATAGTCAAGCTGAAATTTGGCATCGTAAGGAGCCGTTTTAAAGCTGTCGGGGGTTAAAGGTTCCGGGTGTGCTTTGAGGTTGCTTTCTACAATATCGATAATGCGATTCTTTCCGGGAGGTAGATAGGCTGCATCATTATTGGTGTAGTAGGGGTTCATCTCTTCTTCCTGCAGATCTTCCGGGGAGGCTTTATAAATTATGTATTTGTCGTTACGATACAGGGTATACGCAATATCGCCAGATTTCCGGGCCACCGAGTAGGCCGGTGCCAAATCTGTAATACCGGTAATGCCTGTTGATAAACGAGTGAGTCGGAAGATCTTTCCGGTGGGTTTATCAAAACGGTACAGGTTACGGAAACCATCGGCGTGTGCCAGGAAGTAAATGGAACTGTCTCCAGGCGCATATTGAGGACTGAAGATGCTGCTTTTGGGGAAGAAACTGTAGGTTGTTAACTCTTTTGTGGCCACATCTAACTCGCAAAGTCGATAGGCGCCGTAATCTTGTCGGCTTAGGTCTGTATCTTCACCTCTATCGGAAATAAAAGTGATGGTTTTTCCATCCGATGACCAAGCGGGGTGTACATCGGAGTATATATCGTTTGTTAAGGCTGTTAATTTTTTTGTATCCAGGTTGTATAAGTAAAGATCACTTTGTCCTTTTACCAGTCCCGTAAAAAGAATGTCATTACTGACAGGGGACCATCTGGGATTGGAGAAGGCGTCGATACCGGGTATTGAAATTTCCTGTACTGATCTGGCGCCTTTGTTACGCAATTGAGCAATGAGCAATTTATTGGTTCCCTTACTAAAGGTTGTGACGGCATATTTGTTGCCATCGGGCGAGAAGGAACCGGTAGATTCGATGTAGTTGAAGTCGTCAATATGAGTTTGTCGAACGGTACTGGTAAGTCGTCTTTCTACCTCCTTTGTTTCGGTATTGGCCATCATGATATCAATGCTTATTACATCTTTATCGGTGAGAAAGGTGATGTTTTTGCCATCGGGGCTTAGTGTTGGCGATAGATTTAAGGAGCCGGAGTTTTTTGAGGAGAAAAGCAACTCTCCGGGGGGCGCCAGTGTATCCTTCATCATGGGTGTGTAGTAAGCTTTTATTTCGCGTTCCCAAAAACCTGATAAACTATCAGCCGACATATTCAGTAAGGTATCGATTGCCATTTCGGGCCCCATTTTAAGGGTATTATAAAATAGGGGCTTAATAATTTGGTCGCCCCAATGTCCTGTAACAAATGCCCAAAAGGCATGTCCGTAACGGTAGGGGAAATATTTATAAGGATTTCGTGTCAGTTCTTCCACCGAAGGGATGTCGTTATGAATGAGTGCGTCTCGCATCCACATGGAGGTTCTGTTATCTTCCGGACCAATGGAAAGAAATTCAGCCATCCCTTCAATCATCCATAAAGGGACATTGGCTAGTGCCTGAAAAGTCATGCTGTCATCTTCTACGATGGTGGTATATTGAAAAACATGCACCATTTCATGGCCCAACACATGGTCAGTTTCCTTGTTGCTTTCCATTACGGGTATTACAACGCGGCGGCGCAAACTCTCCGTTACACCGCCAGTGCCAACGCCTATAAGTCCTGAAATTACAGAGGTTTGCTTAAAATCTGTATGGTTGTTGTAGAGAATCAATGGACTTTCGCGCAAGGTGTCACCAAAAATAGCACGATGTCGCTCGTACCATTTTTCGGTTTGGTACCCCAGCATCTCCATAATGGTGTCGTTTCCCAAATAATTGTAAATGGCAAAATGGGGGGAGTTGTAAATTTCAAAGTCGAACTGTTCATACATTACTTTGTTTTGACCAAAGTATTGGGCTTGAACTGTGGAGGAGAACAGACCCATGAGTATGATAATAAGCAGAAGGTTCTTTTTTTTCATGTATCTTCCTTTTGACGGGCAAAGAGCGAATGGCTTTGTAGCAGGGTACTTAAAAGATGAACCCGACTCTACAATCTTACGAAAAATGAGTTACATTATTACAAAATTGTAACAAAAATTATACCTGCGTGTTTTTGCTTGTTTTGCATTTCATGGCTATTTATAAACCACGTGTTGAAAATTTGTATCTTTGTGAGGTGTAAATAAATCAACCTATTATGAGACGATTGTTTTTACCATTGGTAATGAGCCTGGCACTATTTTTATCGTCCTGTGATGAGGATGGAAATTTAAATTTCTTCTCCTTGCAACAAGATAAGGAATTTGGTCAGGAATTTAACCGGGAAATTCTAGCCAACGATGCTGAATATCCCCTTCTAAATGAGCGTCAATATGCCGATGCCTACGAGCATTTACGGCGGATTCGCGATGAAATAGTTGCTTCAGATGATCTGCGTTATGCCAGAGAGTTTGATTGGGAGGTGCGGATCATTCATAACGATGATGTCTTGAATGCTTTTTGTGTTCCCGGCGGCTATATGTATTTCTATACGGGTTTAATAAAATACTTAGATGATGAAGCTCAGTTTGCGGGGGTCATGGCCCATGAAATGGCCCATGCCGACAGGCGTCACACCACAGCACGTTTAACTCGTGCCTATGGATTTCAGTTTTTATTAGCGGCTTTGTTAGGTGATGATCCGAGTGCCATGGCGCAGATTGCTGCAGAGCTGACACAAGGTTTAAGTAGTTTGGCCTTTAGTCGTGATGATGAGTATGAGGCTGACAGTTATGCCGTGCGCTATACTGCTGACACCGACTATGATCCTCGGGGGGTAGCCGGATTCTTCGAAAAGCTTGAAGGTGGCACTCGTGCTCCCGAGTTTTTGAGTACCCACCCTAATCCAGGTAACCGAGTGGGAAATATTTATGACGTGTGGGCCGGTTTAGGTTCGCCGGAAGGGGAGTTATTCGAATCCCGTTATCAGGAGTTTATAAATAGTTTACCTTAGCGATATGTTTGTTAAATAAAACGAGGCTGCTAAGTAAAGCAGCCTCGTTTTATTTGTGCAGGTTACTTCTAAAGAAGTGCCAATATTTGACTTGCAATAATAATCAATACTAAAGCAAAAGGGTATACGGTAGCGTAAGCTACTTGTGGTGCATTGGTTTTGGTAATGGGTTCAATGGCGCTTAATGCAGGAGTACTGGTCATACTGCCTGTTAGGGCCCCAATAAGACTCAGAAAGTTAAGTTTTAAAAATTTAGTGCCTACCCATATAGCTGTAAACATGGGTACGAGTGATATGATGGCTCCCATAGCAATTAGCTTTATCCCATTTTCACGAACCGTTTCAACCAGCGTTTCTCCGGCTTGAGTGCCTACTGTAGCCAGGAAAAAGATGAGTCCCAGCTTACGTAGAAATTGGTTTGTTGTGCCTGATATATTCCAGACAATGGCTCCGGTTTTACCAATTTTACTTAATCCGAGCGCCGATATTAGTACGCCTCCTGTGAGTCCGAGTTTAAATTCCATTCCATTGGGCAAGGGAATGGGGATCTTCCCGATAAGAATACCTATTAACACACCGATTGCGATGGGCAAAAAGTCGATTTCGTTAAGCTTCTCGCGGCTATCGCCCAGAACGGCTCCGATTTTTGGCATGTGGTCGTGAGGGGCACTTATCGTGAGCTTATCGCCAAAGCGCAATCGACTGTTGGCCGTAGGTGTAATATCAATGCCACTGCGACGAATGGAGGTTACTGTAGCATTATAATGATGCAGAAGACCAATTTGGCCAAATGTTTTTGCAATAATTTCCTTGTTAGAAACCAGAAATTTACGTACGACATATTGCTTACTCTCCGGAATTTGCTCCTGGGTTTCGGGGCCAATAAGGAAGGTTAGTTTTTCTAAATCTTCATCGGTTCCGCAAGCACGGATAATGTCGTTCTCATGCAGCTCCGTTTCCGGTTTTGGTGTTATTGGAATGCCATTACGTAAAATTTTTGAGATATTGGTATGGGTAAGCGTACGGATTTGCAACTCTTTAAGTGATTTGCCCAGTACGTTTTTGTTTTCTACCACATAGTTCCGATTTTCCAAAATGGGATGATCGGCATGTACCTCTTCCTCGTATTCCTGCTCCTGTTTTTGAATATCCACCTTAAACAGTTTGGGCGATAAGCGGGCAAACAGGATAACTCCAATAACCCCAAAAGGATAAGCCAGACCAAACCCGATTGAAGCAAGGGGTGAGTTGGTACTTTCAATTGCAGCGGCTAATCCCGAGGTACTGGTTATGGCTCCTGTAAATAAACCTGTGGCAATACGGGCGTCAATTTGGAAGAGATAGCGCAAGGCAATGGTGGTGGCTACTCCTGAGCTGATAATGATCAGCGCCAGAATTATCAGCTGTTTTCCCTTTGAGCGGAATGCCTCGAAAAATCCCGGGCCTGCCTGGATGCCCACACTAAACATAAACAGGATAAGGCCTAGTGGCTGAAAAACAGGAGGCATCTTTACGCCAAAATGGCCAAATACTAAAGCCACAAAAATGATGGCTGAGATGTCTAATGAAATGCCTTTGATTTTTATTCTTCCTAAAGCGATCCCAATTGCTACGATAAGAAAAAAAGCAGCATAATCGACCGAGAAAAAATCCATAATGGTGTTCTGTTATTTTGCTACAAAGGTATGCAGATTTACGCTTAGTGTGATCTTTAAGCGGAAAAAATCTTTTTGCAGAAATGGTTTACGGGCTTGTTGAGGCAAGAGATAGTAGATTTCGGCAACATTATTCGTTTTTGTTGGGGTTTGGCACATTGGGTAAGGTAATTGTTATGGAAGTACCTTTTCCGGGTTCACTTTCCATTTTTAATATGCCTTTCCATTTTCCAATTAACTCCTTGGATATGAGCAATCCTAAACCTGTTCCTTTTTCGTCGGATGTACCACGGGTGGTAAAATGATGTGCCGGATTAAACAATTTTTGCTGAACATCTTTGGCAATACCAATGCCTGAATCGATGATTTTCAGGTTGATTTTGTCCTTATATTTTTCTGCCAGAATGCGTACGGTACCACCGGTAAAACTAAATTTTATTGCGTTCGACAATAGGTTACGCAAAACAGTTTGAAGCATATGCTCATCGACGTAGGCATGTAAATCCTCCGGAATACTCAAATTGAACTTTATTTGCTTCTCTTCAGCACTGTTTTTATGAATCAACAGGATGTCCTGTACGGCTGTTTGCAGATGCACTTTTATGGGGTTGTTGCGGAGTTCTCCCGATTGCGTTCTTGACCATTCCAATAAGTTTTGCAAGAGGCTAAATCCAACTTGTGCCGAATAGTTAATTTCCCGTGCAATTTCTTTTATATCCTCCTGTGATAAGGCTTCAAAATTATTGATAATTAAATCGGAGAATCCCATTAGGGAGTTAAATGGATTTTTAAGGTCGTGAGCGATGATGGAAAAAAGTCGGTCTTGTGTCTGTACTAAATCTTCAAGTTGTTTTTTGATGGCTTTTTGTTTTATCTCTTCCTTTTTTCTGTGTGTAATATCGCGGCCAATACCTAAAACACCGCTAAGCTCTCTTTGGTTATAAAGAGGCGTAATTTGAAATTCCAGAAAGATAGTATTGCCATCTTTGGTTACAAATCGGTGTTCAACTAAGGAGGGTGCTTCCTTTCTGCGCAAGGCATCTTCAATGACATCTGAAAGATCCTGTTCGTCAGGATGCATAAAATGTTTATAGGATTTTCCGATGATTTCGTCGCGAGCATAACCAAATAGGCGTTCAAATGATTGATTGATGTAATCAACAATGCCGTCGATACGAATGGTGTAAATAATGTCCGATGCATTTTCTGTTACATGACGCAGTTTGCTTTCGCTCTGCACTACTGCCTCCTCGGCTATTTTTCGGCGCGTGATATCTTCGAGAAAAGAGATCTGAAAATCGAGCTGATTCCATTTATTCCATTCTAATTGGCGTGTAACTTTAACCCAAACAATTTGTCCATCGCGACGGATGATGCGTTTGGTGAAGTTAAAGTGATCTAGCCGTCGGCTGATGGCCTGTTCTTGTAATGTCTCCTCTTTTCTCTGATCCACCGGATGTGTCAGCTCTTTTTGCGTAAGGTATACTGCCTCCTCTTCTGCGTATCCGGTCATTTGAGTGAACTTTGCATTGGCTTTTACAATGTTGCCGTCCCGATTGGCCACAGCAATAGCAAAGGCCTGGTTATTGAAAATAAGGTCGAGGTATTTCAGGGTATCACGATGTTTTATCTCCAGTCGTTTTTCATCGGTTGTATCCCTGACCAAGATGCCTAACATTTGTTCTTCCTTTCGTTGTATGGTGATGAATTGAATTCGAACAATCTTTACCTCTCCCCCCAGGCTCTGTAGAGTTACCTTCACGGTTTTATCGAATAAGCGTGTTTCTTTTCGGGTTATATGGTTAGCCAGGGTTTCCTTAATGAAGTTGGAGAACGAGCTTGTACGTTGCGCTCGCGGAAGGAGTAGCAAAACAATATGCCAAAAAATTTCGTTGTTTACATGCTCTTTAGCATAACCCGTAATGGCTGTCATGGCATTATTCCACTCTACAATCCGGCCATCTGTGTTGATAAAGACAATGCCTCTGTCGGAGCTGTTGAGCAGCTCATCAAGTAAAGGTTCATTATCAATGAGTTTGTCAATGAGTTGATGTTGGTACTTGTCTTCGGATGTCATGGCTAAAGGTGTATACAACGAATATACAAATCCTTTAGCTGGCAGTCAATTGCACTTATTTAGTGCGTGTTTTTGTCATTAAACGAGGAGATATTGGCAATAACCGCCAGTAGGAGTGGTTAGAGACTCTGTTCGTAGCCTGTGTCGGGAGGCAGATCGGGTTCTTGAGATGCCGCAACGGCCAGACGGTCGCAGCGTTCATTTTCTGGAATATTGGCGTGTCCTTTCACCCAGTGAAAACGAATGTTGTGATTTCGGTAAACTTGAAGAAAGCGTTTCCAGAGATCGGGATTTTTTTTGTCTTTAAAGTTTTTCTTTTCCCAATTAAACAGCCAACCTTTTTCCACGGCGTCGGCCACATATTTTGAGTCGGTATATACATTCACTGTGCAATTCCTGATTTTTAACGCCTCCAAAGCCACAATGACAGCCAGAAGCTCCATGCGATTATTGGTCGTTTTTCGGTATCCCTGGCTAAGTTCTTTCCGGTGTTTTCCGGACATAAGAACGGCACCATAGCCGCCGGGACCCGGGTTTCCGGAAGCTGCGCCGTCGGTATAAATGGTGATTTGCGCTGACATGCCGGCAAAGGTAATAAAAAAAGCTGCTTCCCTTTCGGGAAACAGCTTGGCAAATTTCTATATTCTTCAATTATTTCACGATAGTCATTTCGTCAATCAGGTTTGTGGCGCCGGCAAATTTATCAACAACAAATAATACGTAACGAATATCTACATTGATTGTGCGTTGCAGCTCGGGCTCGAAGGCAATGTCACCACTCATGGCTTCCCAGTTGCCATCAAAAGCTAATCCAATTAATTCCCCTTTCCCATTCATTACAGGACTTCCGGAATTACCTCCAGTAATATCGTTATTGGAGATGAAGCATACTTTCATCACATCTCCTTCGCCATACTGACCGTAATCTTTTGTTTCGTAGAGCTCTTTAAGCTTTTCGGGTACAACAAATTCGTCGTTATTAGGATCCTCTTTTTCCATGATTCCTTTCATGGTTGTGTAGTAATCGTAATGAACAGCATCGCGTGGATAGTAATCGCCTACGGTGCCATACGTGAGACGCATGGTAAAGTTGGCATCGGGGTAGAATTTGCGATCGGGTTGCATCTCGCGCAAACCTGCCAAAAATAGACGTTGTCCTTTGTCTAAGTCTTGTGCATATCCACGGAAATTCGTCATTACTGAGTAATAAGATTCGCGAATGCTATTCATGATAGAGGCTGCAGGGTCGTTTTCTATCTTCTCGGCTGTTGGATTTTCAAGAAATTCTTCAAATGCCTTGGCATTTGCATAGATAGAGTTACTATACACATAGTCGGCAAATGCAGCATAGTCATTATTATACTCTCCCTGAACCTTGTTGATGAACGAAGGATAAAATTCCTCTTCCGCTTCCTCGACATACAGGTTAAACATCCCGGCCATCATTTTTTGATCGGTGGGCATGTTGTAATCCTTATAGAATTCGGCAGCGGCCTCTTCAATGCTCTTTAACTCTTCCTTAATGGCTTCATCATCGCGCTCTTCAGCTTTTAATAGCGGGAGCAGGTCGGATGTAACGCCTGAGAACATAACAATTTCGGGACCCTGGAAAAAGGACTCGCTTATGAGAGTAAGTGCCTGGTAATAGGGTTTACGTTCCTGGTACGCATTTTTTATAAGGGGTAATGCTTCTCCGTATTTTGCCTGACGCTCAACATCTTCATTTACCCAAGCGCGGAATTGATCTTCCAGCTTCTCTTTTTTACCCACTACATTTAAGCGTTGCAATCCCTTGTTTTGGCCAATGCTGTATTTCCAGTAGTTACTGCTACGCGAGTATTTTGAAGCGTACTGAATGCGTACCTTAGCGTCAGCCTTCATGTCTTTCATCATGATTTGCTGCTTGAGTGTACGAACTTTAATGCGTGTAGGATTGGTGATTTTCATCGCCTCTTTTACACCCCAGGAAGTCATATATCGATCGGTTCCTCCGGGATATCCCATAATCATAGCATAATCACCTTCTTCTACCCCTTTAAGAGAAATTGGCAGGTGGTGTTTAGGTTTCATGGGTACATTTTCTTCCGAATATTCAGCGGGCGATCCGTCGGGTGCAGAATATACGCGGAACATACTGAAGTCACCTGTATGCCTTGGCCACTCCCAGTTGTCGGTGTCGCCACCAAATTTTCCAATGCTTGAAGGAGGTGCACCTACCATTCGTACATCGGGATACACTTCATATACCATCAGGTAAAAGTCATTTCCGGCAAAGAAGTTTTGTACACGGGCACGGTATCTTCCATCTTCCGATGCCTCTTCTTCAATTCCTTTGCTAATTTCTCGAATTTTTGCTGAACGCTCGTCGGCACTCATTTCCTCATTTAGCTCACTGTTGATTTTTTCGGTCACATCTTCAATGCGCTTTAAAAAGGTAACGGAAAGATCTGGTGTGTGGAGTTCATCGTCCTTATTCATGGCCCAAAAGCCATCCTCCAGGTAATCGTGCTCAACACTACTGTGGTATTGGATAGCGCCATATCCACAGTGATGGTTGGTAAGGATTAGCCCCTGATCGGATATCAGTTCGCCGGTACAACCACCACCGAAAATAACAATCGCATCTTTCAGGCTTGACTGGTTGATGCTGTAAATATCTTCTGCTGACAATTTGAGCCCTTTGGCTTGCATAGTCTCGATGTTTAGCTTTTTCAGAAGCGGTAGTAACCACATTCCTTCGTCAGCCTTCAACGAGAATGTGCTCAGCATTAACACGCTTAAAGCAACTGCGAATAATCGTTTCATGTGTAAAATATTTGGTTAAAATTTATGGTAATGCAATATTAAGGTTTTCGGTTGTAATATCAAACGTTTGCATGTATATGCTATTGGATGCTTGTCGGGTAAAATCGTTTAATAATCTTTACGATTACAAACAACTTGGCTTATAAATTGTTAGCTTTGCATCTTGAAAAAAGTATAAGGATAGAATTATGAAGCAGGATATTAGAGAGTTGTCAAGAGAGGCTTTAGAGGCTTTTCTGGAGGAGCATGGAGAGAAGAAATTTCGGGCAAAACAGATTGAGGAGTGGCTGTGGGCAAAAGGTGCCGATACTTTTGAAGAGATGAGCAACCTCTCGAAATCAACTCGTGAATTGCTTTTGGAGCATTTTTCGCTCCCCAAGGCAAAAATTCGTTCTACCCAAAAAAGTAAGGATACAACAATAAAAGTGGCTTTTGAGTTGCCCGATGGCGAAGTGGTGGAAGGGGTTTTAATTCCTTCCGACGAAAGAGTGACTGCTTGCATCAGCTCACAGGTGGGATGTGCCTTGCACTGTAAATTTTGTGCCACAGGTCTTATTGGTTATCGACGGAATCTTACTACAGGTGAGATTTACGATCAGGCTTTTCAATTGAACGAACTTTCCGAAAAATCCTATGGGCACCATTTAAGTAATATTGTTTACATGGGCATGGGTGAACCCTTGATGAATTATGAGAATGTACTGGCCTCGGCCGAGCGTATCTCCAACGAGAAGGCCGGCATGGGCATGTCGCCTCAACGCGTTACCGTATCGACAGTAGGACTCACCAGGCGTATAAAAAAGCTGGCCGACGACGAGGTGAAATTTCATCTGGCTGTATCTCTTCATGCTGCACGCGATAAAGTGCGTAATGAGATTATGCCCATGAATAAAAATGCCGGTGGTGTGCAGGAACTTCGCGAAGCCATTACTTATTTTCACGAGAAAACCAAAAAGCGTGTTACCATTGAATATGTGCTTTTAGGTAAGGTGAACGATCAGATTGAAGATGCACAGGCGCTGGCTGAGTTTTGCAAAGCCTTTCCTGTGAAAGTAAACGTAATTGAGTATAATCCTGTTGCAGGTACTCCTTACAAAGCCTCAGATAATGCCACTATGGATGCTTTTGTTACCCATTTGCGCAGTAAAAATATGGTGGTGAATGTACGTCGTAGTCGTGGAAAAGACATTGATGCAGCCTGTGGGCAGTTGGCAACACGAAAAGTTACTTCGGGAAGATAAGCTTTGTTTGTGTTTCCTGAAGTTTGAAACTCAATCGGTGTAGCTTTGAAATACCATGTACTTCAATTGCTGCGCGATGCGCTTTTGTAGGATAACCTTTGTTTTTTAACCAGTTGTATTGTGGGTGTTTTTGGTGATAACCAACCATTAGATCGTCACGAAATGTTTTTGCCAGAATAGAAGCTGCTGCAATACTCATATACTTGCCATCGCCTTTGATTATACACGTGTGCGGAATTGTTTCGTATGGATGAAAGCGATTGCCGTCAATCAGCAAATGTTCAGGCAGCTGAGCGAGCCCTTTTACCGCACGATGCATTGCCTCGATGGAAGCATTTAGTATGTTAAGATCATCAATCTCTTGGTTTTCAACAATGCCTATGGCATAGGCTAAGGCTTGTTCCTGGATTTGCACACGTAAAAGCCCTCGTTGCTTTTCGCTAAGTTTTTTCGAGTCGTTGAGTTTTGGCAGGTGGGTGTTGGGTGGTAAAATCACAGCCGCAGCCACTACCGGGCCGGCTAAACATCCACGTCCGGCTTCGTCGCAGCCGGCCTCTATAGCTCCGGCTTTTAGAACTGATTTTAGTTGGTCGTTCATGGTTGTAGCGTTTGATTTATTAAGTCCCATAAGGCATTGGCTGTTTTGTCCCACGTAAATAACTGGTGCTGATTTCGACCATTTTCTATCAGCTTTTGCCTGAATGCCTTGTCAAGTGCCATTTTTGTCATCCCATTACTTATGGATTCTATGCTTTTAGGGTTTACTAAAAGCCCTGCATTACCAACTATCTCGGGCATGGCTGTTATGTTTGATGTAATTACCGGGACATCGCACTTCATTGCTTCGATCAGCGGTATGCCAAAACCTTCAAGGAACGATACTAACAATAAGGCTTGAGCACTTGCAAGGACATGATGTAATTTTTCAGGAGCGAGCCTTCCGGTAAATATAATGTCATTTTTATATGACAGGTTTTCAGAGGTTTTATCAATTGTGGAGTCTTTCCACATTTTATCGCCCACAATTACTAATTTGTGTGGGAGGGATGTTTTGAATTTAAAATTTTCAAAAGCATGAAGCATGTTTTCGATATTCTTTCGCGAATTTATAGCGCCAACATATATAAAATAAGGATGGCCGCGAGTTAATATCTTCCGAATTTTGGTTTTTGTTTCTTGCTGAATTGGCACATATAATTCATTGCTTCCGTTATAAATTACTTCAACTTTTTCTTTAGGGATGTTCCATGTGTTTACAATATCGTTTTTGGAGTAATTTGATACCGTAGCTAGCTGGTCAGCATCCTGAGCAAACTTTGGAAAATAATAATTTAAATATAAGTGGTAAGTCAGAGGTATTTGTCGGGGAGTGTGAACAAAGCCAATATCATGAATTACGGTTATTTTTTTTATGTCTGTTTTTAAGGTAGACCATCCGTCGGGCGATAAAAATGCATCCGCTCGATATTTTTTTAGTATTTTAGGAATTATGTGTTCAAACCTTAAATAGTATAATGCTGGATGCCTTGACGGCAAACACGTTTTTACGGGAATAATGTTGTTTGCGAAAATAAATTCATCGTGCCAAGGTCGATCAAAAATAAAAACAAATTCATGTTCGGGGTGGTTACATGTAATTCGTTTTAGTGTTTCGTATGTAAACCATCCTAGTCCTTCAAGTTTGTCTTTTAGCAATAATTGTGTATTTACTGCGATTCTCATTTATTTACTACCTAGATTGAGCGATTTATGCAAAATAGATAAAAGATAGTTTGTTTACAGCTCTGATAATGTGTAGTTTAAAGGTGATGAAACGAATACATAACACTTCGCCATTTGAGTGCATAAGACTACTTTTATGGGGACTAAGGTAACAATAATAGGCATTATAAGCAATGAAATTAAGGGTAACGGGGCTTTTCTTTGTTTCTGCGATATGCTGAAATAATTGGCTTATATAGGCTAATAACGGGTAATGTTTCTTTACAGGTTTCAGGAAAGCGAAAGGGCTTGCTGTTGCAACAATTTATAAAAATGATTATTGTGTATTTTATGGAGAGCAAATAGGGCCATTGGCAGCTTTGATCAAAGTATACAGGATATGCATCATATTATAATAGGGAAGTTACAGAATGATGTTACGGAATATGTGAAAACGATACCTATTGATGCTTTTGGGGAAATTCAAAAGATAAAACTGTCTTGCAATTTACGAAGTTTGCAGTAGGTTAAAATCTTAATCTAAGTTTTGTTGTTGATTTTTACTAAGTTCCACAGAGATCATATTGGGGGATGTTTTTTAAGAACAAGTAAACTCTGGTTTGAACGATTCCTGAGTTTTGTTCATGGCGAAATTAGTTGTACCCGTTGTAGGTTGAAGATTAAATAATTTAGATGATAACCCCTATTTGCTTATTAGTTTGATTATTTTTACATGTTAAAGCAAGATTGTTTAGCAAATGGACAAATTAAGCAAGGAACAGGACTTTCACAATCATGCATTTAGTAATAATGTGCGTGCAGAAACCAATAGATTCTATTCCATATTTTATTTAATCCAGAATCAGTATCTGAAAACACTTACCCAAAACAGTCAAGGTAAAAAGTATCTTGAATATGGCTGCGGCGAGGGAAGCTCTGCCTACGAAATTGCCCGAAACGGGGGAGTCGTTTATGGAATTGATATTTCGAATTTTGCCATTGAACAGGCTAGGATAAAGGCTGCTAAGCAAAATTTGGGGATTACTTTTAAACAGATGAATGCTGAGGATATTAAGTTCGAACCTGATTTTTTCGATTTGGTTTGTGGCTCGGGTATCCTGCATCATTTAGATGTGGAAAAGGCTTATGCTGAAATATCAAAAGTGCTAAAGCCTGGGGGAAAGGCTATTTTTATGGAACCCTTAGGCCGGAATTTCCTGATAAACTGGTACAGGAACCGGACACCGCAATTACGTACCGAGGATGAACATCCCTTGCTAAAGACTGATATAAAAAAACTGGACCAGTTTTTTGGGGATAAGAAAACTTCATTTTATTTTTTTACAGCATTAGCTGCTATACCTTTGCGCAATTCGAGGATTTTTAAACCTGTCTTACACTTTTTGAATAGAATAGATAAATTTATATTTACCTTATTGCCTTTTATGCGTTGGCACGCATGGTTTGTGCTTATTGAAATGAGTAAACCAAAAGAATGCTAATCTCGGTTCAAACATAGTTAAAGATTAATACTTTTATCCTACCCAAAACTAAATCGGTTGAAACGTAAGTTTATAACAAGTTTGGCTCTTTTATTGTTGCTTAATTTGCTCATTAAGCCCTTTTGGATTTTTGGCATCGACCGAACTGTACAAAATGTTGTGGGCGCAGAGGCCTATGGAAGTTACTTTGCTTTGCTCAATTTTTCCGTGTTGTTTACAATCTTTTTGGATTTAGGTCTTACCAATTTTTCGAATCGGCACATATCCCAGCATCAGCAGTTGGTTCACAAGTTGCTTTCGCATATCCTGGTTCTACGTTTGTTGTTGGCAGCGGGTTATGCCGCTTTGGTGCTTGGTTTCGGTTTTTTTCTGCAGTACTCGTTGTGGCAAATGAGAATGCTGAGCTGGTTAGTCGTAAATCAGTTTTTGTTGGCCTTTATTTTCTATTTTCGTACGGTATTAGCCGGCTTGCAATTGTTTCGTGCCGATGCCATTGTCAGTGTACTGGATCGTACCGCCATGATTTTGCTTTGCGGCATTTTGTTATGGTATCCGGGCGTGGGCGCTTTTCGTATTGAATGGTTTGTGTGGGCACAAACCCTTTCGTACGTGAGTACATTAGCTGTTGCGTTACTACTCGTTTGGAAACAAACCGGCCCTATCAAGCTTCGGGTTAACTGGGTACAGCTTCGGGTGTTTCTGAGAAAAAGTGCCCCCTTTGCTTTATTAACACTTTTGATGTCTGTGTATTATCGTGTCGATTCCGTAATGCTCGAGAGACTTCTTCCTAACGGACAGCGAGAGGCAGGCATTTATGCCCAAGGATTCCGTATTTTAGATGCTTTTGGGATGTTTGCTTTGCTGTTTTCTACTTTGCTCATGCCTATGTTTTCGCGCATGCTGGGAAAAAAACAGAATATTAAAGAGTTGCTGCGTTTTGCTTTTTTGTTGCTGCTTACGCCTATACTGGCATTTATTCTTTTAGGCACTTTCCATAGCCAGTGGTTCATGAGCTTACTATATACCCACCATATTGCCGAGGCGGGGAAGGTTTTCCGCATTCTTATTCTTTGTTTGGCAGGGGTGTCCGCTTCCTACATTTTGGGAACCTTGCTTACTGCCAATGGCAATCTGCGCTTGCTGAACTACATTGCGGCTGCCGGAGTGGGGGTGAATGTGGTCTTAAATTTGGTTTGGATTCCCCAATGGGGCGGTATGGGTGCCGCTTGGGCTAGTTTGCTGACACAGCTCCTGGTGGTGGGCATGCAGATTTTTGCCGTGCAAAAATATTTTTCGTCGCCTTTTTCAGCCTTTCTTTTTGGCAAGATCGCTCTTTATTTGTCTTCCTTGCTTGTTCTTAATTTAGTGGCATTGCAACTTCCTTTTCCTCAGTGGCTTATTGTTTTGGTGGTGGCGGGGATGAGCGGTTTACTCATACTTATCTTTGGGTTTGTGAAAATTGGTTTTTTGCAACAGCTTTTTGCCCCAAATAATTCATGATAACTACGATTGTCCGGAAAATATAATGCTAATGGTTTCGATTGCTTTGATTTTATTGCAATGCCCCCTCTCTATATGACTATATTGTACGTGTAAGTCTTTGTCAATGAGGTGGAGCATTGTTTTTGCTCCGACGCTAATGATACTAAATAAAGTTTAGGAGTAGTATTGATTAAAGATGTAAAAAACAAAAACATCCGACGCTTAAGGCCCGGATGTTTTCTTGTGTATGTTGTGAACTATGTGATTTATTGAAACTTCCCGATAATTTTATGCAATTCCGCTAGTTTTTTGTCCAGGAGTTCTTTCGATTTGGCTTCCGCTACTAAGCGCAAATAGGGTTCTGTGTTGGAGGGACGAATGTTAAACCACCATTGAGGGAATTCAATGCGGTAGCCATCAAAATCCATTACCTCGGTGGGCTCTTCCAGTTGAGTAAAGTGTTTTTTTACGGCCTCCATGGCTTCACTTTTCTGCTCAATTTTAAAATTAACCTCGCCGGAAGTCACATAGCCTTTAATCTGCTTCATCACTTCGGAGAATGTTTTTCCCTGTTCTTTAAACGAAGCCACAAGCTCCAGCACAATAAGAGCCGCCATAATGCCTGAGTCGGAATAAAAGAAATCGCGGAAATAATAGTGGCCGGCTAATTCACCGCCAAAAATACCCTCGAGTTCGCGTAATTTATGAGCGGCAAAAGCTCTGCCTACGCGCCATGTGTGCACTTCTCCACCCATAGGTGCCAAATATTCTTTTACCGATTTGGATGTGCGGATATCTTGTAGCACAATTCCCTTTTGATCTTTCAAAAAGTAATGTCCCAACAAAGCAATGATTAAGTCGGGTGAGATGAAGTTGCCTTTTTCATCTACAAACATCACACGGTCGGCATCGCCATCAAAAATGACACCTATGTCGCATTGCTCTTTTTTTACCAGCTCTTTCAGGTCGGTAAGGTTCTCCTCTTTAAGCGGGTTCGGGTCGTGGTTAGGGAAGCTACAGTCGATATCGGCATACAGGTAGTGAGGTTTGTTGCCAAGGAGCTTTTTGATGAGCAGTCCTGCCATTCCGTTAGAACCATCAATAGCCATGTTAAGGGTATCGAGATGTTTGGGCTTGTAGGTTTCCAGGAATCGCAGGTATTCATCTTTTACTTTGTAATCGTAGATATGTCCCTTTTTGGCTACAGGCATCGGTCGGTCAGATGCCACAAGTTCCTCCAGCTTGTTGAGTCCGTTTTCATAGCCAACAGGTGCCGCATTTGTTCCTGAAACCTTCATGCCGTTGTATTCGGCCGGATTATGTGAGGCGGTTATTTGTACCGATGCATGAAAGTTATGTTTTGCCGTAATGTAATAGACCATAGGTGTAGTGGCAAGTCCCATGTTAAAAACATCGGCGCCGCTGTCGATGATGCCCTGTGAAAGGGATTCGAATATTTCGTCGGAGGAGGCTCTGGCATCACGCCCTATGAGCACTTTTTCGGTTTTCATCAACTCGGGTAAGAAGTATCCTATGCGGTAGACGTCATTTCGGGTAAAATCCTCTGTGTATATTCCTCGTATGTCGTAGGCTTTAAAAGCTTTCATTTACTGGTATTTAAAGGTTGAACGATAGGTTTATTTTGTAAGATCTGTTTTGGGAAAAGAAACCCCCGGAAAATCGGGGGAAACAAATATAAAGAAAAATGGCAAAACCACTGCAAGCCTATTATTGCGTTAAGCGTTTTACCGGCTCAATACCCAGTGAGGTGCCTGCTTGTATGGCTTTTAGTACTGCCCCTCCGCCGGTAAAGATGTAGTATTTAGGACTATCCAGAGCCACAATGTACAAGCCGGGAAGCAAGCGTTTGAGTTCCTGCATGGTATCACCTCCGCCATAAAGTTTTACAGCTTCCACATTTTTGTCAATTAATTCGTCCAGGGAGATTGTGCCTTCATTAAAATGAGGTGTAAAGCCCATAACGGCATTTACAAAAATGGTATGTGCTTCAAGAAAAACGGATCGAACATCTTCCTGCTCAAAGGATTGAGCTGCTATGTCAAGTACATAGTTTAGTTCATCGCCGGATTTCAGATCATCAATGCAATGGGTGCGGTATTTCCCTTCTTTCCGTCCTTCCAGGGTGTCGGATTCAATAATGTAGGGCATCTCTACAAGTTTTCCCGGGAATTTTTCGGCATACTTTACAAATTTATGGGCCAGCTTCATATCTTCCTCCTCAATGCCTTTGATATGAATGTTGTACTTGGCACAGAGATAGGCGTTGTAAATTACGCCCCCCAAAACAAGATGGTCGGCTTTTTCCAGCAAGGTGTATAAAGGATCAATTTTGGTGTCGAACTTGGCACCTGCTACCACTGCTACAAACGGTTTTTTGGGTGAGTAGATGCGTTCGAGGTTTTCGATTTCTTTTTGCATCAGAAAACCTGCATAACTGGGCAGGTATTTGTTTACCCCTACGGTTGAGGCATGTGGTTGCCATGAGCCAAAAGCATCATTCACAAAAATATCGGCCAGCCCGGCCAGTTGATTGGCAAAGCGATCTTTTCGTTCATCTGTGGCTTCCTCTCCGGCAAACCATCGGGTGTTGGGAAGATAAATGCCATCGATTGAGCCATTTCGCAATTCCCGAATCTGGTGGTTGATGCTGGTTTCAATTCCCAGGTAGCCTTCCTCTTCGTGTGGCTCAAATTCAGGCACCTTCATGTTAATATGTAGCTTCTTGCGCAGGTATTCTACAATAGGTTCAACCGAAGTGTCATCATGAATGCGTATAGCCCCTGTTTTTTTATCTTTTGGCCGCCCTACGTGGGTCATGAGAATAATTTTTCCGCCTTTGGCATTAATATGATATAAGGTTCCAATGGTGGCATCAATGCGATAGGGATCATGTATTTCTCCCTTTTTCACTACGTTATGATCGACGCGAACCAAAACCACTTTTCCATTGAGGTCGGCTTCCTGAATCAAAGGTAAATTGTATTTTTCAATCATATTTTTGCGTTTTGAGTTGTTCCAACCAAGTAATATACAACTAACCAAAGTGAAAAGCAATGGTTCAAAAACAAAACCGGGTATCGAATATCCCGATGCCCGGTTTTGTTTTTGTTGGGAGTTGTTATCGCGATTAAATATCCTCCTCAATGGCTTCGATGGCCGGCAATCGTTTTCCTTCAATGTATTCAAGCAGAGCACCACCTGCAGTGCTGATATAGGAGACTTTATGAGCGAGGTTGAATTTATTTACTGCCGAAATGGAGTCGCCACCACCAATAAGGGAAAAGGCCCCCTTGTCGGTGGCGCGTGCCACAGCCATTGCCACTTTGAGTGTGCCCATGCTGAAGTTTGAAAATTCAAATACGCCAATAGGGCCATTCCAAAGTACCGTAGCTGAGTTTTCGATGATTTCGGTAAAGGTATTGGCTGTTTTTATGCCAATGTCCAATCCCATCCAGTTATCCGGAATTTTATCAATTTCGCAGTGTTTCAGATTGGCCTCATTTTTAAACTCGTCGGCAATGATGCAATCATAAGGCAGATAAAGGTTTACATTGTTCTCGGAAGCCTTTATCATAATATCTTTGGCCACCTGCAAGTACTCATTCTCTACCAGTGAACTTCCGATCTTACCACCCATAGCTTTGATAAAGGTATAGGCAATGCCTCCACCAATAATCAGGTTGTCAACCTTCTCGATTAATGCCAAGATGATATGGATTTTTGTGGATACTTTGGAGCCTCCTAAAATAGCCGTGAAAGGTCGGTTGCCTCGTTTAATGGCTTTGTCGATATTGGCAATTTCGCTCTCTACCAGGTAGCCAAACATCTTGCTGTTGGGGAAAAACTTGTTGATGGTATAAGTGGATGCATGTTTTCGGTGTGCCGTTCCAAAAGCATTGAAAACAAATACGTCGCCCAATTTTGCCAATTCTTTGGCAAAGGCTTCGTCGCCGCTTTTCTCTTCCTTGTGAAAGCGCAGGTTTTCCAGGAGCAGAACTTCTCCTGCCTTTAATTCTTTTGCTGCCTTCTGCGCCTGTTCTCCAATGCATTCGGAAACAAACTTTACGGGTTTATCCAGGGTTTTTTCCAGATAGGGTAGTATATGCTTTAATGAAAGATCGGGGTTGTATTTACCATCGGGGCGTCCCAAGTGTGTGAGGAAGATGACAGCACCCCCGTCGGCCAGAATTTTGCGAACTGTTGGCAGGGCAGTTATGATACGTGTACCATCGGTAATTTCAAACTGGTCGTTCATCGGCACATTGAAGTCTACGCGCATTAATACCCGCTTGTTGGCAAAATCAAATTTATCGATGTTCAGGTTTTGCTTGATAGCTTTGATGCTTGGCAGTTCTTTACCCTCGATATACTCGAGCAGGGCGCCACCGGCAGTGGATATGTAGGAGATTTTGTGAGCCAGGCTGTATTTGTTTACGGCGGCAATGGAATCGCCTCCGCCAATAACTGAATAGGCTCCTTTATCCGTCGCACGAGCAACGGACATGGCTATTTTTAAGGTACCCATACTGAAGTGCGCCATCTCAAACACACCAATAGGGCCATTCCACAAGATTTTTTTGGAGTTTTCGATTACCTCGGCAAATTTGTTAGCTGATTTAATGCCAATGTCCAGGCCCATCCAGCCCTCTTTAATTTGATCAATGGGGCAGTGCTCGATGTTTGCATCATTACTGAACTTATCCGCTACAACGCAGTCATCGGGCAGATAAAGCTTAACATTGTTTTTCTTTGCCAGCTCCATAATGGTTTTCGCCACCTCGAGGTACTCATTTTCCACCAATGAACTACCTACTTCTCCCCCTTTGGCTTTAATAAAGGTATAGGCAATACCACCACCAATAATGAGGTTGTCTACTTTTTCAACCAAGGCTTTGATAATGTTTATTTTTGTGGAAACCTTAGAGCCACCCAGTACGGCAGTAAATGGATGTACCGGTTGGGTTAATACCCTGTCGATACTTTTCATCTCATTTTCCACCAGGTAGCCAAACATTCTATCTTTAGGGAAGAATTTGGCAAGGGTGTAGGTAGAGGCATGAGCGCGGTGGGCTGTACCAAAAGCATCGTTAACGTAAGTATCGCCTAGTTTTGCCAGGCTTCTGGCAAAGTCTTCATCCGCCTCCAGCTCCTGATTATAAAATCGGAGGTTTTCCAGCAACAGCACCTCGCCGGGTTGTATCGTTTGAGCCGCTTTTTCGGCAATAGCTCCTATACAATCCGGAACAAAGGTCACCGGTCTGTCCAGTAGTTTTTCCAGGTGTTTGTGTATGTGCCTTAAGCTAAGATCTTCCCGTCGCTCACCTTTGGGCCTTCCCAGGTGCGTTAAAAGAATGATGCTACCGCCTTCGGCCAAAATTTTTTGTAGGGTGGGTATTGCTGTGATGATACGGGTGTCATCTGCAATCTCCTGGTTTTCATTTAAGGGTACGTTGAAGTCTACGCGAATGAGGACTTTTTTGTTTTTAAAGTCGTAGTTATCAATTGAATACATCGAAGGGTGTTTAATTTAATTTTACATAAAGATAAAAATAATATTTTACTTACCTTTGACTGTCCGAATAGCACCCAAATGCCTATAGACGATAGCATTTGTGTAGAAAATTGATTCTATGTTATTTAAAGATATTGTTGGTCATGAAGCGATAAAAGATCGCCTGATACAAACTGTTGCAGAACAGCGTGTGAGTCATGCTCAGTTGTTTTTGGGCCCTGAGGGAAGTGGTTCGCTGCCTTTGGCCATTGCTTTTGCACAGTATTTAAATTGCACCAACAGACAGCCCGATGACGCGTGCGGAGAATGTCCATCGTGTCAAAAGTTTCAGAAGCTGATCCATCCCGATTTGCATTTTGTTTTTCCTTTGGTTTCGTCCCTAAAGAACCCGGTAAGTGAATCACATATGGAACCCTGGCGTGAACAGTTGCTGAGCCAGCCCTATTTTAGTCAGAACCAATGGGTAGCCCGATTAGGAGCAGAAAATAAGCAGGGTTTTATTAGCAAGGATGAGGCTAACCATATTTTGCGAAAAATGGCTTATAAAACCTATGAGGGTGAGTATAAGGTGTTGATTCTGTGGCTTCCTGAGAAACTTAATGCTTATGCAGCTAACGCCCTGCTCAAACTTGTGGAAGAACCTCCTGAAAAGACTGTTTTCCTACTAGTGAGTGAGCAACATGAACGTATATTGCCCACTATCTTGTCCCGAACACAAATGTTGCGCATCCCCAAAATTGGAAAGCTCGATTTAGCCAGAGCTTTGCATATGCGTGAAGGGGTTCCGCAAGATGAAGCCGCAGATATGGCACAGCTGGCAGATGGAAATTATGTGCTGGCACTTGAGCATATCCGGGAGAGTACTGAAACCCGCGAGTATTTTGAGCAGTTTGTAGCACTTATGCGCATGGCCTTTAAGCGCGATATTGCCAGTATTGTAAGTTGGGTAGATAAAATTCACAGCTGGGGAAGGGAACGACAGAAAGCTTTTCTTACCTATGCTTTACGTATGCTTAGGGAGAACTTTATGTTGCAGCAAAAGCAAACACAGCTTGCCGCTTTAACAAAGAATGAGAATAATTTTGCTGCAAAATTTCATCCTTATATTCATGAGCAAAATGTATTTCAGTTGAATGCTGAAATTAACGAAGCCATTGCCGATATTGAGATGAATGGCTATGGAAAAACCATACTGCTGGATCTTGCTTTACGAATTGTAAAGTTGATAAGAAGTTAAAATTCATTACTTTTGCTCAGTTAATGTGATGTAGATTACCTTACCCTGGTAGTGGGTAAATGTGCTAAAAAACGAACTATATGAGTACGCAAGATAAAGAAGAACATGATAAATTAAATACTACGCCCCTTATTTCCAATATTAAAGAGTGCGACTTTTGCCCCTGCGAAAATTATGATAAGCTGCAAACTTACGATTGGCTTGCTGATATTCCTCGGGCTCATCGACGTATTCCCTACGTAGAGGTACGCTTCAAAAATACCCGGAAAGACTTTTTTATAAATGCCAATGGGTTGCGCCTTCGGAAAGGCGATATCGTTGCTGTGGAGGCATCACCCGGGCATGATATTGGCATTGTTTCGCTCACCGGCGATTTGGTATTAGAGCAGATGCGAAAGCACAAGGTGGATTTTGAGAAAACCGAGTTCCGAAAGGTGTATCGCAAAGCCAAACAGGCCGATATCGAAAAATGGCGTGAAGCTATTGAATTGGAACATCGCACCATGATTGAATCGCGGAAGATTGCCGACGATTTGCGTTTGAATATGAAAATTGGGGATGTAGAATACCAGGGAGATAGAACGAAAGCCATTTTTTATTATATAGCAGATGAACGCGTAGATTTTCGGCAACTGATAAAAGTATTGGCGGAAACGTTTCGCATTCGTATTGAAATGCGCCAGATTGGTGCACGCCAGGAAGCCGGACGTATTGGAGGTATTGGCTCTTGTGGCAGGGAGTTGTGTTGTGCCACCTGGATGTCTAATTTTGTATCGGTAACAACCAATGCAGCCCGTGCGCAGGAAATTTCTTTAAATCCACAGAAACTTGCCGGCCAGTGTGGAAAACTAAAATGTTGCTTAAACTATGAGTTGGGCTGTTATCTGGACGCTCAGAAGGACTTCCCAGAAAAGAATCATGTGCTAAAGACAAAACAGGGCATTGCTCATTATAATAAAACCGACATCTTCCGTCGTATTATGTGGTATTCGTTCCAGGAATCAGCAGGTTCTAACCTGATTCCGGTCTCTGTTGAACGCGTAAAAGAGATTGTTGAAGTTAACCAACGTGGCCAGGAGGTGGAGTTTTTGCTTGATCCTGCAGATGCAATTGTTAGCGAATCACTCGATTATGAGAATGTGGTTGGGCAGGAGAGCCTTACGCGTTTTGAGGAAAAAAAGCCAAAGGGACAGGGAAAACAACGACCCAAGTCACGCAAACCACGTCGCAAAAAAGGAGCACAACCTTCAAACCGTGGAGGAAAGCCACGTGAAAATTCTGCACAAGGCAATCGTAAGCCCGCCAATAAAGGAGGGAATCCAAAACGAAATAAACCCAAGAATCAAAATGGAGGTAACCAAACGAATCGCAAGAAGAATTCCTAGCGCAGCCTTTTTTATTTTATTGGCTCTGACATTTGTCCGCTGTAATACCGATTCTGTTTACTCGGGTATGGAAACACTACCCGAAACGGGATGGGCTTCTAAGAAACCTGCTGTTTTTCATGCCTCGGTAAACGATACCCTCGGAGTGCATAATGTCTATGTGCACCTTCGTCATTCCGGAGCTTACGAATTTCGCAATCTTTTTTTGTTTATTACAACCCAATCGCCGGCAGGTGCCACTATTACCGATACGCTGGATGTGCAACTGGCAACTCCTGCGGGTAAATGGTATGGCTCCGGATGGGGCAATCTTTACGATAATAAGATTCCTTATAAATATCAGGTACGTTTTCCTGTAACTGGCAAGTATACCTTTCGTATTGTTCAAGGTATGCGGCAAGATCCACTTAAACATGTTACGGATGTGGGCCTGAGTATTGAGCAAGTTAAACCCTAAAGTTAAAGAAAAAGTGACTAAGAGGAAGTTACAAAGGTTTGCTGAAATGGAAACCTTTGATCATGTAATACAGCCTGCCTTTGAAGAGGTTTTTGACAAAGATTTTCGATTGAAAGGTGCGTGGAATAAAACTTTTTTTAAGCATTCGCAACCTTTAGTTTTGGAGTTGGGATGCGGAAAAGGAGAGTATACCGTTGGTCTTGCCAAAAGGTTTCCAAATAAGAATTTTCTGGGCATCGACATCAAAGGTTCACGTATGTGGCGAGGGGCGAAAACGATTGAAGAAGAACATCTTTCTAATGCAGGTTTTTTGCGTACACGCATCGATTTTGTAGCCTCCCTGTTTGCCCCCAAAGAGGTTGACGAAATTTGGATTACCTTTCCCGACCCACAGCCCAAGAAGTCTCTTAAACGCCTGACTTCCACTCGTTTTTTGGAGCGCTATGTACGGTTTCTAAAACCCGGCGGACTTATCCACCTTAAGACCGACAATCAGGACTTACACCTCTATACCAAAGCGCTTGTGAAGAAAAATAAGTTCCAGGTGTTGGAAGCTTATCAGGATCTCTATGCCTCCGATTACGCCGAGGAATTTCTGGAAATTAAAACTTTTTATGAACGCCAATTCCTCGAGGAGGGCAAACCCATTACTTATCTCAGATTTGTTCCTGAACACCGAGAAACTTTTGAAGAACCGGATGGAGAAGGCGAACACTTTTTTTCAACGAGTTTATAAGGTTGTAGCGCAGGTACCTTATGGACGCATAACCAGCTATGGGGCTGTTGCCCGATATTTGGGGAGTGCTCGTAGTGCCCGTATGGTGGGTTGGGCGTTAAATCAAACAAAACTTCAGGTGCCTTTTTTTCCTGCCCACAGAGTGGTAAACCGAGCGGGTTTGCTTACTGGGAAGAAACATTTTGGTGGAACTGAAACCATGGCCGAACTTCTGAAAAGTGAAGGAGTGCAGGTGGTTGATAATAAAATTGTTGACATGGAAACCCGATTTTGGGATCCGACGTCGGAATTACCACCACAATCGGTATGGTTAGACGATGAAAAATAGTTATTTTTGCCTTAATTATATTCAATTTAAATAAAAATAGGCTTATGTCTTTTACTACAAATCAAATACTACAAGTCCTACGGGGCGTTAAACATCCCGAAAGTGGCGAGGATATCGTGAGCCTTGGGTTGGTAGACGATGTTGTTATTGAAGGGAAAAAAGTAGCTTTTTCACTCAAGTTTAAAAAGCCGAATGATCCTTTTGTGGGATCGCTGAAGAAAGCCTGTGTGAAAATTTTGGAAGATCAACTTGATGGTATCGATGTGCGAGGCAATATTAAGGAGCGTTTTTCTAAGCCCAAAGGTATGCATACTCCACCTGAACCCGCACGCGACTCAATGGAGCATGTGAAGAATATTATTGCCATAGCTTCCGGTAAAGGAGGTGTAGGAAAATCTACTGTTGCCAGTAATTTGGCTGTAGCATTGGCTAAATCCGGTGCCAAGGTAGGGTTGATCGATGCTGATATCTTTGGACCTTCGATTCCCAAAATGTTTAATGTGGAAGGTCAGCGACCGTTGGTGAAGAAGGAAGATGATGTGGATTGGATTGAACCGGTTGAAAACTATGGCGTTAAGATGCTCTCTATTGGGTTTTTTGTAAATCCGAATGATGCTTTGGTATGGCGAGGCCCGATGGCCACAGGTGCTCTGCAACAAATTATTCGTCAGGGCGACTGGGGAGCGCTTGATTATTTGCTCATTGATTTACCTCCCGGAACCAGTGATATTCACCTGACGATTGTTCAGGAATTGGCTATTACAGGTGCCATTATTGTGAGTACTCCTCAAGCTGTTGCCATTGCCGATGCTATTAAAGGTATTCGAATGTTTACCGGTAAGCAAATAAATGTACCTATATTAGGGCTCGTTGAGAATATGGCCTGGTTTACACCCGAAGAACTTCCTGATAATAAGTATTACCTCTTTGGTAAGGACGGTGTCAAACAATTGGCTCAAGCCGAAAAGGTGGAATTGTTAGGGCAAATCCCTATTGTTCAGCGTGTACGTGAAGGAGGGGATACCGGACATCCCGCTGCTTACGACGAGAAGAGCATTATTGGAGAAGCGTTTCAGGATCTTGCCGAAAAAGTGAAAGTAGCTATTGAGACCCGGAATGCTACGCAAGACCCTACAAAGCGCGTTGAAATTAAGCATAAATAAGAAGGATAGATTATGGAAAAAGTGAATCGTGAAGAGATTGAAAAGCGAGTATCGGCTACAATTGATATGGTGCGCCCCTATTTAGTGGCCGATGGTGGCGATATTTCATTGGTAGAGATTACTGATGAAATGGTTGTGAAAGTAAAGCTTCTGGGAGCTTGTGGAACTTGTCCGTTTAGCCTGCAAACGCTGAAAAATGGTGTGGAGCAAGCTGTACGAAAGGAAGTCCCCGAAATCAAAGAGGTAATTGCTGTCAATTAAACTATAGGAGACCACTCAAAAAAAAGTGGCTCGCGCTAGCACGGGCAGGATGCATAGTCATGGGCCTCAATAGGTCATCAATTACCTGGGCTAAGGGTATGCTGTGCGTTTTTTATCTTGAGAAATAGCCTTTTTTTGAGTGGTCTCTCTTTTTCAATTGCAGGTGTTTTGTTTTCTCTACATAACGCGCGTGGCAACTTGTTGCTGCCACCTAATGTCTGTCATTTATCTTCCCGCTAATCTTTTCTGCAAATTCCTTAATAATTACCTGCGTAATTAGCTTGCCTTTTTATACTTTTATAATCAATTTTTCGTGTTAATAGAAATGTGTTCCTCGTTGCACAAGCTTGGGACAATTATCGGAATATATGCAAGCTAAACTTAGTGTTTTATCTATTATCGGCATGTTGGTCATGCTGGCAGGCTGTAGTACAGAAAAAAATACGCCTGCTACGCGCGCCTATCATAACCTGACAACTTTCTATAACATTTACTTCAATGGTCAGGAGAGTTTTCGTGAGGGGTTGGAGCGATATGAACAACAATATGAAGATGATTATTCCCAAATCCTTCCGGTGTTTATCTATGGCGAGCCTGGTTTGCATCAAAGCATAAAACCACAGATGGAGCGAGTGGTGGAGAAGGCTAGCAAAGCCATACGTTTACACAGTATTACTGCAAAACCTGATGCGAAACGGGGGCGTCTTTCTCAGACGGATAAAGCTTTTTATAATCAGAGCGAATACAATAAATATGTGGATGATAGCTATCTGTTGATTGCTAAAGCGCTGTTTTACCAAATGGACTACGTGGCCTCTACAAAAACGTTGGAGTATATTTTGAATGAATATACGGATAGTAGCTTGTTGATTGATACCCGAATTTGGCTGGCTCGTGCTTATATGCAACGCGAAGATTATAACGATGCCGCTGGTATGCTTCAAAGTATTGAGGCAGAGGAATACTTGACCAAAAAGCAAAAAACAGAGTTTTCGCTAACCTATGGTGCCTTTTATTTGCGCAGGGCGCAATATGACAAGTCAGAAGAGTGGTTGGAGCGCGCATTGGTGGATTTGAAAGATCGTAGACAAGCACAAAGAGTACACTATATATTAGGGCAGTTGGCGGTTGAGGAAGGAAAGCCTGCATTGGCCAGCTCTCATTTTAAGGAAGTACTAAAGCTTCGGCCTCCTTATTATATGGAGTTTAATGCGAACATACAAATTGCTCGTTTGAGTACCGGGGGGAATACAAAAGAGATGATCGCGCGCCTGCGCAAAATGTTGCGAGATGACAAGAACCGCGACTATCAGGATCAAATTTATTATGCTTTGGGGCAAATATACCTGCGTAATAATGATAGAGAGAAGGCTGTTGAGCAGTTTAAAAAAGCTGCCTATTATAGTGTACAAAATAAAAACCAAAAGGGATTGGCTTACCTGTCGTTGGCACAACTGTATTTTGATAATTTGGAATACCGAAACGCGCAAGCCTATTACGATAGTGCTGTTACCTCGCTGGAAAAGAGCTATCCCGGCTATGCAGAGCTGTATCGCAAAAATGAAAACCTTACCGAGTTGGTCACAAATCTTATTCAGGCGGAGACCCAGGATAGCTTATTAAAGCTGGCAGCTCTGCCCGAGGCTGAGCGGAAAGCCATTGTGAATAGGATGGTTGCCAGTTTGCGTGCTAAGGATAAACAAGAGCAAGAGCGGGCACGGACAACAGGCGGCATGTATTCTCCCGGGCAGAATCGTCAGTTACGAACCCAGGGAGCCAGTGAAGAGGGCAAATGGTACTTTTACAACCCCAATGCAAAGTCGTTTGGCGAACCTGAATTTAAGCGGCGATGGGGTGAGCGAACCCTCGAGGATAATTGGCGTAGACGCGATAAGCAAGTGGTGGCTATGGGCGGTGATCTTACCGAAGAACAAGCCTCCGCGAAAATGGAAGAACAGTTAAAAAAAGAGGAGCGTTATAATCCTGAAAATTACTTAAAAAATATACCCTTGACTGACTCAGCGAAACAACACGCCGAATTTTTGATTCGCGAGGGATTGTATAATGCTGCACAGGTATATTACTCGCAGCTTGATGATACCGAGAACGCTGTAAGTACATTTGAGGAGTTGTTGGATCGCTACCAACGGGGAGCTTATGTATTGCCCTCACATTATCAGTTGTATACCATTTTTCAGGAGCAAGGCAACCAGACTAAAGCGCAACATCATAAACAGGTTATCTTAAACCGATTTAGCGAGACACGTTTTGCCGAAGTGTTGAGAAATCCTGATTATTTCCGAAAACACAGAGAACAGCAAAATCAGCGGCAAGAGGCTTACGAGCAAACGCTGAATAACTACCATCAAGGGAAATACACACAGGTAATTGCCGACAGCAAACAAGCACTGGCGGAACCTCTAATGAGCGACTTTTTTCCAAAGTATGCGTTTTTGATGGCTTTGTCCCGGGGAAAGATGCAGGGCAATGCCGTTCTCATTCAAGAGTTGGAAAAGGTATCGGAAGAATATGAAAAAGATCCGGTTGCCAAGCAGTCGGAGGAACTTATTGCCTTTATACAGAAAGATGAGTTGCAGAAAACACAAACTGATATTTCCACCTACCAAAAAGAGGCGGCCTTACAAAAATTGCAGGCAAGCGAAACCCAATCGGCTGAGGAACCTGTTGTTAATGTTATAGGAAAATATAAATACGAACCTGATGCCTTGCATTATTTTGTGCTGGTTGTGGGCAAGCAGGTAAATTTAAATCAATTGCGTTTTAATCTTATTAATTTTAATCTGGACTACTACCTTCAGGAAGATTATAATGTCTCGGAACGCCAGTTGAATGAGTATTCGCAGCTACTTGTTGTGAAAAGGTTTGAAGAGCTGGATGAGGCGCGCGATTATTTTTTCACCTTTGATGCAATGCAGGAATTGGTTTTTGATGAGGTAGCTCACGAAGGGTACCAATACTTTATTATTTCGGTGGATAATTATGTGACACTTACTACCGAAAGGAGTATAAGCGATTATATGAACTTCTTTCAGAAACTC
>JAWOEH010000184.1:0-11227 GCA_046482855.1 Bacteroidales bacterium | reverse complement strand
GGCAGCTCCCAAATCCTGTGGCCGGATCACTGTGTGCAGGGGAGTTCAGGCGCCGAAATCAATGCGAACCTCAACACAAAAAGAGTAGAAGCTATTTTTCGTAAGGGTACCGACAAAGAACTAGACAGCTACAGCGGCTTTTACGACAACAACCACGAAAAATCCACAGCGCTGGCGGATTACCTTCGCGGAAAAGGCGTGGACCATGTATTCATTGGCGGTCTGGCTGCCGACGTGTGCGTCTATTTTACGGTATTGGACAGTTTAAAGGAAGGTTTTAAAACCACCTTGCTTGAGAATGCCACCAAAGGGTTGGATGACGAAGCAATAGCAAAGGCACTGCAACACATAAAAAGAGAAGGCGGCCAAATTAGCTGATTAGAACCGGGGCTTTCAACAAAATGAGTCCTACCTAACCAAGTAGCTTACTTGCAAAAAACGCCGGGAAGAAGAAATGTTCTTTAACGGGGGACTTGACACCCTTCACGCTTGCCTCTGCGATAATAGCAAGCTTTTCTTCTTTGGGAAAACATCGTTTTTCCCTCATAATAAAATTACAGATTATTTTCTATAACCTAATCCGATGTGCTGCGGGATCCGTACAATTATGATATAACCTATAATAAAATGAAAGGCTGCCTTCCGTTAATGAGAGGCAGCCTTTTTAGGAAATATTTTAACTCACTATTACATTTCTATCTCTATTTCGCTGGTACGATCTATTGCATCCTTAATAATATCATAGATAGTTGAATTCTGTTCAGGACTGATAACAATTATACCCTCCTCATTAACAGTGGCCGAAGGAAGTAATTCCCCTGCTTCCCCCAAAAACCATGCATTTGGATCGATTGTGATATAGGCAGTCATTGAACTGTTCTCCTGAATAGTAAATTCGCCCTCCATTTCTAATGAAAAAGATTGCCCCAAAGGCATGTTTAATAGTATGGGATGGCTCGTACTATTTGCATCAGTCCATGTTCCTTCTAAGTAAATTGACGGCTGATCTGTCTGATCCCAAAGTTCAAATTCCAGCTCTAATTCGGTATAAATACCGGGAACAACCTCGATAGCGGATAAATCAGGAGTTATGTCACCTGTAGCATAATCAACGGTAATATAACTTTCTATCTCGAAGTCCATCTCAATTGAATCCGTGTCTGTTTCGGTTTGAAATTCCAGATGTTCCAGAATAATATAGCCACTTGTAAACTGCGTACTATTGGCCACCACACTTTTAAGATTTGTCTCGGATGTTAATGTAGTAAATTTCAGCTGCAAGGTTGCTTCTTTTAACTCTTCATCCTTTTCACATCCGATCAATCCAATAAAAAAGATCAGGCTGATAATGGTTAAAATAAATGCTTGTTTTTTCATGTTCTTATTTTTAATCTGTATTTGCTATGCATATATGAATATACTTCAATACGAAATACATGCTTCAAAGGTTGTAAGCAGCAGATTTTATTATTTCCCCACTTAAAACCGGTTCGAATTTTGCTTTTTGTGTTGTCACTGGCAAACCTCCCTTCATCAGACAATTACGGCTACCTATCCATGCATTACAGTCAATAGGATGGAAGCAAATTCAGTGTTTTTTTACGGAATGGATGTATCAGAATGGAGGGTACACTATGGAAGGGAATGTCGGTTAGTTGCAGGTTGTACCAAATTGGTGCAGTGCCAACCAACAACACGACAAAACAAAATATCCCATTATGGGAAATACGGATAGTTTTTTGTACATTTGTAATATGAGAATTATTGCATTTCGAACGCTACGAGAGTTTTTTGAAGAACCAGAATATGCCGATTCTGAAGTCTCTTTAAGAGCTTGGTATCACGATGTTAAAATAGCCGAATGGAAAAATGCAAATGAGCTATAAAAACAATATAAAAATGCGAGCATTGTCGGAAACGGAAGAGTGGTTTTCAACATTAAAGGCAATGATTACAGATTAGTAGTTGCGATTGATTATGATTTTCAGGCGATGTTCATAAGGTTTATCGGAACTCACAAACAATATGATAAAATTGATGCTAAAACGATTTGAATATGGATATTCGACCTATTAAAACAGAACAAGATTACAATGCTGCCCTTAGCAGAATTGAAAAATTATGGGGAGCGAAAAAAGATACCCCGGAAGGTGATGAATTAGACCTGCTAGTTACCTTAGTTGAATCTTATGAAATGAAACATTACCCCATTGCGCCACCCGACCCGATTGATGCAATTAAATTTCGTATGGAACAAATGGGAATGACAAAAGCTGACATGGTTCAATATCTTGGTAGTCAAAGTAGAGTAAGTGAAATTCTAAACAGAAAGAGAAGCTTGTCTTTGAGTATGATAAAATCATTATACAAAGGATTAAAAATACCAGCAGAAATTTTATTAGCATAATAAATATAGAAATCAACGTGCTACAAGACTTAGGCGCTAATAAAGTGTTGCTTCTATACGCATTGCAGTAAAGTTACTGTAGAATGAAATACCTTCCGCCCTATCGGCTAGGAATGGCCTCATACCCTGCAACAGTAATACATGCAGGAAAATTTCCAAAAACCGATAAACCTGAGCGACTCTAGCACTCGCACCCACAGCAACCCATTCGTTCTCCAAGGAAAAAGGCAAGCCTGATTCCCTTCCTTTTTCTCTTTTTCCTACTCTATATCACCCCATTACTAACGAAGTTTTTTGTATCTTACAAGAGTGGACGGAATAAACAACACCCTTAACCAAAATAACGGTTCCGCACTTCCGGACAACCCATTAGAAAAAATGGCGCGTTAGCGCTATAATCTTCGTAGATAAATAGAAGGAATAGAAAATAGAAGGGGCGTAGCCCTGATATCAAAATAAAAATGCCAAATCCATAAACCCGGCTATACACCCAATAGGTGTTCGCGGGAAAAAGGTGTGAACCTTATAAAATACCAGTATCACAACGTTTCACCAAGGAAACACAAAGTTGCTCAAAGGAAAAAAACACTCTTTTTTTATGAGGTATCGGTTCGGATAACCCATTAGAAAAAAATGGCGCGTTAGCGCTATAATCTTCGTAGATAATTAAATGGAATAGAAAATAGAAGGGGCGTAGCCCTGATATCAAAATAAAAATGGTAAATCCATACACCCGGCTATACCCAATAGGTGTTCGCGGGAAAAAGGTGTGAACCTTATAAAATGTCAGTATCACAACGTTTCACCTAGGAAACACAAAGCTGCTCAAAGTTAAAAACACTCTTTTTTTATGAGGTATCGGTTCGGATAACCCATTAGAAAAAATGGCGCGTTAGCGCTATAATCTTCGTAGATAAATAGAAGGGGCGTAACCCTGATATCAAAATAAAAAAATACCAAATCCATACACCCTGCTATATACCCAATTGGTGTTCTCGGAAAAAAGGTGTGAACCTTATAAAATATCAGTATCACAACGTTTCACCAAGGAAACACAAAGTTGCTCAAAGTAAAAAACACTCTTTTTTTGAGGTATCGGTTCGGATAACCGATTAGAAAAAAAAGGCGCGTTAGCGCTATAATCTTCGTAGATAAATAAAAGGAATAAAAAATAGAAGGGGCGTAGCCCTGATATCAAAATAAAAAAGGCCAAATCCATACACTCAACTATATACCCAATAGGTGTTCTTGGTAAAAAGGTATGAACCTTATAAAATATCAGTATCACAACGTTTCACCAAGGAAACACAAAGTTGCTCAAAGTAAAAAACACTCTTTTTATTAATGAGGTATCGGTTCGGATAACCCATTAGAAAAAAATGGCGCGTTAGCGCTATAATCTTCGTAGATAAATAGAAGGGGCGTAGCCCTGATATCAAAATAAAAATGGTAAATCCATACACCCAGCGATACACCCATCAGGTGTTCTTGGGAAGAGGCAGGGAAATATCCACCACTTCCCATTGTGCGCTGCACTAGCTCTTGCGGCAGCTCACCTAAGCTCACCCCCTGCCCTGGAAAAAAATCCGGACTCAGCGAATAATGAGCCCCAAGATCCCTTACCTTAGCAGTAGAAACCTAAATATTTTCAGACACTTAGGTATTTTTTAAACCGAATACATCATGAAAATAGGCATCATCATCTGCGATCGTTATCGCAATTGCGCCGGCGGAAAATGCTTCAGAGCCATGCACAACCGCGAAGGCGCCTTTTCCATTTACGAAAAGGACCAACCCCTGGAGATAGTGGGCTATACCACCTGTGGAGGCTGCCCGGGAGGCAACATCGAGAATGTCCCTCAGGAGATGATCAAAAATGGTGTAGAAGCCATTCACCTGGCCACAGGTTTGGTAGTGGGCTACCCGCCATGTCCCCACATTCAATACTTTAAAAACTACATTGAGGCACGCTATAAAGTGCCCGTGGTAATTGGCACCCATCCCATTCCCGAAAAGTACATCGAGCCACATAAACAGCTCCACACCTGGGATGCCGAAGAGTGGAAGGCAATTACTGCCCCCACACTTACCACAAAAGAGATGAGAGAACAGTACAATTAACCGACCGAAACCATGTACAACTACCTATTTGGCCCGGTGCCCTCACGCCGATTGGGCATGTCGCTGGGCGTAGATTTAGTGCCTAAAAAAGTATGCTCGCTGGACTGTGTCTATTGCGAGGTGGGCAAAACCACCAAACTCACCACCCGGCGTATGGAGTATATAAAGCTGGCAAAGATAAAAGAGGAGCTGAACCACTACTTTAGCCACAATCCGGATCCCGACTACATTACCTTTTCGGGCTCCGGCGAGCCCACGCTCAATAGCTACATTGGTGAGACCCTGCACTACATAAAGCAGCATAAGCCCCACATTCCCGTGGCCGTGCTGACCAACGGCACGCTTTTGTACGATCCGCAGGTGCGTGATGAAATTTTAAGTGCCGATGTGGTGTTACCCTCAATTGACTCGGCCACCCAAGAGGGATTTCAGAAGATCAACCGCCCGGCCGAGGGGCTTACCATTGAGCAATACCTACAAGGGCTAATTGATTTCCGGCAAGCGTTTTCCGGAAAGATCTGGCTGGAAGTTTTCGTGCTGCCCGGCTACAACGACAGTCAGCAAGAGCTGGAGGCCCTAAAAAAAGCCATTGTAGCCATTGCGCCCGACTCCGTTCAGCTCAACACCCTCGACCGACCCGGCACGGTTCCTGATTTAAAAGGGGCCACACACCAGGAATTGGAACAGATAAAATCTTTTTGGAATCTACCCAATGTGGAGATCATTGCCGCTGCCCCGGATCGAAAAAACTTACCCTCGTACCGCTCCGACACCGAGGAAGCCATTCTGGGTACTATTGCCCGCCGACCCTGCACCGTTGAAGACCTGACCAAAATTCTGGGGGTCCACATGAGTGAAGTAAATAAATACCTGGATGTATTAGAGGGTGAAGGAAAAATAGAGCCTTTACAGCTGGAAAGAGGCATATTCTACCAGAAAAAATAGGGTTATGGGGAGCAACCCCAACCCTCCCGTAAGTTAAACCCATCTCAGCTCCGGCCGGACAATACTCAAAAGTTCAGCCGGAGCCAAACAGGATAAGTCACATCCCACCCCATTGCATTGCCCCATGTGAACAACCGCCATTGAACACTCTTGCCAGTTATTTGTCTAGTCTTTAAAGTCTCTGGAAATATCACGAATGCTAAAGGCTACAAGCACCAGAGCACAGAACAACAGTTGGCAAACAAGCACAGCAGAGTCCTAACAAACTGAAAACCATATAATTCGAACAACCAACCTATGGCCATATCGCAAAAATCAGTAAGCATGAAATCTGACACAAAATCATTTGGCTTGTTTCTATCCATTTCTTGCAAAAAAAGGAAAACAGGCAATACCTACTCATCGGATATTTTTGTAAATTACCCTAATCAACAAAATATATCTCTATGGCTATAAGAAATCGTTCGCAAAAAATACGCCTGGGTGTATTTTTGGTCATAAGCTTCGCCATCCTCCTGGGAACCATAGGATTTCTGACGGCTCGTGAAGTTTTCGAAAAGGAAGACATCTATTTTGTCACCTATGAAGGCACCTCGGTAAGTGGCCTTGAAGTGGGCAGCCCGGTAAAATACATGGGCATAAATGTAGGCACTATCAAGGATATCCATATCGATCCGGATGATGTGAACAAAATTATTGTGGAATTGGCTCTGAAGCACCAAACGCCCATTAAGCAAGATGCAAATGCAAACATTATCTCCATGGGCATCACCGGACTGAAGGCCATCGAAATTAGTGGCGGCAGCAACAGCGCAGCTTCCCTGCAACCGGGCGATCATATCCCCGCAGGTTCCTCACTAACACAGGAGATAACCGGAAAAGCAGAAATCATTGCCCAAAAGGCGGAGAATGTGCTTAATAACCTGCAACAATTCAGCGAACCCAACAATTTGCGGAAATTTACCGATATGGCCGATAATATTAACGCACTGGTAATTCAAGGAAACGAAACCATCACCATGGTGGACAGCGTTATTCTGGAAAATCGCAGCGATCTCAGAAGTGCACTGATGCCACTCAAGCAGGTGAGTGAACGCCTGGATCAATCCAGTGCGCTGCTGCTGGCTTCTATGCAAACGATAAATGCGAAAATCGAAAGTGATACCATCGATCAAATCCTGAGCAATGTGCGCGATGCCACCTTAACACTAAAAGAGACCGACTTTAAGAGCATGGTAGAAAATATCGCTTCCATTGCAGAACAGACGCAAAGCCTGATTTACAGAATCGACAATGATCTGGATAAGGGCAGTAAGGACTTCTCAGAGAGCTTACATCTGTTAAAGCTCACCCTGGAAAACCTAAACGAAGCCTCCATAAAGATCAACAACAATCCTTCAGTGCTTATTCGCGGTACAGAAACCAAAGATCTTCCCGATAACAACCTAAAGTAAACACCATGCAAAACCTAAAATACCTGTTGGTTATAAGCTTGTTTGTGTTTGGGAGTTGCAGCAGCAACAAAACCCTCACCACAAAGTATTATGTAATTGAGCACCCCACAAATGCCGACACCCTGCACTACGGTACCGATACCCCTCTGGATACCTGGTGCGAAATTGTGCCAGTGGAAATTTCGCCGGCCTTTGCGGTTCAGCAAATTGCCAGCCGCACAAACAGCCACGAAATTATCTACTACAATCAGCATCAGTGGGCCGTACGCCCGGAGTCTTTTTTTACCCAGATGTTGGTTGAACACTTTACCGAGAATCGTCTGTTTGCCGGCGCAGCCACGCGCTTTTGGCGCATCAACCCTGACTACAAACTGCAAACCACCGTGTACAAATTGGAATCAGTTAACCAAAACAACCAATTGGCAGCGCATTTAGAACTAAAGTTTGTACTAATGGATACGCAAAGCAACAAACCCATTTGCGAACATAGTGCTAACAGAACCGAGTTGCTCCAGGAGCGGAGCTTGAATTTTTTTGCCGCTGCCATCGGAACAATCTTTCATGAAGAACTACAAGCCTTCTCGGAGCAAATAAGCAAAGAACTTCGTCCGAAAAAAGAAGACTAAATAAGTAATTTCAACATCAGCAAAACCTTTCCCTTGAAAGCACAACCCACAAAAACAGAAGCTTTTTTTGAACTACACGATCAGGAGTTGGTACTAAAAAACCAACTGGTGGTAGGCACTGTTTCGCAGGTAGTGACCCCTGTGCTCCGATTAACCAAAAACTATCCGCATGACTCTATGCGAATCAACCTGAACAACCTGGAGACTATTGATAGTATTGGCGTATCGGCACTCAATTACCTGCAGGAAAAAATACAAGCTAAAGGTATAAATGTGGAACTGTATGGAGGCGAAGAGCATATCCAAAAAAAAATTGGCATCTTCTCCTTCGACGATACAACTGACCCGCCCCCCGCAAAAAAAGTCTCGCTGCTGGAGCAACTGGGTGGCGCAGTTTATGAGTTTATAACCGACTACGTATTCTCGTTTATTGTGCTCACAGCCAATGTGGTGTATTGGTCGGTAACCGACATATTCAAAAGCAAAGTACAACGCAAAGGCGAATTTTATAACCAGGCAGTGCTCATTGGGGTAAATGCCACCTGGATTGTGGGTGCACTGGCCTTTATTATTGGGCTGGTATTGGCTTTACAGTCGTCGGCGCAGCTCCGGAATTTTGGCGCCAATATTTATATTGTGGATCTTACCGTAATTGCCATGATGAGTGAAATGGGGCCGCTCATTACAGCCATTTTGGTGGCCGGCCGAAGCGGCTCGTCCATAACGGCCGAAGTGGCTACCATGAAAGTAACCTCGGAGTTAGATGCCTTAAAAACCATGGGGCTGCATCCGGTGCGTTTTGTGGTGATTCCCAAAATGCATGGAAGCCTCCTCACACTTCCGTTTCTTACCATGTTGGCCAATATTATGGGCATACTGGGCGGTATGCTTATCGCTTACTCCTTTCTGGATATATCCCCTCAGGTTTTTGTGAATCGGATGACCGACTCGCTCTATGCCCGCGACATTTATATCGGCATATTTAAAAGTCTGGTTTTTGCCAGCCTGATTGTATTAACCGGCACGTTCTTCGGACTGCGGGTGAAGGAAGGTGCCGAGGGGGTAGGAAAGGTAACCACCACCGCCGTTGTTACCTCCATTGGTTTGGTGATGATTGCCGACAGCATTATGGGATTGTTATTTTATTAAAAAAATTATATGGCTCAAAAAAAGATCATTGAGGTAAATCAACTATCGGCCGCCTTTGGGGAACGAAAAATCTTACAGGAGGTGAGTTTCCAGGCCTATGAGCAAGATATTACAGTGATTTTAGGCGGTAGCGGCGCCGGCAAATCGGTGCTGTTAAAACATCTCCTGGGGCTTTACCTGCCTGAACCCGGCATGGTACAGGTCCTCAATCAGGATGTGGCCTTATTGGAAGAGGAGAATCAAAAGGCCCACTACCTAAAGCTGGGCGTTTTTTATCAGAACGGGGGCCTGCTAAACTCGCTGACCGTAGGCGAAAACATTGCCCTGCCACTGGAGCAACATACCGATCTTGCCGACGAGCTTATTGCCCACGTAGTAAAATCAAAGCTCAACCTGGTTAACCTCCTCGATGCCTATTCGCTCTACCCTTCGCAACTAAGCGGAGGCATGCTAAAAAGAGCGGCCTTGGCACGAGCCATCATTTTGGATCCTTACCTGCTATTTTGCGACGAGCCGGGTGCCGGGCTCGATCCGGTATCACTGGCAGCCCTGGATGAACTTATATTGAACCTCCGCGAACAGCTGGGTATGTCCATCGTCATTATCACACACGAACTATCCAGCATTATGCGCATTGCCGATCGCATTGTGTTTATCGATGAAGGAAAGATTGTATTTCAGGGAACCTTGCAGGAGGGTTTGAACAGTACAGTACCTCCATTGCAACACTTTTTTTCGACAGGAATGCAAAAAGCAACAAAATAAAACCAGAGCTGTGCGGGCAAAAATTGCAACTGAACATTACCAGATTGCCAATATTCATTTACAAATAGGCAAATGCAGAAGGCGTCCTATTGGGGAAACAAACGTCTCCGGCCATTGTTAGTAATAAAAATTCACGCTTATGTTACCTCTTATAAAGTTTATCGAACGCTTCCTTATCTGGGGCGTACTTTTGGTCATGTCTGTCATCCTTATTTTGGCATTTGTGGATATTACCTGGGAGATTAAAGAAAAAGTCCTTGCCTCTCCCACGTTAATTATTGATGCCAATGGTTTGATGGATTTGTTTAGCACGTTCCTGGTTCTTTTAATAGGCCTGGAGCTACTTGAGACAGTGAAAGCCTACCTGAAGGAGGATATTATACATGTAGAATTCATCATTTTGGTGGCCATTATTGCTGTAGCCCGGAAAGTTATTGTGTGGGATTTTGTTAAATTCAGAACACAGGAGCTCATTGCATTAGCCATTACCATTACGGCGCTTGGCGTTACCTATTTCCTGATAAAAAAGAGCCATAGCCGCGCGCCCCGAAGAAGACCGTACAAGAATCAGGAGAAGGCTAAAAACTAGTCCTCATGCTTCTCTTCTTCCATGCGGGCTTTATAGGCTTTAGCAATGGAGTGGGCTGCCAGAGGGGCAGTGAGGTAAATAAATACAATAATCAGGGCAGCTTTTACAAGCACCCACACCTCGAAGAAGAAAAAAGCCACACCCAAAATAAGCATCAACACACCAAAAGAGGTGGATTTGGTTGTGGCATGCAGCCGCGAGTACACATTCCGAAAACGCATTAAGCCTATGGCAGCAATGAGCATAAACATGGACCCGAATAGTACAAGAAAAGAAATGAGCAACTCTTTCATAATGTATTCCCTTTTTAAAGATCTTCCCAAGCAATAAAAACTCCGGAACAAGTCCCGGCTACCTGTAAATATCGCCCTTTTGTTTAATATAGGTAGCAATGGCCACCGTGCCAATAAACGAGATAAGCGATATAATAACAGCAATATCGAAGTACCGGGAATTTTCGATAAGCAAACTATAAAGCAAGATAAAGCCCATGGTAAGTGAGGCGATAAAATCCATGGCAATAATGCGATCACTCACGCTGGGACCCTTAATCAAGCGCAAAAAAGCCAGTGCAAAAGCCAGCATCAGCATAGCCAGGCCACTCCAAACAGCAATTTCCAGTATATCCATAACTAGTGAACAAGTTTTTCAATTTTCTTTTGCATTTTCATCACCTCTTCCACCATGGCTTCCTGCCCATGCTTCATATACAACACATGAATCTCCAGGAATTTCTTGTCGGGTGTTATATCCGTGGTTAACGTACCCGGTGTCATCGATACCAGGTTGCTAAAAAGCAGCAATCCAACGTCGGATGTTAAGATCACCGGCACTTTTATAAAGCCCGGCTGATTTCTTAGTACCGGAGTAAGAATATCGTAAGCAATGATGAAATTGGACTGCACCAATTTACTCAGATAATAAAGCAAAAAACCAATCGAATAAATAATTCGAGCAAGTAGTTTCATAGCATCATGGATTTAACACATGTTGAATATAAACCGAAGGATTGAGCAGCTGATTCGCAGCCTCCATAGTAAAATCAAATATCCAGGCGGCAAACAGACCCATGCCAATGGAGGCCAATCCCAGCAGCAACGAGGGCAGCAACTCAGCAAAACGTGCTTTAGGCAAAGGAGTTTCCCGTGTTTGCTCTTGGGGATCTTTTTTC
>JAWOEH010000172.1:0-4608 GCA_046482855.1 Bacteroidales bacterium | reverse complement strand
AAGATCCCATTGGGCGCATGCTCACTGTCGATGGAAAGCACGCTTATCGGGTAACAGGGGTTGTTGAGAACCCATCGGTAACCTCCCATTTGCAGTACGATTTTCTTGTCTCTTTCAATAACCTGGATGCGCTTTATCATCAAGGCGCCTCACGAAATTGGGGGGCTTTTAATTACCAGGTATATGCGAAGCTTGCGCCCAACACCAGCAGATCCGTGCTTGAGCAGAAAATACAAACCTACAAACATGTCCTCAATAAAGAGAAGGAAATTACCTTTGAGGAGGTGTTTTTGCAGCCTGTAACTGATATACATTTTCAGCCCGGTCGCGGCAATCAGCAGGATGGATACGACAGAAGCTTTTTGTGGGTATTTTTTGCTGCGGCTGCCACGGTTCTTATCATCGCGCTAATCAATTACATCAACCTGGCAACAGCCCGTGCGCAACGCCGCCTAAAAGAGACAGGTGTGCGTAAAGCTTTGGGAGCCTCACGCAAGCACTTGTTTATTCAGCACTTTACCGAATCGCTTGTATTTACTTTGCTGGCGGTTGTGGTGGCCATTCTGCTGGTAGAGTTGGCCCTTCCATTCTTTCGCAATTTGTTGGACAATCCCTTGCGCATGCCCTATGGCAATTATTATATGTATTTGTTGCTGGTAGTACTGGTGCTGGGGGTAAGCTTTTTGTCAGGAGGCTACCTGGTGTTTTATGTGGTTTCGCTTCCCACGTTAACCGCACTAAAAAGCAAGGCCATGGTTCGCAAAATGCCTTTGCAAAAGTTATTGGTGGCATCGCAGTTTGCTATGTCGGCCTTGCTCATAATTTGTGCCTGGGTAATGATAGGCCAGCTGCGCATGATGAGCAACAAACCACTGGGCATTGAAAAAGATCAGGCATTGATGTTGTCGCTCTATGGCAATGAAGCGCAAAAGGCCATCCCACGACTCAAGCAAGAGCTTTTAAAGGTGCCGGGAGTGACCCACACCGGAGCAACTTCGTTTGTGCCCGGCGATCCCAATTATAACCAAACGGTTTGGTGGGAAGGGCAGGAGGAGTCTACTAGTTTTTATCTGATACCGTGCGATAAGGATTTTATTGAAGCTTCAGGGCTTAAACTAGTGGAAGGCTCCATGAGCACTGTGCATGAGCCCAAAGAGCGTGTAACGTATATATTGAATGAGCAAGCTCGCAAATACATGGGATGGACACAAGCCTTGGGAAAGCAGTTTAGCGCCTATGGCAGCGAAAATGCCAGTCAGGTAACTGCTGTGGTGGCCGATTTTCACTATCAAACTTTGCATCATGGCATCAAGCCCATGGCCTTTGTAATAAGGCCTTCTGTTTCCCAGGACAAAGTGTTGCTACGCACCTCACATAGCAATATGGAGCACTTGCTGCCGGAGATAAAAGAGGCTTTTGTTTCGGTATTGCCCGACACACCTTTCGAGTATGTCTTTATGGAAGACGATTTTGCTGCCCTCTACACCGCCGAAAAGCGTGCCGAAAAGATGGTGACTTTCCTTGGGGCTTTATCCATTGCTATTGCCTTGTTAGGGATTCTGGCACTTACCACCTTTGCTTTGCGTCAGCGCACCAAGGAGATTGCCATACGCAAGGTGTTGGGCAGTAATCGTAAGCAGCTTGTTCGTTTGTTTTCCAGAGAATTTCTGTGGTTGGTTGTTCCGGGCATTCTAATCGCCTGGCCATTGGCGTGGTACTTCATGCGCGATTGGCTGAATCATTTTAGCTATCGAATCAACCTTGGCGTTACCGCTTTTGCATTTACCACATTGTTACTGGGGGCATTGGTGTTTTTATTGGTCGCTGTGAAAGTGATACTTGCCGCCAGGGCCAATCCGGTGGATGCATTGCGTTATGAGTAATGCTGGCGTTAAGTGAGAAATTCGTAAATTAAACTTGCTTTTGTCATAGAATTTCGCAGGCAGGCCTTGTGCGCAAGCCAGCTTATCTCGCCCTGTGTGCCTCGCCTTAGGCGATGGTCTGACCCGCCCGCAAATGTGAGCATTAAAATTAAAACGAGGTATCTAATCGTCTCCCGTAGAGTTTTACCTTAAGGCATGAAATACCCAGCGAACCAATTGAAATTTGAGGTGGATTATGACTCTAAATATCTTTGAATGCTAATAAAATATATAGATATCAGGGCAACGCCCCTATTTCGCTGTTCCATTACTGTTACTACGAAGATTTAAGGGCTAACGCCCCTTTTAATAAAACCTCGAACCTCTTTTTTTTAATGAGGTATCGGTTCGGATAACCTACTAAGAAAAATGGCGCGTTAGCGCTATAACCTTCGTAGAAAAAAAGGGGTATAAAACAGAAGGGGCGTAGCCCTGATATCAAAATAAAAAAACTTGTCAACTACATACACCCAGCTATATACATAATATGTGTTCTCAGTAAAAGAAAACCACGGGTATTGATCGGATAACCCATTAAAATCAAAATAAAGGTTATTTACATTTTCTGAAATAGTTGAAGCCATATTTTTGCTTGCTCGCGTCTAATTATAGTGCAACTATGAATACGAATTCAGGCCCTGAAAGGGCCGAAAGCCACAGAACAGGGCAACGCCCTGTGTAAGAAAACACAGCCTCCAATCGCTTCAACTACCGGCGTTGCCACATTTTTCCTGATGCATGAAGTGAAAAGAGCGAAGGGGCAAAAGGGATCTTTAAGTCATTGCTATGAGCGAAAATAGAGCAGGTCAATATTTTATAGGGTATTGTCTGCACTAATGGCAAGGAAAATTTTGAAAACAGCATACTGTTTCGTTGCATCAAACATCATCGGTGGTTACTGCGGATCTTTTAGTTTTTTACCATAGCCCCTTGCCTAGGGCGTGCCTATCGGACCGATAGGACTTGAGCTTCTGCAGGCAGATAGTTCACCCCTGCTGTTTTCAATTATCAAAATATAAATTTATTCGAATGTAAAACTGAAGGTTAGACAGGGGGGGGTGAAGAAAATCCATTGCTACCTTTAGGGTCTGGGGCAAATCAATTGATTTTCATTCTACTGGTTGCATATTAGGTACCAAAACGGATATTCATAAAATGGTAAGAGGCTGGATAATGCGAAGAATAAGGAAGAAAGTCAATGTTGACTTTCTTCTTTGTTCTTCCTAACTTTTAAAAGGTGTTACCTCCCTTTTTGGTGTGTATCTGTTTGTTTATTAGGACTTATCGATTTCTTGTTTAAGAGACAACTCTTATGCTTTAACTTTTATCTGATTTGTCGGGGCTTTGTGGTTTAATTACTTAAGGGATAGTGCGGTACTTGTTGTTTGTTCTTTTGGCGAAATAAAGTTGACTTAATGCTAAATCTGCCGTAACTTTTAAAGGGTGTTACCTTCTTTTCTATGGCTTATATGCCTATGCATTAATGTTTCGAATTTGATTTCTTTTTAAACTGTCCCTTCTTGATGCAATAGGAACCTACCTTTTCTTTGGTCTTTTAGCTAATGTCCAGGAAGTGAGCTGAAATTTATAAGCATAGATTTTGGACACCGATAAAATGCCAATACTTTTAGCTGAATCCTTCGCAAAATAGTCAATGATTAGGCCAATCATCATTTCGGATATCAAGGAAAAATCCCGCATTTATCCTTGAAAATGCAGCTTAAATCCAGTTAAGAATCAGTATTTTTGGAACCGGGCACGAGAAAATACTAACGTGCAAAAATATAACACCTACTGAGCAAGAAACAGCATATTTCTTTTCAGACTAACCAAGAACGTATTATAACAATGGCACAGCAATTTGGAAAAACGTGGTGGGGAGAATCCTTTTTAAAAGCACTAACAGCTATTGACTATTCTAATCGATTACCAAGAGGCAGAACTTATGCCCGTAATGGATACGTGGCTTCTATTAATACCGTAAACAACCGGATTGATGCAAAAGTGAAAGGAAGTCGCCGGACACCCTATAAGGTTCAAGTCACTGTGCCACTGTTTACCGATTTGGAGAAAAGCAAACTGATGCAAGCCATTACTGAAAATCCATTGCTGCTTTCTCATTTACTTAACCGGGAGTTGCCTCATGAACTGAATGAAATAGCCAAAAAACACAATATTGCGGTATTTCCCAATAAATGGTCCGATTTCGAGATGCAATGCTCTTGCCCCGATTGGGCAGTGCCCTGCAAGCACCTGGCGTCGGTAATTTATATGCTTTCTGCGGAAATTGACAGAAACCCTTTTTTGATGTTCCAATTGCATGGGCTGGATATTCTGACCGAGTTAACTAATGCAGGAATGACCCTTGAAAAGGAAATGGATATTCCTGATTTTCAGCAGATGGCTCATGATTATCCTGCCAGAAGCGTTCAAGAACCAAAAGTATCTGAAGCTCTTTTGGATTTATCAAGAATAACCCCGCAAACAGATAACCTGCTATCGCTACTGGATACAAAAGCTATTTTTTACGATAAACCTTTCGTTCCTATACTGCGGAAAAACTACAAAGCGTTGTCGCGCTATTCGAAAGAATTGCTTGATCGAGATGTTGTGGAGTTTGAACCAACGGTATTTGAGAGCATGGAAAGAGTGGAGGTTATTGTTAATGAACATGCTTCTTTCCAAA
>JAWOEH010000136.1:0-22517 GCA_046482855.1 Bacteroidales bacterium | reverse complement strand
CGAAAGCCCAACGATAAACGGAGTTTCGATAAGAACTACGAGTTTGATGGAATTATCCGCAATACCGGTGTGTTGGAGATTATGCCCGATGGGTATGGCTTTATGCGCTCAGCCGAGTACAATTATCTGAATTCGCCCGACGACATTTATGTGTCGCAATCGCAAATAAAATTGTTTGGTCTGAAAACCGGCGACACTGTACAAGGAACAATCCGACCCCCCAAAGAAGGAGAAAAGTATTTTCCACTTATCAAAGTAGAGCAAATTAATGGACGTACCACGGAATTTATTCGCGATCGTATGCCATTTGATTACCTTACGCCGCTGTTTCCCGAGGAGAAATTTCAGCTGTGTAACGGAAAAACCGATAATCTTTCTGTTCGCTTGCTGGATATGTTTGCTCCTATAGGAAAAGGCCAGCGTGGGTTAATTGTAGCGCAGCCCAAAACAGGTAAAACCATGTTGCTGAAAGATGTGGCCAATGCTATTGCCGATAATCATCCGGAAGCATACATGATTGTGTTGTTGATTGATGAGCGCCCGGAAGAGGTTACCGATATGGCACGTAGCGTAAATGCTGAAGTCATCTCCTCAACTTTCGACGAACCTGCTGAGCGCCATGTGAAGGTGGCCAATATTGTGCTGGAAAAAGCCAAGCGCATGGTCGAGTGTGGACACGATGTAGTTATTCTGCTGGATTCTATCACCCGATTGGCCCGCGCCTTTAACACCGTTTCGCCTGCTTCGGGCAAGGTTCTCTCTGGTGGTGTGGACGCCAATGCCTTACATAAACCTAAGCGTTTCTTTGGTGCAGCTCGTAATATTGAGCAAGGAGGTTCCTTAACCATTCTGGCCACAGCGCTTACCGAAACCGGCTCGAAAATGGACGATGTTATCTTTGAGGAATTTAAAGGTACCGGTAACATGGAGCTTCAACTGGACCGACGACTGGCTAATAAACGTGTTTACCCTGCTGTGGATATCACAGCCTCTAGTACACGGCGCGAGGAGCTGTTGCTGGATAAGGAGATGCTTAATAAGATCTGGATTCTTCGGAACTATCTAACCGATATGAACTCGATTGAAGCCATGGAGTTTATGCGCGACAGATTGGTAAAAACCCGGACCAACCAGGAATTTATCATTAGCATGAACAGTCAATAAAAAAATGTTTCATAACATCCTATATCAAAACATGCAGGCAACGCCTGCATGTTTTGTTTTGATCTATGCGGTATTACCCATTTATTTGAAATGAAACTGAATAGGTTGGCTAAGAAATATTTACCCTCCAGAAGCTCCCAAAAAACCTAAATTTATGTTAATTTTGTAACCGATGATTCAGATAATTGTCTTTTTACTAATTATTTAAGGAGATAGAAATGTCAGAAAAGAAGAAGTTTATTACTTGCGACGGAAATTATGCCGCAGCACATGTAGCTTACATGTTTAGCGAAGCTGCCGCTATCTATCCTATTACCCCATCCTCTACTATGGCCGAATATGTAGATGAATGGGCCGCTCATGGACGAAAAAATATCTTTGGAGACACTGTAAAGGTTGCTGAAATGCAATCGGAAGGTGGCGCCGCCGGAGCCGTACACGGTTCTTTGCAGGCGGGGGCCTTAACCTCTACCTTTACGGCCTCTCAGGGATTATTGCTAATGATTCCAAATATGTATAAGATCTCGGGCGAGATGCTTCCTGGTGTATTTCACGTAAGTGCACGAAGTCTTGCTGCCCAGGCATTATCCATTTTTGGTGACCACTCAGATGTAATGAGTACACGGCAGTCGGGCTTTGCTATGTTAGCCACCGGAAGTGTTCAGGAAATTATGGACATTGCCGGAATTGCTCACTTGGCTTCTGTTAAAACACGCCTGCCTTTCTTACATTTCTTCGATGGGTTCCGAACTTCACACGAAATTCAAAAGGTGGAGTATTTCGAGAACGAAGATATGGCAAAACTCTTGGACATGGAAGCCGTACAGGCATTCCGCGAAAATGCGTTGAATCCTGAGCACCCCGTAACACGTGGTACTGCTCAGAATCCTGATATCTACTTCCAGTCACGTGAAGCTGTATCGAAATACTACGATGCGATTCCCGATGTTGTGGAAGAGTATATGAAGGAAATCACCAAAATGACGGGGCGTGAGTACCATCCCTTTACTTATTATGGTGCCGAAGATGCCGAAAATATCACCGTGGCTATGGGTTCCATTACTTCTACTATTAAGGAAGTGGTAGATGCAAAAGTAGCCAAAGGGGAGAAAGTGGGAGTGATTTCTGTTCATCTCTATCGTCCTTTCTCAGCAAAATATTTCTTCAACGTGTTGCCTAAAACCGTGAAGCGTATTGCTGTTCTGGATCGCACAAAAGAGATAGGCGCAAATGGCGAGCCACTCTACCTGGATGTACGTGACTTGTTCTACGGACAAGAAAACGCCCCTGTTGTGGTTGGTGGACGCTATGGTCTTTCCTCAAAAGATACTACACCAGCTCATATCATGAGTGTTTACGATAACCTGACGTTGGCTGAACCGAAAAATCAGTTTACCGTAGGTATCGTTGATGATGTAAAATACACCTCATTACCTATCTTACCCGAAGTGAGTGTTGTGCCCGAAGGAACTTACGAAGCCAAGTTCTACGGAATTGGTTCCGATGGTACTGTTGGAGCCAACAAGAACTCAATTAAGATTATTGGTGAGGCAACCGACAAATTTTGTCAGGCCTATTTTGCTTACGATTCTAAGAAATCGGGCGGAATCACTACTTCGCACCTGCGTTTTGGCGACGACCCCATTCGTTCGCCCTACTTAGTTGGTACACCTGACTTTGTAGCTTGCCACGTGCCTGCCTACCTCGAGAAGTATAACATGCTTAAGGGGATTAAAGAGGGGGGAACCTTCCTGTTAAACAGTATATGGGACGCTGAAGAAACCCGCGATCGTCTTCCTGACCACATGAAGAAAACATTGGCCGAGAAAGATGTGAAGATGTATATTATAAATGGTACCAAGATTGCCGAAGAGATTGGTTTGGGTAACCGTACCAATACCATTATGCAGTCTGCTTTCTTTAAAATTTCCGAAGTAATTCCTTATGACAAGGCTGTTGACGAAATGAAGAAGGCCATTGTAAAGACTTTCGGTAAGAAAGGTGAGGACATTGTAAACATGAACCATGCCGCCGTTGAACGCGGAGGGGAAGTGGAGCAAGTAGAAATTCCTGCTGACTGGAAGAATATCGAAGTAAAAGATAAGGAAGATACACGCGAATTACCCGACTTTATCAAAAATGTAGTAGAGCCTATTAATGCACAGGAAGGTGATAGCCTGCCTGTTAGCGCATTTGCAGGTCGTGAAGATGGAACGTTCCCTGCCGGTACTACTGCTTATGAGAAGCGGGGTATTGCAGTTCACGTACCCGAATGGGTGTCGGATAACTGTATCCAATGTAACCAATGTGCTTATGTTTGTCCTCATGCTGCTATTCGCCCCTTCCTGTTAACTGATCAGGAGTTGGCCGATGCACCCGAAGGAACCGATACGATCAAAGGAAAAGGCGGTATCAAAGAGTACAATTTCCGTATTCAGGTGAGCCCACTTGACTGTACCGGTTGCGGTAACTGTGTGGATGTTTGTCCAGCTCCGGAAAAAGCATTGGTGTTGGAATCGCTCGATTCACAAATGAAAGAAACCGACCGTTGGGACTACATGCATGCCAAAGTTGGCTACAAAGATACCATTGTTGATAAAACCAAATCGGTGAAAAACAGCCAGTTTGCTCAGCCGTTGTTTGAGTTCTCAGGTGCTTGTGCCGGTTGTGGGGAAACACCTTATATCAAATCGATTACACAACTGTTTGGCGACCGCATGATGATTGCCAATGCAACCGGTTGTTCTTCGATTTACGGAGGTTCAGCACCTTCAACGCCTTATTGTACCGACAAAGATGGTCAGGGACCTGCTTGGGCAAACTCATTGTTTGAGGATAATGCCGAGTATGGGTATGGTATGGCCTTCGCTATTAATAGCCTTCGCCGACGCATTGCCGATAAAATGCAAGAAGCTATTAAAAACGGTGCCAATGGGTCTGTGAAAGAGGCTTACGAAACCTGGATTGAACACATGGAAGATGCTGAGAAGTCTAAAGAAGCATCGGCTAAGGTAATTGCTGCTTGTGAGCAGGATAGCTCGGATATCGCGAAGGATATTCTCAAGCTTAAGCAATACCTGGTGAAGAAATCTGTTTGGGTATTTGGTGGTGACGGATGGGCTTACGATATTGGCTATGGTGGTCTGGATCACGTTCTGGGTACCGGCGATGATATCAACGTATTGGTTATGGATACCGAGGTATACTCCAATACCGGAGGTCAGGCTTCTAAGTCGACTCCCGTAGGCGCTGTTGCGAAATTTGCTGCTTCAGGAATGAAGGTACGTAAGAAAGACCTGGGTATGATGGCTATGACTTACGGGCACGTGTATGTGGCTCAAGTAGCTATGGGTGCAAGTCAGGCGCAGTACTTCAAGGCCATTAAAGAGGCAGAAGCCTATCCCGGACCTTCCTTGATTATTGCTTACTCACCTTGTATCAACCACGGTTTGCGTGCAGGAATGGGGAAAACCCAGCAAGAGGAGAAATTGGCTGTTGAAGCAGGATACTGGCATAACTATCGCTACAATCCTTTATTCGAAGCGGAAGGCAAAAATCCGTTCGTGATGGATAGTAAAGAGCCCGATTGGAGCAAGTTCCAGGACTTTTTGATGGGCGAAGTACGCTATACTTCCTTGCAGAAGTCGTTCCCTGAAGAGGCTGAAAAGCTATTCGCACAAGCCGAAGAAGATGCCAAGTGGCGCTACAATAGCTACCTGCGTTTAGCTAATCAGCAATACTAAACACGCTTTTAGCATATGCTATTATATTGCCGAGCCGCTTCCAACAGGGAGCGGCTCGGTTTCTTTCTCATCCTTTTGATATTTCCCTCCTTTCACTATCTTTAAAGTAAATTTTGCCCATATGCCAAAAATCTTTCTTGCTTTCCTGCTTTTTTTATCGCTTCAAGGGTTTGCTCAAAAACCTTATATGCAGCAATTTACTTTCGAGCATGGACTCCCTTCGATGGAAGTTTTTCATGTTATGCAGGATAGTAAAGGATTTGTGTGGATGTGTACAAGTTACGGAGTGGTTCGTTATAATGGTTATGGGTTTAAGCATTTTACCATCCGTGAGGGGTTGCCCGATAATACCATTTTTGATGCCTATGAAGATAGCCAGGGACGCATTTGGTTCACCTCATTTACCGGTACACTAAGTTATTTTGAGCAGGATACTCTTCGATCTTACCAATACAATAGCCAGTTATTCCGGCATATGCCTAATTCCCCGGTGATATTGAAAAAAGGCCTCGTGCTCGATAGCACCAATACAGTTTATTGCAGTGTGCGCAATTTCGGTCTTATTTCCGTCGATTCCTCCGGTAAAAGCTCTTTAAGGAAAAATTTTCATGGGGCTGAGGTAATTGAAATTGCGGATGAGATGATGGTGAGTGCTGCGCATATTGGTTCTCATGACTCGTTGGTAAGTTATGTGCCCGGTTTCTGCGATACACTGAATTTGAAAACTCTGGATGCTCATTTTGCTGATTCCTACATATTGGCGGAGAAGTGGAAGGACCAGTTGCTTATTATTAATGACCATCAGATGCTCGCTTATAATGGAAGATCCTGGAAAAAAACAGCTCTGCCCTATTCGGTTATCTGGTCAGGGATATACGACGACAGGCTGTGGCTGGGTACACGCAATGGGGTGCTGATTTTTGAGGAAAGCAACTTTTCAAACTATGAACATCTGCTGGAAGGACGCGCCGTTTCTTCAGTAATGAAGGATAGAGAAGGTAGTTATTGGCTCTCGACTCTTAAGGCCGGAGTGTTCTATATGCCCAATTACGCAATCCGCTATTTTGATACAGCTGATGCGCTTCTTTATGAGGGAATTGTGGAGCTTGAGCCTGATGGAAGTGGCGGTGTTTGGATAGGGTATCGTAAAGGCGGAATTTCCCATTTCCATCAAGGGAAGCTTGAACATACCCACTTGCCCATAGGAGCATCCGAAGGGGTTTTGGATTTAAGTTATGACAAGGCAAAAGAGGTGCTTAGAGTGGTTACCGATTTGCACGTGTTTAGTGTTGATAGGCAACAAAATATTCGTCAGATTAGTAGTCCTGTTTATCGGCAGTTATCGGCAAAGCGGATTATTAATTTCCCCGATTCGTTAATTCTTGCGTGTCGCTCGGGCATCATCAGCTACAAAAACGATAGCCTTTACGGGCTGAAGGATGAAAACAGGAATATACAGGAGCGTGTCACTCATTTATACTATGATAAGCAAGATTCAATTTTGTATGTAAGCACATTAAGCTCTTTATGGCGCTATAAAAATGGGCTGTATGTAAATTTAGGTGCCATCATTCCTGCTCTGCAGGTGCGGGTGAATGATTTGATTCGCTTAAATCAGGAGTGGTTGGTATTAGGAACTAATGGGCAGGGGTTGTTGTTTTATAATACCCAGAGTCAGGCTATTATTCCGCTGGATAAAGATGCGGGATTGCGCGATGAGAAGATCAATTGTTTACAGGCTCAGGCGGATTCTACCCTTTGGATAGGCACAAATAGTGGTCTGCATAAGTTACATTTTTCTGAGCTTGATAGAAATCACTTTCCTTTAACCTTTTTCTCAACCCATAACGGCCTGCCTGGGCAGGAGGTAAATGATATTTTATTGGCACACTCCGATACGATTGTTGTTGCCACAAATAAAGGGCTTGTAATTGCTGATGCTAAGGCTTTCAGGCGAAATAAGGTGGCTCCGAAAGTGTATATCGAAGAGGTTTTTGTCCAGGATCATGAGTTACCCGTACGACGTTACCACCAATTGGCACATGATAAAAGCTTATTGCGTATTCGCTATAGCGCACTTAGTTTTCGGAAAGATATGCGCACCCGGTATCGATACCGATTGCTTGGGTTGGACTCGTTGTGGTCCAATACCCATTTGCGCGAAATCCAGTTTACCACGCTTCCTCCCGGAGAGTATGAATTCCAGGTTCATGCCTGCAATGAAAGTGGTATTTGGAGCCAGCAACCGGCTGTATTGCAGTTCGAGGTAAAAGGACCTTTCTATTTTACCTGGTGGTTTCTGATCCCTTCCATGATTATCATTACCCTGCTTTTTTACGTGCTTTACCGTTTCCGCATCAAGGAGATTGAGCGGAGAAATCAACTCTTAAACAGTATCCAAAACTATAAACAACAGATTCTGCGACAGCAGATGAACCCGCATTTTATCTTTAATACGTTGAATTCCATTCAGTATTATTTGCTGGATGAGGATATTCATGCCTCCATCTCCTATTTGTCCAAATTTGCCAAGCTCATGCGAATGATTTTGGACAATTCGCGTGAAACTACTATTCCTATTGAGGATGAGATTCGGGCTCTGGAACTATATCTGGAGTTGGAAGCGCTACGTTTTGAAGAGAAACTTACCTATGCCATTGTTGTTGATCCCAGAGTTAATACTATGGAGTGGCATATACCGTCGTTGCTTATTCAGCCGTTTGTGGAGAATGCCATTAAGCACGGCCTGATGCACAAGAAAGGCCCGGGACATGTGCGTGTTGAACTTACGCAAAAAGGCGAAAGCATTGTTTGCCGCATCGAAGATGATGGGGTGGGGCGTGAACAAGCGGCTAAAATCCGGCAGTCGCATCACCGATCCTGGGGTGCCCAAATTAGTGAGGACAGGGTAAGGCTGCTGAAAGCTGTATATGGCGAAAAAGTTGACATCTGTATTCAGGATTTATTTTCCGACCCTGGTCAGCCGTCGGGTACCTGCGTTACCATTACAATTCCAAAGATTCTTGCCTTTTAGTTCACCTTCAGTGTCTTTTCTCGCTGAAGGTGAACTAAAAGGCTCTTCTGCTGTTTAACAAGTGCATGTATAATCCCTAAAATCAAACAGCATGGCGAATCTGAAAACAACTTACATGGGGCTGGAGCTGAAAAACCCAATTATTGCCGGAGCCTCAAACTTAATGAAAGATCTTGATAAAGTTAAAGAGATAGAGCAAGCCGGTGCTTCGGCATTGGTGTTTAAAAGCCTCTTCGAAGAGCAGATTAATTTAGAAAGCGCACAATTGGATGATGATCTCAACCTCTATAATGAGCGCTATGGCGAAATGATCTCTATGCATCCCCATCTCGAACATGCCGGACCAAAAGAGCATCTGATGCACCTTAAAAAGGTAAAAGAGGCGGTAGATATCCCCGTTTTTGCCAGCCTTAATGCGATATTTAAGGAAACTTGGGTGGAATACGCCCAAGAGTTAGAAAAAGTGGGTATCGACGGACTTGAGCTCAACTTTTATACCGTTCCCAAAAAGCTTGAAGAGGAGGGAGTTAGTGTGGAAGAGAAACAACTCAACGTAATTGAAGCTGTAAAGAGCGCTGTAAATATTCCTGTGAGTGTTAAGTTGAGTCCCTTTTATTCCAATCCGCTCAATATTATTTATAAAATGGATAAGCAACAAGTGGATGGGTTTGTGCTTTTTAACCGATTCTTTGAACCCGATATTGATGTGGATAAAGAGGAGATGAAATTTCCTTTCAATCTTAGCTCTCCCGGCGATTATCGATTGGGCCTCAGGTATGCGGGTTTACTACATGGCCATCTGAACGGATCCATCTGTAGCAACACGGGTATCATGGAGGGGAATGATGTGCTGCGCATGCTTTTAGCCGGAGCTGATGTTGTGCAGGTTGTAAGTACACTTTACAAGAATAAGATTGGCCAGATTGACAAAATGCTGAAGGAAATAGAAAAATGGATGGACGACAGGGGCTACGACACCATCGACGATTTTAAGGGCAAACTTTCACGGAAGCATCTGAAAGATCCTTTCGTGTATCAGCGAGCCCAGTATGTGGATATTATTATGAACCCACAGGGAATTATTAAGAATTTCCCGGTATAATTTTACTCTTAGTACAATTCGTTTTAGTGGAAAGAACGAGGCACCCGAAAGGTGCCTCGTTTGCTTAGATGCTATTTTATCTTTACCAGAATATCTCCTTTCGATACCATATCGCCATGTTCAAAGAGGATCTCCTCCACGGTTCCGTCAACCTGGGCAACAATCTCGTCCAGGGTATAAAGGCTCTCGATATAGCAAATTCGCTGTCCTTTTTTTACCGGGTCGCCAACCTGTATGATGTGCTCTTCGATAAAGTAGCTGAGATTATAATAGATACGTCCCATATAAGGGGAAACAATATCTTTTTCGCCGGGCTCCTCCTTGGGCTTGGTGTCGGATTGTTGCGATTCTTCTTTCAGCTTCTTGAGTTCCTGGTGGAAACGTTCTTTGGCAACGCCTGATTTGTAGTCGCGATATTGCCGCTCGTGCATGGCAAACTCCAATAACTCTTCGTCATCTTCTCCGGTTTCCCAACCGTTCTCTTCCATTTCTTTACGATACGTATCCAAAACATCGGGAAAGTTCTCCTGAGGAGTTTCGTTGTGGAATGTCTTTCCCTGTTTTTCGGCCAGTTCAACGATTTCGGGAGCTAGTGGTCCCGGCAGTTTTCCCGCTTTGCCCAGAATCATGTCCCAGGCATTGTTGTCAATCATGCTGAATTTTTCCTTCCCTTGAATTTCTTGCATGACATTCAGCAGGGCAATATTTTTTACGTATTGGCTAAAGGGAGTAACCAGTGGGGGATAGCCAAGTTTTGGCCAAATATTTTGCACCTCGTCAAAGAGCATTATCAATAAGTCGTCCTCTGTGAGGGCGGCTTTTCCCTGTGCTTCGAGTGTTTGATTCAGCCCTTGTTGCACTCCCTTAAGGTCGGCCATCATGCTTCCCATCATACCACCGGGAAGGCCTGAGTGTACCAGCAGTGACGACATGAATCGGTTGCGGGGATTAATAAAGTACCCCAAAAAGTCGTCGATGTATTTTTGGTTTAATGCTCGGGCCTTCATGTAGGCTTTCATGTTGATGTCCTTTACTTTGAATCCGGCATCTTTCAACATTGCATGTATGGTAATTAAATCGGGGTGCACCATGCCCCACGACAGAGGCTCCATAGCCACATCCACATAGTCGGCTCCGGCTTTGGCCACTTCCATCATGGAAGCTACGGATAATCCTGGACCCGAGTGACCATGGTACTGAACAATGGTTGTGGGGTGCTTTTCCTTGATGTGTTTTACCAAGCGCCCTAATTTCGCGGGCCGCCCTACACCTGCCATATCCTTCAAACAGATCTCGTCGGCACCAAAAGCAATGGCCTGGTTAACAACTTCCATATAATACTCAACCGTATGTATGGGCGATTCGGTTATACTCAGCGCGACTTGCGAGATCATCCCGGCCTCTTTGGCAAATTTTATGGAGTTTTCCAGGTTGCGAACATCATTTAGTCCGCAAAACGAGCGGGCAATATCTACTCCCTGGGCTTTCTTTACTTTGAACATTAACCTGCGCACATCGGCGGGTACCGGAAACATGCGAATACCATTCAAGGCACGTTCCAGCATTTGGGTTTGTATTCCGGCTTCGTTAAAAGGTTGGGTCCACTCACGAACCACCTCGTTGGGATTTTCTCCGTAAAGCAGATTAACCTGTTCAAATGCGCCGCCATTGGTCTCTACTCTGTCAAAACATCCCATCTCAATAAGTACCGGAGCAATTTCCTTTAGCTGATCGATACGTGGTACATATTTTCCCGATGATTGCCACATGTCCCTATAAACAAGACTGAATTTGATTTCCTTACTCATGATTATTTGGTTTGGTTGTGTCACTATTCCTTAAATAGTGTTGTTCTAATTGATAAAAAAATATTTCCCCAACTTAGTACCAAATATAGTTAATATTGTAGTTTCGACCTAAATTTGAAAACCTGTTATAAAGTATTGTTTCGGAGGTTTCTATGAGTGTCTATTTTTTGGTCTCTATGTAATGACCCTGTTTCCAGTAGGTTACTGTTTTACGAAAAAGCTAAAATAAATGAGGGAAAAAGGGGAAATTATGCAGAAAGTTGAAAAATGATTACTTTTGCAACCTTATAAAAATATATATGTCAAGGATTTTAGCATTTGATGTAGGAAAGAAACGAATAGGGGTGGCTGTGACCGATCCTTTACAGTTGATAGCAAATGGCTTGAAAACAGTACCTGCCCATGAGGTTTGGACATTTGTGAAAGAGTATCTGGCACATGAACAGGTGGAACAAATTGTTGTGGGCTATCCCCGGCAAATGAACAACCAGGGATCAGAAGCTTTACATTACGTGAATCCTTTTATTAAACGATTGCGTAAACTTTATCCGGATCTTCCTGTTGCATTAATCGATGAGCGGTTTACTTCAAAAATGGCTCACCAAACCATGCTGGACGGAGGACTGAAGAAAAAAGCACGACAAAATAAGGCACTGGTTGATACCATCAGTGCTACCATTATATTACAATCATTTTTACAACAACGATCCAATAGTTTAAATTTATGATTTTTCCCGTAGTTATATATGGATCTCCTGTATTGCGGAAAGTTGCACAGGATATACCAAAGGATATGGAAGGCCTCGATAAGTTTATTAAAGATATGTGGGAAACCATGTATGTGTCTGATGGAGTAGGATTGGCTGCGCCTCAAGTGGGCAAGTCCCTGCGGCTGTTTGTGATTGATGGCACGCCCATGTCGGAAGATGATGCCTCAGTGGAGGAATTCAAAAAAACCTTTATCAATGCCAAAATTGTGGAACGAAAAGGCGACGATGTCATTATGGGTGAAGGTTGTCTGAGTATTCCTGGAATTCGCGAAGAGGTTGACAGACCCTATGAAATTCGTATTCAGTATTACGATGAAAATTGGGACTTTCACGACGAGTGGTTTACAGGCATAGCTGCTCGAATTGTTCAGCATGAATACGACCACCTGGAAGGGATTCTCTTTACCGACCATTTGTCGCCCCTTCGCAAGCGTTTACTTAAGGGGAAACTTGCAGGTATTGCTAAGGGTAAATTTGATGTAGATTACAAGTTTAAACTGGCAAAATAAAATTTTTAGCAATTTCTATAAAGGGGCGAATCGATTCGATTCGCCCCTTTATGTTTTAAGACAGGTAACTTTTTGGGTGGGTATTTTGTTTGTGTACTAAGTTGCTGTTAAATAAACCAAAAGGGTTTGTCTGGATGACAGGTAGGTTTTTATTGTTAAAGAGATAACAATGAAATAGATTACATCTCATCAATAAACACTTTATTTGTGGTTGTTTCGTCAGGCAAATTTTGGGACATTTGTTTCATGAACAATAAAGGGCGCAATAATTATTGGTAATTTCTAAAAAAAATGGGGTATGAACAAACATTTAAACTATCACACAACCAGCCACATCTCCTCTAAGCGCAGAAGAGATATTATTCGTTACATAAATATGAAGCTGGCTTCGATGGGCAAACCTATTTTCGAAGGTCTCCCTTCGGCCGAAGAGGATGGAATGACCGAACAGGAGTTTGTGAACCTGGCTGAAAGCTTGCTCAATAATTACCAGGAGAAGATGCGCCTGTTGTCAACAGACATTATTAATCCTGCTGATAAACGAATTCAGGACTTTATCAATCGGTACCTACAGGATATTGAGTTTTCGGATGCGCTGCGTATCCCGTTCGATAGCTTTGTGCTGGACAAACCAGGTTTAGGACGCGAGGTGAGTTTGCCACCCGATAGGAATGAGTTGAAAACTGATATTATTGAGTCCTATAGAATACGACAAGGAATCTTGCATAACCCGAAACACGACAGGCGCACAACCAAGGGATCGTTCCATATTGTTAAGGGCGGATTGCCCGTACCTCCGGATAAAAAGGCGGTTCCTAAACTGGCTTTCGCTCATTTGCTACATGCGGCCCTGAATCCACCGGAAAAATATATGGAGCTTCCTTTTACCGCCAGTCAGGATAAGAAAGCTCATTTGTTTACCTCCTTGTTGCTGCGTCCCACTGTATCACCCGAGGTGGAAGGAGTTGCCCCCCGAAAATCGATGGAAGTACGCTTTTTTGCTCCGGGAGCTTTGGTGAGCAACCTCGATTTTGTGGAATCGATATTTGGGAATGCCGGCGATCCCTACTTGTATAAAAACGACGCGGGAATTGACGTGGAACATTGGACGGGCCATACTGGCTGTGTTATTCTGGCACCACAATTAATTACGCTGCGGAAAAAAGATATTGGCCTGCCACATTACGAGGATGCTACCGAACGCATGCGTCGTGATGACATGTGCTGGAAGCAGGAGGATGAGCTTTATAACGGTGGAAAACCTTTTAAAATAACTTGTCGCGATGACAGTGGCGTAGTGGTTACTCTGATTGCCGATAACTATTTTGGCTATAGCAAAAAGGAGATAAAAACGCAGTTAAGCTATGCCGCCAATTTGTATGGAGGCGCTGAGGAAGAGCATGCAGGAGGAACTTTGGCCTTTTCACGTCGCAATTTGGGAAATTATTTTTCGGCTCAGCGTTTGCTGAAAAAGCTGCCCCAGGCCTACTCATTTGATGAGATTATAGAGCATTATGGCCACATAATGGAAGTGCAACCCCAACACTATGGCGTTGATAAACAGTATGCCAATGTATATTACTTGCCCGAGAATGCCATTATCGACCTGTATAACAGCCGTATCAAGTGGGATTATAAAGGTTCGGAGCAATCACTAAAGCTTTTACGCGATCACTTCTATGTATTGCCCAGCGGACATAAAGTCCATATGGAGAAGCATCCGTTTGCACCTGATTGGCGCCTGGTTATGACCTACTCCGAAGGAACTTTCCTGCATAAGCCCAGTACGGTTTCCGGAGGCGGTAAGTCGGAAATATCCAAATCCTTGTTGAATGCGATTATTTATGGTACTTTCTTCATTGATGATATTGAGGACGATTTTAAAAAAGTGGATGAAGTACTAGCCTTCGATTATCGTGGGCGTTGGAAAGATCCTTCCGCCAATAAGCCAACCTCGCGGCCCATATTGGGAGCCGAGAGAACCCTGGGTTCGGTAATCAAGCTGCTTACTCCCTATGATGGGTATACCGATGAGTACAATAGTTTTTTGAAGTCGATTCCGGATCATATTAAAGGGTTGGTTTTTCTGATTAAACGCATTAGCCAGACCGAAGGAAGCGACAAAAATTGGCGGGAATATTTTACGGTCGATAGAGTAAATGGACGCCAGGGACACTGTTTGATGTTTGATAACCGAAAGATCATTACCTCTTTCCTGCGTGTGGGGTTTGGACAGGATGAATCGTGGTTTGTGCACTCCTTGCGCCCCGATTTTATTGCCGCCTCAAAGATTCAGATGGAGGATGATATTTCCGCCTCAACAACTATTCCTGCCGGTCAGTTGAGTTATTTGCACCCCGAATATGAGCATGCCAGTGTGAAAGTGGTAGAAAACTGCGAATATCTTTTCTTTCAGCGTCCCGACGAGGCCATCAACCGGGGGTATGACAAGCAAGCGGAAGCTGATCTTTCCCGGCAGAACAACTTTACCACCAATTATGAACCCCTGACCCCAAAGGACGGGGAGGAGATTATTGAAGATGCTATCGCTTTCGATAAGTATACCACGCCTATTAAGGAGTTGATTCAGCAGGGCGTGAATGATGACAGTGGGTTGTATTTTATTTCGCCCTCGCATCCACGAAAGTTGAATGATGGCAAGGTGTCGAAAAATCCTCGCTACCTGCAGGTGAGCCCCGATTTCTCGAATCCTGTGGATAGCTACCTGGCAAAAGTAGGCACCCGTTTTGCCCGCAAAATTCCAGCTGAACACCCCGTGCATTTTACTGTGAATGATATCCTACCCGGGCGCCGGAATAATCCGTCGGATAGAAAAGCCGGCATACGCCCGTTGAGTGTCTATAATCCAATTCACTACCAGGAGTACCCCGAGCTGTTTATGGATTTTGTCTGCAGTCTTACCGGGAAATCGCCCTCTACAACAGGGGCTGGTTCCGAAGGAGCTCTCACAAAAGGGCCTTTCAACATGTTAGTAGCCACAACCGATTTGAATAATGCCTTGCTTTCCTATATTCTTACCGGTTATCATGGTTATTCAACGGCTGCAGGTTATGTGGGGCCCAAATATCGTTTCGACCATGATGTGAGTATCTTGATTCCGGAATTGTGGTGTCGGATGGATCCTAAAGAGAAAGATCCTAAACGGCTTATTAATGAGGGCTCTTTGGAACCATTAAAAGATTTTGAGTACAAGGGGGAGAAGATACTTGCCAGCCGCTTAGGGTATCGGATTACCAAAACATTTGTATTTAAACATTTTGGGCGGATTTTTGAAGAGCCTGTTGGGGTCTTAAACGAAGAGATGCTCAAGCCTGAGCTCCAGAGTATGGAAGACTATGTGGATGGGATCAAAAATATTATGGAAGCCCAGAAGCGCGCAGCTCTTATGTATTTTGAAGATGGGTCGGTGGAATCGGCTATTCCGCCCTTACAAGTCTTGTTGCACGTGATGGCACATGGACATTATAAGGGGAAAGATCTTTCCGACCCTAAGTTGCGCAAACTCTTTACCCGCGAGTATGTAATAAAGTCCGATTGGTATAAGGAGCGTTTGGTGCGAAAGCAAGAGAAAGATCTTGCCTTGTGGAAAAAGCATGAGGCTTATATCGATTCATTCCGCAATCAGGAAGTGAACGCCACAATTGTTCAGGAGTTGAAGCTGGATGAGAAGTTGCGCTATATACGTGAAGAAATTTCGCGGGTGAGTTCACCCACCTATTTGAAAGAGCTGGAGGGAACTATCGGTGCCGATGGCCTCTTTAAGAAATAGGAAATAGCAAAATTTTATAAGATGAGCGGAGATTGAATCTTCGCTCTTCTTTTTTTTTTTGGCTACTGATGACTGTTGATGCAGAACCAGGGTTAAACTTTCTGTTTTTATTTGTGTCCTAAATGGTGTAACTTAGTTTGTAAAACCCTAAAATTCAAATCAAAAGATCTGATTATGAGTAAATCATCTACGCATTGTGGGCGTTGGAGTTTTCGCCAGACGGCGGCTCTGCTCACAGTCCTTTTATTCCTGGGCGTTTCCGCTACAGGATGGGCAAAAAAGAAAGACAAGGAAGACGAGAAAGAAGACAAGGCCATCACCAGCTCTTTGGTAAGTGGCTTGAAATTTCGCAGCATTGGTCCGGCCTTTGCTTCGGGACGGATTGGCGATTTTGCTGTGAACCCTGATAATCCTTCCGAATTTTATGTAGCGGTAGCTTCCGGTAATATCTGGAAAACTACCAACAATGGGATTACCTTCACACCTATCTTCGAAAATTATGGCTCCTATTCCATTGGTTGTTTAGCCATGGATCCCAATAACTCGCATGTTATTTGGGCCGGGACAGGTGAGAATAACCACCAACGTGCCCTGGCTTACGGCGATGGGGTATATAAATCGATGGACGGGGGAAAGTCCTGGAAGAATATGGGCTTAAAAGAGTCGCGACAAATTGGTATGATTGCGATTGATCCCCAAAATTCCAATGTGGTTTATGTGGCAGCTGAAGGTTCCGTATGGGGTCCCGGAGGCCAACGTGGACTTTACAAAACAACCGATGGCGGCGAAACCTGGAATAAAGTGCTGGATATTAGCGAACATACAGGGGTGAATAATATTATGTTTGATCCTCGAAATCCGGATGTTTTATATGCATCAACCGAGCAGCGTCGCCGACATGTGCATACAAAAATTGGCGGCGGTCCGGAATCGGCTATCTATAAGTCGACCGATGCAGGTGCCAATTGGCGAAAACTGACCAAAGGGCTTCCTTCCGGGCATGTTGGAGGAATAGGACTTGCCATTTCACCGGTTAACCCTGATGTTTTGTATGCCATTATTGAAGCTGAAAGAAATACCGGAGGTTTCTTCCGTTCAACCGATCGGGGCGAATCATGGGAGAAACGTAGTAGTCATCACAGCAGTGGACAATATTACAACGAAATTTATTGCGATCCGGTTGACGTCGACAAAGTCTACTCCATGGAAACCGTCTCTAAAGTGACCCTGGATGGTGGCAAAACATGGGAAAACCTGGGTCTAAAGGCTCGCCATGTCGATGACCATGCCCTCTGGATTAACCCGGATAATACCGACCACTTTATCATTGGTGGCGATGGAGGTGTATACATAACTTACGATGCGGGTGAAAATTATCGTCATGTGAGCAATTTGCCCATTACTCAGTATTATCGGGTAACAGTTGATAACTCCAAGCCTTTCTATTGGGTTTATGGCGGTACGCAGGACAACAATAGTATGGGCGGACCTTCTCGTACCATTGCTAATGGCGTTGTTAGTGGCGACTGGATTGTAACTCTGGGAGGTGACGGTTTTTGGAATCGTGTAGATCCCAAAAATCCCGATATTGTCTACAGCGAATATCAGTATGGAAATGTTTATCGATACGATAAAAAGTCGGCCGAGCGTATTTTTATTAAACCTCAGCCCCGAAAAGACGAACTTACCTACCGCTGGAACTGGAATGCGCCCCTGATTATTAGCCCACACAAAAATACGCGTTTATACATTGCTGCCAATAAGCTGTTTCGCACAAACGACCGTGGAAATAGTTGGGAAGTTATCAGTCCGGATTTAACAGCCCAGATTGACCGAAACACCTGGCCGGTAATGGGTAAATACTGGGGCCCTGAAGCGGTTGCCAAAGATGTTTCAACTTCGCAGTATAATACGATTGTATCACTTGATGAGTCGCCTGTACAAGAGGGGCTTCTTTATGTAGGTACCGATGACGGCGTGATTCAAGTCACCGAAGAGGCTTCGGAAGATCCAACAGCCTGGCGAAAAGCTGCTTCTTTTCCCGGAGTGCCTGAATATACTTATGTGAGCGATATTTATGCCGACCGTTTTAATCCTGATGTGGTTTATGCCAGCTTTGATAATCGCAAGCGTGATGACTTTAAACCCTATTTACTAAAGAGTACTGACAAGGGTATGACCTGGACGCCTATTGTGAACGGACTGCCGGAAAACGGGACTGTTCATACCATTGAACAGGATACTCAGAACCCCAACTTATTATTTGTAGGAACCGAATTTGGCGTATTTTTCTCTCCGGATGCGGGTGCTAACTGGACACAATTGAAAGCAGGAGTACCCACCATTGCCGTGCGCGATTTGGCTATTCATGAAGGCGAAACCGATTTGGTATTAGCCACCTTTGGCCGTGGTTTCTATATTCTCGATGATTATAGCCCACTTCGTAAGTTGTCCGAGCAATTTGTTGAGCAACAAGCCCACCTTTTTGATGTGTCGGATGCGCTCATGTTTTTGGAAGCTGGCACAAAATACGGACAGGGTTCGACACATTTTGTGGCTGAGAATCCACCTGTAGGCGCAACTTTTACCTATTATATGAAGGAGACTCCCAAGACTGAGGCGCAAATGCGACGAAAGAAGGAGAAGGAACTTTTTAAAGAGGGTGAGCCTATTCCACAGCCAACATGGCGCGAACTTGAGCTTCAGAAGAAGGAGATTAAACCCTACCTCTTGTTTACCATAACCGATGAACAGGGATATGTGGTGCGCAGGATAACTGCCCGTCCTTCGAAGGGGATTAATCGGGTTCATTGGGATCTGCGTCATGATGCAACCTCAGTAGTCCGATTGCGCGACAATAAGTTTAATCCGCTGCAGGATGCCCGAGGGGGTATGCTTATTGTTCCTGGCACCTACAAAGTTACTATGGGACAAGTAGTGCGTGGTGAGTACACGGAATTGGCTGAACCTGTAGCCTTTGAGACCAAGCCTTTGAATAATACAACATTACCAGCACCCGATAAGCAAGAACTTCTTGCTTTCCAGAAGGATGTAGCGGAAATGGCACGCGTGATTCAGGGTACACAGCGTCGTACACAAGAATTGATTAGTAAGATCAATCACATGAAACAAGCTATCCTGGCTACTCCTGGATTGCCTTATGAGGTGATGGAACGTGCTCAGGCAATAGAGAAAGAGCTGGAGGAAATTCGTTATGCCTTCGAGGGCGACGAGGCAAAAGCCAGCTGGGAAGAGGTACCTCCTCAGCCCATGCCTATAGAGTCTCGACTGTATACGATTATCCGTACGCAGTGGAATAGTACTTCGGCAGTAACCGAAACTTCACGCAGAAGTTTGGCTATCTTAAAGGAGATCTTCCCACCTGTTTATCAGCGTGTGAAAAAAGTAGCTAACGAAGATATTCTGCAGTTGGAAAGAGAACTTGAGAAGGCTCAGGCTCCCTGGACACCAGAACGTCTGCCTGAATTGTAAAAAGAACCTAATAACAGAGAGACGGCTGCCTGGCTTGGGCGGCCGTTTTTTATTGTCGGAGATTCAGAAAACCTTTGCAGGTTTTAATTTGTTTAATTAGCAGGCGAAAATTTTCAAAAAAAAATAAACCTAATTCATTTTTTGGCGTAAGCAAATTGGAATTTAAATTGTGGGTATCATGAATAAAAGAATAATTTTAGGTGTTTTTCTCCTTTTTCTAGCATCTGCACTCTTTAGTGCTTGTAGTATTAATGAGCAGTGTCCTGCTTATGCGCAGCATGAGGTTGAACAAGAGATTGCTGAGCAGCGCATATAATTTTTCTTTTCTGGAAATTTTTAGTAGATTTGAAGGAAACGCAAATCCGAAATATCTACTATTATGAAAAGAATTGTTGTTGCTTTCCTGCTTTCTCTGTTTCTGGTAGCCTTGTTAGGTTCTTGCAAAGGGAGTGAAGAGTGCCCGGCCTATGATGATGTTACCAAACAACAGCGTAAATAACCGGGAAAGAAAAATATTTTGTACTTTTAGTCTGTTCCCGGTTAAGGTGGAACAGACTTTTTTATGCGTATACCTTATCTCACCATAGGTTTGCTTTTTCTTTTTAGTGGATGGATATCGGCTCAAAAACTCCGAGGGTAATGAACTTTGGATAATATGGGGTATAGCCTTTAGCTGTTGGGTTTAGCTCATAGCATGAGCTAGGCGAAGATACGATTCACGCAAGGCCTGACGTGCAGTAAATCCGTTTTTAGGGTTTCTTAGCAGCTGTCTTCGGCTGTTGTTGCTACAGCTGCAACTGTAACTATACTGCTTCCTGCAGGTGATTTGCAACTTTACTCACCTCTTTTTACATAAATAACTATACACATTTAAATTTTAACATGGGGTATCTAATCGATACCTGTGATATTTTTGTACCGAGAACACATATTGGGTATCTATTTACCCTGTTTTTATAATTTGATATAATGGCTACGCCCCTTATATTTTGTACCATTTATTTGTCTACGAAGATAATAGTGCTAACGCGCCATTTTTTCTTAATGTGTTGTTCATTTAATACCTGTTTTTTTTACCCGGACATCAATGATTTTAGTCAGTCTCTTGGACAGTTTGCCTGCCTTTCAATTTCTCGTTCCAATACTTGTTTACAGCACGTTCAACCAAAAAAACACCCGGCACACAATTGCACCGGGTGAAAAGTTATCTCTTTAAACCATTAAGCACTCAATAGGGTTGCTACTATGGGTCTACTTGTACAAAAATCAGTTGTTGTGTACAGTCATAGTTTAGCAAAACAGCTGCATATCCCCCGGGTAGTGGCATGTAATCATGTTCCCAGGTTTGAAGGGCTATCAGCTGATCTGCCTCAGTATCAAAACCGCCAAAAACATTAGCTTGGTGACTTGGATACGTTTGGCCTCTCAGCTTCCAAACCGCAAGCTGGAATGCCTGCCAGCTGTAATCAATGTTCTTATTTTGCAAGAAATTGTATAAGTGATTGATCTTGTTGATAACAGCAGTTTCAATGTGATTGTCAGTACATGCGGGCCATTGAGAGGGATAAAGCGAACTAAATACCTCATAGTCTCTTGTTCCTGGATTAATTGTTTCGTCTGCATCTGCACACCAACCTCCGTAAATTCCTACTCCGAAATCGTAGCCTGCTGCAGGATTTACAGTGTGGACTTCTACTTTCCAGTAGGCTATGTCATCATAGGGATGTGAGATGGTAATATTTGCTGTTTCCGGCAGATTCATGTAAGGAGCAAACTCAATGTCCGGCCTCATTGGATCGTCCTCTGTTTCGTAATAAGCACATTCACCTATTACAAAATCGACAACGCCATCATCGCCATAATCGGGTACTGAGGAGCCGTCAGGAAATGTTAAGTCACCCGTATCCCCGTCAACATGTATGGTTTGATACTCAACCCAGTCAAAGGCGTTGCCAACTTTCAGGCGGACATAAAGTTTCAACGTGTATGTGTCACCTTCTTCGTCTAAGTCGTTGGGATAATACACAGCCAGCGGTTCGTCGATTGTGCCATCATCAAGCATATACCTATTATCGTAGGTGATCAGCTCATCACCTGATGCATCATATACTTCTACCCTAAAAATTGCAGGCAGGTCAAATTTAGGATCATTAAGTTGGCCATAACCATCATCGTCGTTTTCGGCATAATCCTCGAAGTATTTTGTACACAGGTCTCCAAAGAAATTGAGCTCATTGACCTCTGTAAATTCAAAAGCAAACCAGTAAAAGCCGAAATCCGCATAATACGCTTCATTGTAACAGAGTACTTCGATAGCCACTTCCTTTTTCTCAATACCCGTTACAACGAAAGTAAAGCTATCTCCTACGGGGTTATCTACAAACGATGCATAAGGAGACGTCTCAGTTGGAGTAGCCTGTATTTGGTTATCGTTATAATCATAGATAATGAACTGTGTTAATGTTACTTCTTGTACACTATTTGTTGGGATTTGTAATTTGAACACTTCGGTGTACCATTGCCCATTTATTTCAAATACATCAGGCGTAAAAGTGTGTTCTGAGCCATTGATTTTAACTTTTATTTCAGCATAATCCGGCACTTCCTCAGAGCATTCAGGTAAACCATCCAGTCCAGGCCCGCCATTTTTTAAGTTGTCAGAGAATATAGGTGTAATCCCAAATTGAATTTCTTGTTCTGTAAATTGACTGTTTTTTTGAGCATCGTCATTTGTTTCGCAAGAAACAAGGATGGCACTCAGGAATGCGGCTGTTACAACGAACATGCCAATCATTTTCATTGCTTTCATATTCATAATAAAGGGTATTAAATTAAACAATTAGAAAAAAATAAATCAACCATTGAGCGCTTAATTTTAGGTAGTTGCCAGATAACTTTTTTTCAAAAATAGTCCTTGATTTTGGGCCATAAAACTCCCCTTTCATCCTTCCGAATGATTTAGTTTTTGAAAAAATAAGCATAAGAATTTCAGACTATTCAAACGATGAATAGTGGGGCGCCAAAACCGAGCAAGAGGTTATTATAAACGTCTTGCAAAATCGTTCAGCAGGCTATGCAAATTTTATAGCAAAAGGAGTTTAATAC
>JAWOEH010000065.1:0-2908 GCA_046482855.1 Bacteroidales bacterium | reverse complement strand
TGTGCGTGCCCACCTGATTCCCATTTTCATCAAAAACTTTTCCGGGGCGGGCATATTCGTGCCACTCCTCTCCCAGCTCTTCTTGTAAAAAGTTTCGATAATCGAGTCCTTGCAGAAAACATACGCCCATGCTCTCCTTCTTGCGGGCTAATTGGCGAAAGCCATTTTCCCGTGCCAAATTGCGCACTTGTGCTTTTGTATAAGTTCCCAAGGGAGTAATTGCCCGTTGCAGGATAGACTCATCCAGCTCCCATAGAAAATAGGATTGATCTTTTACCTCATCCACTCCCTGGAAAACATAGTGAAGATTTCCTTTCTTGCGGATTTGCACATAGTGCCCGGTAGCAATGAAAGGGATCTCCAATTCATCAGCCAATTGTGCCAGTTGTTGCCATTTCATGGTGCGATTACACCAGGAACAGGGACTGGGCGTTCTGGCGTTCAGGTAGCTTTGCGTAAACTTGTCAATCACCTGTGCCTGAAAGGGATTACGAAGATCTTTATACATATGCTTAATGGAGAGCTCTTGAGCCAGACGTGCCGCACTTTGATCAGAGGTTGTGCCATAAAACAAAAAGGTAACACCTATCACCTCATAGCCTTGATTTTTAAGCAGCAAAGCAGAAACAAAGCTATCGATGCCTCCACTTAATCCCAATAGAACTTTCTTTACCATCGAACCTTATTTGGCCTCAAAAATAACACGAGGATTTGAGAAAGCCAATACTCTTTTACTCCCATCGTTTTTCGTCGTATCTGAAGAAGGAACGTATTACCGGATCAGAAGAATTTGCCAGTTCGCTAAAGGTACCTTCGGCATAGAAAATACCTTTATGCAGTAGTTTTACATTATCGGCAGTAGTAGCCACACAAGCCAAATCGTGTGTAATGATGAGCGCAGCAGTAGCATATTTTTTTTGCAGCGCCAGAATAAGCTCGCTTATTTCACGGGAAGTTACCGGGTCGAGCCCGGTAGTAGGTTCATCGTAAAGGATGATTTCGGGTTTGGTAATGAGTGTGCGTGCAAGCCCTAAGCGTTTGCGCATCCCCCCCGATAATTCCGCTGGCATTTGATCTAAAGTATCCTCCAGTCCAACATTGGTAAGTGCTTCCAGCACCAATTCGTCCACGTGGTTATGGTTTTTTACAAAAGGGGCATATCGTAAAGCAAATTCCAGGTTTTCGCGTACCGACATAGAGTCGTAAAGAGCGGAACTCTGAAAGAGATAGCCTACTTTCTGGCGAAAGAAGGCGAGTTCCGCATCGGAAGCCTTCAGCAGATCTTTTCCAAAAATGGTGATTGCCCCTGCATCGGGCTCAAACAGGCGGACAATGCATTTGGCTAATACGGATTTTCCAATCCCCGATTTGCCGAGTATGGCAATACTCTGCCCCCGATGTAGTTGCAAGTTGATATCGCGTAACACATGGTTTTTGCCAAAGGTCTTTGATAGGTGCTCTATGGTAAGGACGGGCTGCATAACTAATTGATTTGTAGAAGCAAGATACGAAATTTGGTGGAAATTACCTTATAATGAAAAAAATAGGGGCTATGTAACCGTTATGTATTGATCTTTACACACACCTTTTATAACTTGTAGAAAAGCAGTAGATTATGAAGACAGAACAGTTTAAGAAATGGCTAGTAGGTTTGGATAATCTTACTACCCGCCAATCCCGGGTATTACAAGAAGAGTTAGGCAAAAGAGCCCAACGAAAAGAGGTTTCCAATTTTCTGGAAACTCCATATCAAGATATTAAATGTCCTCATTGTCATGCATCCAATATCTCCCGCTGGGGAAAACGCAGTGATTTGCAGCGTTATAAATGCCACAATTGCCATAAAACATTCAACAGTCTTACAGGAACACCTTTAGCAAGATTGCGCAGGAAGGGGCATTGGATGGACTATGCTCAATGTATAAAAGATGGGCTAACAATACGCCGGGCAGCTGAAGTTTGCGATATTCATCCCAACACGGCCTTTCGCTGGCGACATCGCTTTTTAACAAACACGAAGGAGATAAAAGCCCCATTATTAGAAGGTATTGTTGAAGCCAATGACATATATTTTCGAAAATCAGAGAAAGGTAGCCGGAAACTTGCTCGTCCTGCTCGTCAACGTGGTGATGATAAACAAAGAGCGCAATATAGTGTGGAAAAGATATGTGTTTTGGTAAGCCGCGACCGACACAAAAATACATTGGATGCCTTGATAGATGAATTGAACACAAACGCTCTCGAGCAACTATTACACAAACATCTGGCACAGGACATACTTTTCTGCAGTGATAATCGTCCACAGTATCGCAATTTTGCGAAAACTCATAATATTCGCCATGGCTATATTCAGCTATCGAAAGGCGAAGTGGTAAAAAAAGACATCGTACATATTCAACATGTATCAGCTTATCAGGCTCGTCTACAAAGCTGGATCCATTATCATTTCAGGGGTGTAGCCACCAAATATCTGGAAAATTATCTTGGATGGTTACGAGAATTGGATGAATTCGATGACCAGATTACCCCCGGAACAATTCTTTTAAGAGCTCAAAAAGGAGGAAAATATCGCTATCTACCTTCTACGGTTACATAGCCTATTTAAAAAAATAATGATGAAAATTTTCCATCCCTACTAAACAAAACCCTTCTTATTTGTTATATTGTATAGAGTTATCAAAAATGCAAACCTTTTAAAACATGAACAGCACAGTACTTCATCCTCCCTGATAACCAAAACACCACTTCTTCTACATAAGTTCTTACATAAACGTAAAACCCTCATTATGCAGAAATTCCCTACCCTTACCACACAACAAGTTTATGAATCCCTTACCATTCCCAATATCCGAATCCTCGACATTCGACCGGTAGATTATTACAATGGATGGCCACAGGAAAATGCCAC
>JAWOEH010000031.1:0-8941 GCA_046482855.1 Bacteroidales bacterium | reverse complement strand
ACACCTTCCGACTTGTAACCAATATTGATTACAACTTCACGCTTGTTCATAGAAACCACAGTTCCGTCAATCACCTCATTTTCGCTGATTGTCGAGAGGGTTTCGTCATACTTTTGTGCTAATTCTCCTTTTTGTGGAGATTTTACGTCATGTGCATCTTCTTCAAACGCTCCCCAATCAAAGTCTTGATCCGGCGTTGCGAAATCGAGAATGTCTTTCTCCGATTTTACTTGCTGGGATTGTTCAGTGTGCACTTTGTTCTCGGCACCTTTGTTTGTTTCTTCTGTCATCTAATTTAAATTAATCACAATTAGTGGGTTAGACAATATTTATAGATAAAATTCAGAGTGCAAAAGTAGCACTTTATTTTTAACTAGTAAAGCCTTAGAAGAGAAAATTGGTGTTTATACATAGGTGCTTGTGATTTCTGAATGAACTTTTGACTTCTCAAAATAAGTTTTATAAATTGAATTGTCAAATATTCGAGACGAAAAGCAAGTATTTTTCCTAATTACATCATATTATGGAACAGTTTTGCCTTGGCCACGTTTACTCACATAAGATACGTCATCTTACCAAGGCTATAAGCTACCGGGGTTAATAAACCAAACAGGCAAAAGCAAGATTATCGGCATGACAAAAAAAGGGTTTTCTATATTATTGGTTGAGGACAGCGCTTCAACAGCTGCCTACCTTGAGCACTTAGTTACACAACTGGACTACAGCGTTGCGGGAATTGCAAGCACAGGTGAAGAGGCAGTTAACCTGGCGCTTTCCCTACATCCCGATCTGATTCTTATGGATATTGTGTTAGCCGGTGGAATGGATGGGATTGAAGCCGCAACTCAGATTAAACAGCGAGAAGATATTCCTATTCTTTACCTTACGGCCCACGACGAGGAAGCTCTTCTGCTACGAGCCCAAATAACCCACCCTTCGGCATATATATTAAAGCCTTTCAATACTCGTGAATTGGAAATTAATATCTCCTTTGCGCTTCACCGACACAAAAGCAAACAACAACTGAAGGTTTGGGAGTCAAAAAGCCAGGAGTTAAAACAAAACTTACAACGTAAGAAACAAGCTATACAAGAAGCTCATACCCGTACTCGCGAAACAGAGTTACTCTTTTCAGCAACCCTCGATGCCTTATCGGAAGCCGTATTTGTTCTCGATCCTGAGTTTCATATTGTCTACGCCAATAAAAAACAATTGGAATTTACCCACACCATCTTTCCAAAAAATGAGATTATTGGATTGTCCTATTTTGAAGTGTACAACGATTTCGCCTCTGAAGAAATCAAAAGTCAATACTTGCAAGTTTTTCATGAAGGAGTTACTCTCCGGCAGGAGGAACAATATAGGGGTTCCGGAAAGATCCGCTATCTGGAGGTAATAAAATCCCCCATCATAGAACAAGAGAAAGTGGCCTATGTGGTTACCTCCATTGTAGATATTACCAGCAAACGAGAACAAAAACAAGAAATTGCCCAGGCCGAGCAAAACCTCACCAACCTGCTGAACAATTTTCAGGAAATGATTTTTGTGCTTACTCCCGAAGGGCATATTAAAGACTGCAACAAAACATCTTTAGCCAGATTAAACATATCAAAAAATAAAATTACGGATCAACCTATCACCCGTTACTTCAGTCCCTCGTCGCGGAAAACTTTGAAAAATATTTTCCAAAACCAGCATCATTCCCTCCCTTATAATATATTAGGCTTACAAGTATCGGATACAGACAACCTTCCCGTAGAGGCACAGATTATCTCAGGCATTTGGAATAAAAACAAAGCCTACTACTTAATATGCAGGGATCTTACCGAAATAAAACGCTCAGAAGAGAAGTTTGAAAAAGCCTTTCACTCTACCCCTTCGCTCACGGCCATAAGCACCTTAAATGAGGGAATATTCATTGATGTCAATCAGCAATTTCTTGAAACCCTGGGCTACAAGAAAGAAGAGGTACTAGGAAAAACCTCCAAAGAAATTGGCATGTTTAAGGAATATCTCCAACGTGAAGAAATTATAGAACAAGTAAGTAGCGGAAAAGCCATTGAAGGCATGGAAGTAGAAGTGCAAGCCAAAAATGGGGAACTTCTTACGGTCCGTGCTTTTATTGATAAATTAGAAATTTCCGGTGAGCCACATCTGTTTACAGTAATGGAGGATATTACCGAGCGCAAGGCAAAATACGAGCAACTGGATATCCTTTCAAAAGCGGTAAAACAAAGTCAAAATATTATTATAATCACTGACAAAGAAGGCTTAATTGAATACGCGAATCCTGCCTTCGAACAAGTTACCGGCTACACAGCAGAAGAAGTTAATGGCAAAAAAACATCCATTCTAAATGCAGGATTTCATACTAAGGAATACTACGAAGTACTATGGCATACTATTCAGGAAGGGAATGTGTGGCGTGGCGAATTTCGTAACATGAAAAAAAATGGAGAGCTCTATTGGGAATCGGCCAGTATCACCCCCATGAAAAATACAGCAGGCGAGATTACCCATTATATTGCCATTAAGGAAGATATCACAGCAAAAAAAGAGACGCAGGAGCGTATTATGGAGACCCAAATGCGCTACCAGTCGATGTTTGAAGAAAACAGAGCTATTCAGCTGTTAATTGATCCGGAAACGCATAAAATTATCGATGCCAATAATGCCGCTGCCGAATTCTATGGGTATTCCGTACTCAGACTTACCAAAATGACAATAAACTCGATCTCCACCTCGAGCAAAAAGCAAACGGCAAGGATGATTGACGAAATTCGCCATCGGGGAATTAAACAACACCAAGTACAACACCTTATGGCATCAGGCGAAAAGCGGCATATTGAGGCATTTTCTTCACCCCTGACCATGCATGGGCGGGAAGTTATTTATACCATCGTTGTAGACATTGATGAACAAAAACAGGCCGAGCAAGCCATTGCATTTCAGAACCAACTGAATGAAATACGAGCACATATTTGGCAGCAAGCTTTTATTGCCTCCGACTACAACCATCTGATACAGGAACTAAGTTCCTACCTGGCTCGCGCCTTTACGTTAAGTCGTGTTAGCTACATGGATATCGATTACGAAAGTTTAACCGGAAAGATAACACATTGTTGGACCAACCAGGTTATATCCACCATAAACGAAAAAGCCCCCAGCTATATTTTAAAACAAAATCTGGGCAAACCCTATACAATTTTCAGGCGCGATGGCATTCCGGAAGGCGTTCGACACTTCCTATGGAAGCTGGTTGATAAATACGATATTCAAACGGTTTTGGTCATTCCCATAGGAGATATTCGCAAACCTATAGGTTATCTGTTTTTCGATGATTCACAGGAAATGCGTAAGTGGAATAAAAACATAATCACGTTACTACAAGAGGCAGCCAATATTATTGCCTTAAAGCATGACTTTATCTCCTCAAAAGAAGAGTTAGCCCGTAGTGAAGAGATGTACCGCCTTATCTCTGAAACTACCCGGGATCTCATCTGTACGCACGATATAAAAGGCCATTATACCTATGTGAGTCCCAGCGTAAGAGTTATTTTAGGCTATGAACCTCATGAACTCCTGGGAAGCAATCCCTATGACCTATTTTATCCGGGCGATGCCGAAAAGATAAAAGAAGAATCCCACAAAAGAGCTAGTGAAGGACTCCTGGATAATACCATAGAGTATCGAATACAACGGAAAGATAAACGTTATATCTGGTTGGAAACACTCACTCAACCAGTAAAGAATAAAAAAGGGGACATCATTGGCTTGCAAACTTCTTCCCGCGACATTACCGATCGAAAAATGGCAGAAGAGCGTATCCGCTTAAATGAAGAAAAATACCGAACCATTTTCGAAAGCATGCACGATGTGTACGCCGAGGTCCAAGTTGATGGAACCATAATGGAAGTAAGTCCCAGTATCAAGCGACTTTCCGGGTACAGCAGAGAGGAAGTTTTAGGCAAAAATATCAAGGGATTTTATCTTCACCCCGAAGACCGGGTACAGTTGCTAGCCGCCTTAAAAAAGAGTGGACGAGTAACTGACTTTGAAATTGAAATGAGAAAGAGAAACGGAGAACACATTACAGCCTCCTACTCAGTATTTCTAAAACCAGGGAGAGAAGGGGTTCCGCCCCAAATACAGGGAACCATGAGGGATGTAACCCTGCGAAAGAAAAATGAAGAGGCCCTGAAAAAACAACAAAAACAAATTGCCCAAAACCTGCGTAACCAAAAACTTCTCTCTCAAATATCCATCACCTTAAATGCCCCCGGCGCCTTTATTGAGCAGCTTGAGTCTATTATTGAGTTAATAGGAAAAAATTTGGATTTGGGACGTGTTCACATATTCGAAAATAACGAAAACAATTCGGCAACCTCCAGCACTTTTGAGTGGTGTAATACAGGAGTTACACCCGTTAAAAGTCACCTGCAGGCAATTCCCTACAGCCTCATACCCTCCTGGAAAAAATCGTTGGATAGACAGGAGTATATGATTATTACAAATCCGGAGGAATTAGCTGAAGACCTTAGGAAAATCACCAACCTTATGGGAAGCTCTTCTTTAGCGGTATTTCCTCTGATAGTAGTGGATAAAACAATCGGGTTTATAGGGTTGGAAGATAGCCGTAAAGAACACCATTGGGACAAAAGCGAAATAGCACTACTTCAAACCATTACCAACATTATAAGCAATGCTTTTGAGCGTCGATTTTCCAATCAACAGCTTAAAACCAGTTTACGAACAAATGAAGCCATTCTAAATGCCATTCCCGATGCGATTTTACAATTCGACAAGTATGGACGGTTTACCCGAACCCTGGAAAATCCTTCGGAGCAGCTTTCCTTCGACCAAATTAATATTTTAGGGAAAAATGTCCATGAAGTGCTGGATGCTCCTTTAGCCACCCAAATGCATGCAGCCATCACCGAGGCGGTTTTAACAGGAGAGGCTTTGCTGGAATATAAAATACAAAAGAAGAAGAAAGTGCATTATTACGAGGCCAGGCTGCTGCGCATTAATAACAACGAAGCACTGGCAATGATTCGAAATGTATCAGCCCTAAAAGAGTATCAAAGCCAGCTAAAGGAAGCCAAGGAGAGTGCAGAACAAGCCAATGAAGCAAAGACACAATTTTTGGCCAACATGTCCCATGAAATTCGCACGCCAATGAATGCGATTCTGGGATTTAGTGAAGTTCTCTTGAATAAACTAACGGACCCGGTTAATAAAAATCACTTACAAACCATTATAACAAGTGGCCAGACCCTCCTGGCACTTATAAACGACATTCTTGATCTCTCCAAAATTGAAGCTGGGAAAATGGAAATCGAATTTGAGCCTGTAAACCTACACACAGTGCTTAGCGACATGTACAAAATCTTTGAATACAAAGCACAAGAACAAGGCTTAAAACTTACCTGCCGTATAAACGAATCCACTCCGCACAGTTTATTATTGGATGAAGTACGTATGCGCCAAATACTATTCAACCTATTGGGTAATGCGATTAAATTCACCCCCGAAGGCAGGGTTTCAGTATACATTGACAGTCAGCAAATTAACAGAAATCAATGTCGATTAATGCTATCGGTACAAGATACAGGTATTGGAATTTCCGAAGAACAACAGGAGCTTATTTTTGATGCCTTTCAACAACAAAGCGGACAAAGCACCCGAAAATATGGAGGTACCGGACTTGGGCTAACCATAACCAAAAAACTGGTGAACAAAATGGGCGGACACATCGAATTAGAAAGTGAGCCCGGTAAAGGAAGTATCTTCAAGGTCGTGCTCCCCTCCACCCGAATCGTTCATCAAAAAGAGCACAAAACATATGGGGGAACTTCCCCTAAGCCGGAATTCATCCTTTTTCAGCCGGCACATATTTTGGTCATTGATGATATCGAGTACAACATTAAGTTGGTGCAAAACCTGCTCGCTCATCAACCTCTGCGCATATCTACCGCAACAAACGCCCCTGAAGGGCTGGCAATAATTGACAAAGAGATGCCCGATTTGGTCCTGATGGATATCCGCATGGAGGGCATGGGAGGTGTTGAAGCAACAGAAAACATCAGAAAGCACGAGGACTGGAAAGATTTGCCGGTAGTAGCCTTCACGGCATCGGCTATGAAATCACAATTAAACGAATGGCAACACCTCTTCGATGATTACCTGCGAAAGCCTATTACCAGCAAGGATCTCTTCTCAGTATTAGCCAAATACCTGGCATTCGATACGAAAGAACAACAGACTCCAGATCCGATGGAGTCAGCTGTAAAAGAGTTTACTCCTCACGAAATAAAAGCATGTAATCAAGCATTAAAAGAACTCGAAAGAACATTTACAGCCAGATGGGAGGAAATTAAAGACACGCTGATAATAGATGATATACAGGAATTTGCAGAAGACTTACAAAAACTGGCTTTGCAAAAACAATTTGCGCCTCTGAATACCTATGCCGAAAAATTAAAACAGGCAGTAGCTTCCTTTGACATCACCCAAATTGAAGTTGATATGCAACAATTTAATTCCTTGCTGGAACAGTGGAAAAACAAAGTTGAACACAACCAATAGACCCTATTAAGCTATACGCATATGATTAAATCACCATTAATATTACTTGTAGACGATAACAAAAATAACTTGCAGGTTTTAGGAAGTACCTTGCATACCGAGGGCTATAGACTGGCTATGGCCAAAAGCGGAAAAGAAGCGCTGACTCAGGCGCAGAAAATCGAACCTGATATCATTCTCTTGGACATTATGATGCCTGAAATGGATGGCTATGAAACCTGTACATTATTAAAGGAAAACGACAAAACAAAAAATATTCCGGTTATATTTCTTACCGCAAAAACCGAAACCGAGGATATTGTAAAAGGGTTTAAAGCCGGTGGTGTTGATTATATAACCAAGCCTTTTAAGAAGGAAGAGTTATTGATTCGCCTGAAAAATCACCTGGAGCTACGTATGGCCACAAAAAAAATTGCTGAGCAGGCCCAAAAGCTCAAGGAACTTAACAACACCAAGGATCAGATGTTCTCCATCATATCACATGACCTACGAAGCCCTTTAGCCGGATTGAAAAACATGCTGGATCTGCTTACCGACAAAGAAACACCAACAGATCAGGATTTTCGCGAGAGTGCCATTACTATCATGAAAACCACCACTGACAGTACAGTTAACTTATTGGAGAACCTGTTGTTTTGGGCTCGAAGCCAGCGAGGGGACCTGGAAATTGAAATTGATACCCTGGACTTACACCAGATCATCGAAGAGAACATTCAACTGGCTTCCAACACAATACAGCAAAAATCGCTTAAAGTAATCAATCAGCTCGAAGAGTATGAGCTTGTAAAAGGCGATATGAATCTGACAAAAACAATTGTTCGTAATTTGCTAAATAATGCCATAAAGTTCACCCCTGAAAACGGAACAATTGCATTTGAGGCAACCCCCTCAGATCACTACACGCTATTGTCGATAGCTGACACAGGTGTGGGGATATCGGATGAAAATCTGGAACGACTTTTTAAAAACGATGAGCAATTTACCACCTACGGCACAAACAATGAAAAAGGAAGCGGATTAGGATTGAAACTTTGTAAATCCTTTGCCGAAAAACAACAGGGCAGCTTATCCGTAAGATCTGTAGAAAACAGAGGCACCACATTTACAGTGAAGCTTCTCCGACATCAAAGCCAATAATAAAGAACAGGAAGGTCTCAGGCAAGCTAAAAAATCATAATCCAATGCTCATGACAGGGCTTCGGTAGTACTACTTTAAGCGTACCCGGGGAACAACCTAAGATTTACCAAGATCTTGCAGCCAAAGATTGCTTCACTACAGTTGCCATAACAGGGATTCACATACTTTTACTGAGCAAAAGGGCGCCTTCAGGTAAAACAGGCGTCCGCTACCATTTGGGGAAGCAATGTAAACGGTTACTTGGTAATTATCGTTTGCAATAGCGACAACAATAACCAATACCCACTCCCCTCGCCAGAGGAGTAAAAGTAGCTGAATAATGGATTGCACGAACAAAAATGGAGGCCTGTATATTTCCTGCGATTGCCTCACGAAATCGTTGACAAACTAAAAATTTGTGACTATCTTTTCGAATTCAAAGGGAATACCCCCGACATAGATGAAGATGAGTTTTTGGAAAAAGCTTTACTAAATCATAGTCGCTGTAGGATTCAGGAATTCTATGGGTTAAAAGCCACGATTAAAACTGACAAGCCCTATGCAAGCAATAAAAGCCCGAGCTCTTTACCAATATGAATGTAGACACAATACCATTAACAACATAGTATTTGCGTCAGGCGACGAGGCTTTTTGCGAATTACGTAACCTGAGTACGACAAAAGAAGCAGGTTTAGAAAACGCATTAAAACAAGCCTTAGAAGGCGAAAAGATAGATCAGATAAAAAACAAGGTTTTCCCAATTACCCTAAACGACAATAGTTATCGTGTAGAGATTGCTGTTTTTGATAGCACACAATCCATCATGACCGAACTCACTTTGCGTTCAATAGATGAAACCTCACAAGCTTATCGGTTTATATTCAATCAATCGCCCATTGGAATCTTCACTTACAACCGCAATTTTATCATTGAAAAATGCAACACTCGTTTTGTGAAGATTTTAGGGTCCACTCACGAGCAACTCGTGGGCATGAATATGAAAACCTTGGAATTCAAAAAGATCTTTCCGATACTGGAAGATGCATTAAAAGGTACCACTGGTCACTACGAAGGGCCTTATTTAACCACTACCAGCGCGTTAAAGATACACGTAAAACTCACCACATCGCCACTTGCCGGCAAGCGCAACCAGATTATAGGAGGCATTGGTTTAGTTGAGGATATCACATCCCTGGTAAATACGCACGATGAGTTACAGGAAAAAGATGTGCAAGT
>JAWOEH010000237.1:0-5657 GCA_046482855.1 Bacteroidales bacterium | reverse complement strand
ATTCACAAAAAACTCCAAGCTTTACTGGCCATGTTGCTGGTAGTAACCTTTTCCTTCACGTTTACTGGTTGTGAAGATGACGATGATGACAACACGCCTCCTGTTGTTGACATGGAAAAGATTGTAGAGATTGCCGCTGGTGATCAAGACTTTAGTTTATTGGTACAAGCTTTAACCAAAGCTGATTTGGTAACTACGTTGGAAGGCGATGGGCCATTTACAGTCTTTGCTCCTAACAATGCTGCATTTGAGCAATTACTTGCTGACTTAGGCATTTCCTCGCTGGATGATTTAACAGCAGAACAATTGACTCCTATATTGCTTTACCATGTGGTAAGTGGCAAAGTGATGTCTTCTGACCTGACCGATGGTTATGTCTCCACTCTTAGTCCCGGCCCAAATGACTCAAAAGTATCAGTTTTGGTAGATGCCGGAAATGTTGTACTTAACGCTTCAAGCGATGTGATTCAGGCGGATGTGGAAGCAGAAAACGGTGTAATACACGTGATAGACGAAGTGTTACTTCCTCCCACTGTTGTGGATATAGCAGTAGATAATGGAAATTTCACTTCATTGGTTGCGGCATTAATCAAAGCCGATTTAGTGAGTACATTGGAAGGTGATGGTCCTTTTACTGTATTTGCACCAACTGATGCAGCTTTTGCAGACTTACTTAGTGATTTGGGTGCTTCCAGTTTAGACGATATTCCAGCTGAGGATTTAATTCCAATTTTGCAACAGCATGTAGTTTCCGGGAACGTACGTTCTACAGATCTTAGTTCTGGCGATGTTCAAACACTTAATGGAACTATTTCTGTAGAGGTAGGTGACCAAGTTACAATTAACGGAAACGCTTCGGTTACTGCAGTTGATATTCAAGGCAAGAATGGAGTAGTTCATGTCATTGATAAGGTGATTTTACCACCTCAAAATATTGTTGATATTGCTTCAGGGGACGAAAATTTTGAAAGTTTGGTTGCTGCTCTGACAAAAGCCGAATTGGTTGAGACACTGCAAGGAGAAGGTCCCTTTACCGTTTTTGCTCCAACGGATGCCGCTTTTGAGCAATTGCTTACTGACTTAGGGTTGACGAGCTTAGATGACCTGACTAAAGATGATCTGACGCCTATTTTACTCTATCATGTACTGAATGGAAAAGTTATGTCTTCAGATCTTACCGATGGTTATGTGGCAAGTTTAAGTCCGGGTGCTGAGGCAGGTACAAATGCTGCTATCCTGATTGATGCAGCTCTTGCGCAGCTGAATGGTGATATCACCATCAGTACCACCGATATCGAAGCAAGCAATGGGGTAATTCATGTGATTGACAAAGTGATGCTGCCCAATGATGTTGTCGATTTAGCAGTTAACAACAGTATTTTCAGTTCGTTAGTGGCAGCCTTAACATAAGCCGAGCTTGTTGCTACGCTGCAGGGTGAAGGATCGTTTACTGTATTTGCGCCAACCGATGCTGCCTTTACTGCCTTTCTTGATGATCAAGGTGTAACTTTGGATGACCTTACAAAAGAGGATTTAGTGCCTATTTTGCAATACCACGTTGTTTCGGGTAATGTAACCAGCGATGAGCTGTCAAATGGCCCTGTAACTACCCTCAATGGCGACGTAACCATCTCAATTGATGGTGGGGTTATGGTTAACGATGCCAATGTTATCTTGGCTGATGTACAAGGTACAAATGGGATAGTACATGCTATTGACAAAGTGCTTGTTCCGGACGCAAAATAACAAACGATATGCGCTTACTATAGTTTGATTTCAAAAAAGAGAGCTGCAATCTGCAGCTCTCTTTTTCGATCTTTTAGGTGGTTGCTTGATTTTCATCGATTATTCGGAATTTATGCCTTGATATAGAATTTGGATCTGACGCAAGAGTACCTACCTACATTCAGTTAGATGTTGGTATTCAGGTAATTATGTGCTTTTGAACGTAGCTATATAGGTATAAAAGGAACCATCAAACAATTGGTTGCAATCGCTCAGATCACTATTCAGGCGGAGTCTAACTTTTAGACAACAAGTAAATGACTCATACATTTCTTGATCAATCGAGCACATCCACATCCTGATCGCCTATAAATTGCTTGTCGAAATTAACCAAAAACAATTTTTCGGTTGGCCGGGTAATAGCCGTATAAAGCCAACGGGCATAGTCCAGGTTCCACATATCCTTTACAAAGTATCCCTGATCGACAAAAACAACCTTCCATTGCCCTCCCTGAGCCTTATGACAGGTTACCGCATACGAAAACTTTACCTGCATAGCATTAAAATAGGGATCTTCCCTAACAGCAAGAACTTTTTGTTTTTTCGTTTTCAGATGCTGATAATCTTCAAACACCTGGTAAAAAAAGTCTTTATTCTGCTCGCGGTTTAATGAGGCAGACTCAATATCCAGGGTATTTAAAATAATTTTACAGTCCACCTCTAGATTATCATAGTCATGGAATTTCATTGTTACATCGGCGAATTCAAGTCCATAACGTTCTTCGTAGCCATGTATAGCAACAAGCTCAGCAATATCGCCATTGGCAATGAAGTCTATCTCTTCAAACTCTTCACTCCAAAAATAATTGTTCTTCACGACCATAAGTAAGTCGCCGCGTGCGATACGCTCTTCTTGCCAAAGTATGGTATTTCGTATTCCTTTATTGTACAAATTTGCTCGTTTATTGGAGCGGGTAATCACAATCACCTCCTCTTTGCCAAACTTGTCGTAAGCCTGCTCAATGGCTTCAATAAGTGTATTCCCGCGTATTGCTTCCACATCGGGAAACGAAGAAATCGCTAAAGCGGGAACTTGATCCAGTTCATGTTGCATCTTCTGTCGCAAAGTGGTTGCATTATTGAGAATACCGGACAATTGAGCCTGCCGTACCACATCAGTCAGCTCAATTTGTTGCACCTGACCACCATACGCCTCAAGGTACCCGGCATCCAGTGCAGGGCTGAGCTCACTATGAACAGGAGGCAGTTGGGCAGTGTCACCGACAAAAAGCAAACGGCAATTTTTCCCCTCCAACACATAGGTAAAAAGATCATCTAATAACCTGCCAGAGCCAAAAACACTCGCATCGTGTCCACCACTGGAAATCATGGAGGCCTCATCGATAATAAAGAGGGTATTTGCATGTAGATTCTTATCCAAAACAAAGTCGCCAAATCCATCTTTCCCGCTTTTCTGCCGATAGATCTTCTTGTGGATGGTAAAGGCGGGTCTTTTTGTGTATCCTGCCAGAACCTTTGCTGCTCGTCCAGTGGGTGCAAGTAATACAGCCTTTTGACGAATATGTCCCAAGGTTTTAAGAAGTCCTGCTACTAAGGTTGTTTTTCCGGTACCTGCATATCCTTTCAATAAAAAAACATCCCCCTCCCTGGCCTTCAATATAAAACCAGAAAGTGCCTCAATGGCCTTTGTTTGACCATTTGTAGGCTCATGAGAAAAATACTTTTGAAATATTTTTAGAAACTGTTGCTCTATCATTCGCCAAATAATACGTGATTACAATCTTTAATTTATTTTTTTTTTTAAATTTGCAGGCAAACATAAAAATTTAAAACGAACAAATAATGAAAAGACTAATCCAAATCCTGCTTGCTATTGCGATAGTGGTTTTAGGCTATTTTATCTATGAAAGTATTCAAAGACCCATTCGATTTAATCAAGAGAAAAAGAAGAGATACGATGCTACTATCCAACGCATGAAAGACATTCGAAAAGCTCAACTTGCTTTCAAGAAAGAAAACGGCAAGTTTACTGGTAGCTTTGATTCCCTCATCACTTTTATTCAAGAAGGTCAAATGAGCGTAGTACGTGCCATTGGGAGTATTCCAGATAGTCTCTTAGAGTCGGGCTGGACAGAAGAAATTGCCATAAAAGAGGGTTTAATTGTTCGTGATACCATGTTAATTCCCATCAAAGATACGCTTTTCTCACCTGATTATCCGGTAACAAAAATGTGGCGAGTACCTTTTAGCCAAGATGACTCCATTCAATTGGGTGCACGCGTTGTATTAACAGGATCAAAAGTAAAAGTTCCTGTTTTCGAGGCAAAAGTTCATAATAATGTACTTCTTCATGGTTTGGATGAGCAGTTGCGTATCAATCTGAACGAGCGTATGAAAAATGCCGACAACTTCCCCGGAGTAAAAGTTGGAGATCTTGAAGAACCTAATAATAACGCAGGAAACTGGGAATAATCATGGCCTATGTTTAAAAAATCATTTGTCGACGAGACATTCGATTATAACATGACATCCCATTACGAATTATCCATCCAACTCAGTTTGGATGGATTTTCGTTTCTGGTATATGATGTTACACGTAGTAAGTTTATTGCTTGTCTGCTTCATCCATTGAATGAAACAGACAGAGAAGAACCTTCTACAGCCCTCAAAAAAGTTTTGGCGCAAAGTGATTTAACCCAATACGCATATCGGCAAGTGCGGGTAATAAACCAAACACATCGGTATACACTGATACCTGAAGCTTACTTTTCGTCTCAGCGCATTAAGGAGTGCTTTTCTTTTAATCATAAGCTGGGTGATGCTGAGGAGTTGCATGCAACAGAATTGCCCTATTATAAAGTTGTAGTAGTTCATGCACTATCCAGTAACCTGACAAATCTTTTACGTCAATACTTTCCAACCTTTCAAATTTTCCATCAGACCTTGCCATTTCTTAAGCGAGTTGAATTAGCGAACACACATGAGGTTTGTTTAGGGGTAAATGTCACCTCCGAATACATGGATTTAGCCTTATTGCAAGGCCCCAATAAGATGCTTAAATTATTGAAATCCTATCCTTATACTACATCGGCTGATGTTATTTATTGGCTACTATCAGTAACACAAAAGCAAAAAATACAATTTACGCTGCCTATTTTGTTCAATGGGGACTTTCCTAATCCAAGTTACAAGGAATCAATAAAAAAAGAGTTCTCACACGCCAAATGGCTTTCGGAGCAAAGTAATGAATATACATTAAGCTATCAGTTTCATCAGATATCATTAAAAACAATAGCAAACCAACTAAATCTTGTACATTGCGAATAGTAAGCGGCAAATTAAAAGGGCGAATCATACATCCGCCAAAAAACTTCAAAGTCCGTCCAACAACCGACATGGCAAAAGAAGCTTTATTTAATGTATTGATGCACAACTACTCACTGGACAACATTCGGGTTCTCGATCTTTTTGGGGGTACTGGAAATATCAGTTACGAATTCGCCTCTCGTGGGGCACAACAGGTCACAACCATCGAAAGGAATTACCAACACTTCAAATATATTCAGCAAACCATTAAAGAGTTGCATTTGGAGGATACCATTGAGGTGAAGAAAGCAGACGTATTTATGTGGTTAAAAAGGGCAACACAAGCGTATGATATTGTTTTTGCAGATCCGCCTTATGATTTACCCGTTCTTGAGAGTTTACCTCAATCCATCCTTGAGGCAAAGATCTTAAAACAATCGGGTCTACTTATTATTGAGCATCCCGTAGAGTATAACTTCTCAGGCTTAAAAGGCTTTAAAGAACAAAGAAAATATGGGAAGGTAAATTTCAGTCTCTTTGAGAGTTATGCTGAAGTGTAAAAAAAACTACTACTGAGAGGCTAAAAAAAACCATCATTCCTTTGG
>JAWOEH010000199.1:0-15523 GCA_046482855.1 Bacteroidales bacterium | reverse complement strand
GAATTGGGCTTTCGTTGCCTGGCTATCGATCAACGCTCGGGAAAAGAAGTTAACGGAATAACGAATGAAGCATTTGAGCAAGCCAGTGAAAAAGGATTGTCGACAGATTATGTGGATGCCTTACCGGATTTACGTGCGGCAGTAGAATATGCGCAGCGCCATTACAAAGCAAAAGAAATAATCCTTTGGGGAAGCTCCTACTCAGCAGCCTTGGTTTTTATTCTTGCAACCGAATACCCTGAGCTGGTAAAAGGGATTATGGCTTTTTCGCCAGGCGAATACTTCACTTATGAAGATCTGCCCATTTCAGCTTACGCAGGACAGACGCAGGTGCCTGTATTCATCACATCATCGGGTGCAGAAAAGGATTTGTGTACGCCCATATTTGAGGCTATTCCATCAGATAAACAGTATTACCTGCCTGATTTCGATGGATATCATGGTTCAAAAGCTTTGTGGCCTGAGAACGAAGGACATGAAAAGTATTGGAAAGAGGTAAAAGCCTTTCTGGCTAACTATTAAGAGGCATCGCTATTTTCCCCTGCGTCCATTGGGCAACAATGCACGCAGGGGATTATTATGTGCCCCTACTCACTAAAATGCATTCTCCCACTTATGATGTAAACAATCAGAAAAGCATTTCCCTGATACACCTCCGCATTTTACTACGCGAAAGCCCTTCCAGATTAAAAAAATCGTTCTACCGATTGGGAATAAAATATTATCACTCCCCGATTAACCAGTATCCAACAGAAAAGATAAGAAAGACCATCAAACAGGGTAAGCATAGCCATACCTATTTGCTTATTGCAATATCCAATAACTATAAACTTGAGGCTCTACGGCTCCCGTTCGGCGGATTGCATAGCCTCTTCGTTTAGTCATGCTAATCCATCAGTTTCAGAAAAATTTGCCTTTTCATAACAACTCCGAAACCTCGGAAAAGCCATACCATAATTTATAAGTATTCACGGAATGGAGGGGTACTGTTTTTAGGTTAAAAAGGTTTTGGTGCTTGCAACAGTAAATAATCTCAGCTGTAATGCATAAAATATCTGGAAGAGCCCTTTCAAGCAGTTTTTGTGAGTTCAAACTATGAGCTTTATTTCTACCTATTAGTGCACAAATAAAGCACAAAAAAAGAGAGAGTCCATACCGATACACTCAAATAAAACGGAGCAAGTAGTGCTAATGAATGTTTTCATTAAATGGGCTTTAGCAAAACAAATACCTGAATGTGCACGATAATAACAAAGTAGAAAAATTGGTGTTTTGTCATCGACCAGGGTTGATAATAAATCAAAAATTCAATAACTTACACTAAAAGTGTTAGTTATGAAAACTACAGCATTCAAAAAATGGGTTCTTTCAATTGATCAATTGGATACCCGCCAAATGCGAATTCTTCAGAAAATAATGTCAGAAAATGCTTCAAAAAAACAGGTAGCCGGCTACCTTGAAACGCCCTATAATCAAATCAAATGCCCTCATTGTGCAAGTAAAAAACTTGTCCGGTGGGGCAAACGTAATGATCTACAACGATATCGCTGTAAAGCGTGCAAAAAAACATTTAATAGTTTATCCGGGACTCCCTTAGCCCGGCTTCATAGAAAGGGACATTGGCTAGATTATGCACAATGCCTCAAAGAAGGGTTGAGTGTAAGGAAAGCAGCACTTATATGTGATATCCATAGGAATACAGCATTTCGTTGGCGGCATCGCTTCCTTGAAAACGCCAAACCAGTAAAAGCAACAGAGTTGCAGGGTATTGTCGAGGCCAATGATATCTATTTTAGAAGATCCGAAAAAGGGAACAAACAATTAAAACGTCCTCCACGAAAACGAGGGGTTTCAAACCTACCAGGTTCCGCCAAAGATTTAGTGTGTGTCTTTGTGAGTCGGGACAGGAATAAGAACACTGTCGACTATATATTCAACAACCTCAATACTTACACATTAAATCAAGCATTAAAAAGTATACTTCCAAACGATGCCCTGTTTTGCAGTACAAACAAATCGTTTTATCGCCAATTTACACGCGAAAATAACATTCGTCATGGGTATCTCGATAACAATAAAACTGAGGAAGTTAAAAAGAATATTGTACATCTTCACTCTGTTAAATCTTATCAAAACCATCTAAAGGAGTGGATATTAATCCACTTTAGAGGAGTGGCTACAAAATACCTTGATAATTATTTATCATGGCATCGCGAACTGGATGAATTCGGAAATAAAATCAATCCGCAAAGCATCCTTCTCAGAGCTAAATCGATAGGTGTTTATAAAGATCTACCTTATGTGGTGACATAACCTTTCATATGTGGTAACATAGCCTTTCATATGTGGTGACATAGCCTTTCATAAAAAAACAACTACTTTTACCCCATGCTCTTCACCTGCCACACCCACTACAGCCTCCGCTATGGCCTACACAGCCCCGAAACTATGGCAACTGCCCTGCGCCAGCGGGGAGTCGATACCTTTGTCCTTGCCGATATCAACAATACTTCGGCAATTAGTGAAACCTGGCAGGCAACGCAAAAGGAACATATGCAAATGATAGCGGGGATGACTTTGCGCCCTGACAAAAAAAACTCCCCGCTTTGCATTGCTATGGCCAAAAATCAGGATGGATTACGCGAAATAAACACCTACTACAGCCAATTCCCCTTAAGAGGTTTATCTCTGCCTTCTACCCTTCCGCAATTTCAAAACGCATTCACGCTCATCCCTCTGGAACAATGGCAAGGAGAACCTCTTACCGATAATACTTACCTCCTTGTGCAAGCCCATCAACTCAACATATTGGTAAAAGCAAAATTTCAAAACATAAAGGAGAAACTCATTGCCTGGCACCCCATCGTTTTCCTGCATCCGGGCGATGAACAGCTACATTGGCACCTGCGTGCCATAGACCACAACACCTTGCTCACGAAATTGCCACAGGAAGAAATCGCCGCCAATAATCCTCCCTTTGCCTCAGTCAGCCATTCACATAAGGCATTTGCCTCCCACACGTATTTGATAAGGCAAGCGGAAAAGCTGGTGGCACAGTGCCAGTTCGCCATTCCTTCAGGCCCAAAAAATAAGCAGGAATTTACTGACTCAGCCTATCACGACAAGCTACTACTTGAACGCCTTGCCTATGAGGGATTAACACGCCGATATGGCAAAAACAACGCGGAAGCTCGCCAACGTGTTGATAAGGAACTGCATATCATCAACAAACTTGGTTTTTCAGCCTATTTCCTTATTACCCACGACATGATTACCTTCTCCCAACACAAAGGTTTTCAGCATGTAGGACGAGGAAGCGGCGCCAACAGTGTGGTGGCCTTTTGTCTTGGCATTACCGATGTCGATCCCATTGAGCTCGATTTGTACTTCGAGCGTTTCATCAACCCCCGGCGCACAAGCCCTCCCGATTTCGACATCGATTACGCCTGGAACCAGCGCGATTATGTGCTCGACTATCTCTTTGCGCGATATCCCAACTATCATGTAGCGCTGTTAGGAACTATCAGCACTTTTAAAGGAAAATCCATTGTCCGCGAGTTGGGGAAAGTACAAGGATTACCCAAAGAGGAGATTGATGAGATGATAACACATCCCGGGAAAGCCATTCGGGAAGATCACCTCGTACGCAACATCTATGCAATGGCAAACCGTTTGGCCAATCTACCCAATATGCGCAGCATACATGCCGGAGGTGTGCTCATTACCCAGGAGCCCATTACCAACTACACAGCACTCGATCTTCCCCCCAAAGGATACCCGACAACCCAGTGGGATATGTACAGCGCCGAAGAATTGGGCTTCGAAAAACTTGATGTGCTAAGTCAACGAGGCATCGGTCACATCAATGATGCCGTGAAATACATTGAGCAAAATCACAACAAAAAAGTGCCCATACACAATGTCAAGGCCATTAAGGAAGATCAGCAGGTAAAAAACCTGCTTAGCTCAGGGGAGACTACCGGATGTTTCTATATCGAAAGCCCGGCAATGCGCGGGTTACTTAGCAAATTACAATGCCGCGATTACCTTACCTTAGTAGCAGCCTCCTCCATCATTCGTCCGGGCGTTGCCAAATCGGGTATGATGAAAACCTATATCGAGCGGTTTCATAACCCCGGAAGTTTTACTTACATCCATCCGGTAATGGAACAACAGCTCTCCGAAACCTACGGGGTAATGGTATACCAGGAGGATGTACTTAAGGTATGTCACCACTTTGCCGATCTCGATCTGGCCGATGCCGATATTCTGCGACGCGCCATGAGTGGCAAATACCGATCAAAAAAAGAGTTTAAACGCATTGAGGAGAAATTTTTCGATAACTGCAAGTCCCGTGGCTACGACGATTCCATTGTAAGGGAGGTATGGCGACAAATTGAGTCCTTTGCCGGATACTCATTCAGCAAAGCCCATTCAGCTTCTTATGCCACCGAAAGTTTTCAGAGTTTATACCTGAAAGCCTACTACCCTTTGGAATTTATCACGGCCGTTATCAACAACTTTGGCGGATTTTATGCTACCTCGGTTTACGTTAACGAGGCGCGCCGACTGGGTGCTCACATTGAGCTCCCCGATGCAAACCACAGTCAATATGTTAGTTCGATAAAAGGGAATACCTTGCACCTGGGTTTCGTTCACATCAAGGACCTGGAAAGCAAGCTGGCACACCGAATTATTGCCGAAAGGCAGAAAGATGGACATTATAAATCGTTAAAGGATTTTGTATTTCGCACTGCCCTATCGCGCGAACAAGCCACACTGCTCATTCGAATGAATGCCCTGCGCACAACAGGATTGAACAAAATGGAATTGTTATGGCAGCTGCCTATGTTGTACAACCAGAAGCAACAACGAAGCTATGAGCAACCCGCACTATTTCAACCCCGTGAACCCGATTATCAGCTTCCTGAGCTGTCGCAAACTCCATTGGAAGATGCCTACGATGAAATTGAACTGCTGGGTTTTCCGGTTACACTTACCCCGTTCGATATGCTGCAAACGTCATTTCGTGGCCAGGTTCGTACACAAAATCTAAACCAATATGTGGGCAAGAAAGTGAAGCTTGTGGGTGAACTGGTAACCATTAAGTACGTGCGTACAGTAAAAAAGGAGATAATGAATTTCGGTTGCTTTAAAGATGCGGAGGGCAACTTGTTCGATACTGTACACTTCCCTAACAGCCTAAATGCTCACCCTTTTCAGGGTCAGGGTGTTTACCTGCTGCTGGGTAAGGTTGTTGAGGATTTCGGGTACCCCGGTATCGAAATTGAGAAGATGGCCCGGCTTCCACTAAAGCCGGATCCACGAAGCGAATAATTACTGCTTCTTTCCTTTGTAGGGTTTACGCTTCTTGAAATTATTGCGTTTCCCACTGTACTTTTTCTGTGAAACTCTCCACTCAGGTCCTTCGCCAATTTCGGGTGGTAACATCAGCTTTGGCACTTCGCGTTCAATAAGTCTTTCAATCTGTGCCAATTTGTACATATCATCGGTATTTACCAATGTCAAAGCCACACCTGTGGTTTCGGCACGTGCCGTACGTCCTACCCTATGGACGTAATCCTCGGCATCACCCGGTACATCATAGTTTATTACCAGGTTAATGTCCTTTATATCCACACCCCGGCTTAACACGTCAGTAGCCACGAGTATACGCAACTGCCGTGCCTTAAATTGGCCCAAAATTTCTTCCCGCTGGCTCTGCTCCAAATCGGAGGTGAGTCCTTCCACCTTATACTTCTTACGCATAAGGTGACGCGCTAGCTGAGACACTTTACGCTTGGTGGAACAAAAGATTAAAATACTGCTGTATTCAGGCTTACCCTTTATCAGGCTGTCGATTAAAGGAGTTTTTTGCTCTTCGTGCGCCAGATAAGCGGCTTGCAAAACACCCTCGGCTGGTTTGGACATAGCCAGGGTTACCTCTTCCGGATCTTTCAGAATCGTCTGCGAAAAAGTCTTTATTTTGGGCGGCATGGTAGCACTAAACATGAGTGTTTGTCGCTCTTTAGGCAGAAAGCTCATAATGCGCAACAAATCGTCCTTAAAGCCAATGTCCAACATACGATCGGCCTCATCCAGCACCAAGTGGGTAATCTTACTAAAATTTACATGTCCCAACTTCAGGTGAGATAGTAGTTTTCCGGGAGTAGCCACAATTACACGTGCTCCCTTGGTCAAAGCTCGTTTTTCCTGATCCCAGTTACTGCCATCACCACCACCATATACAACAGCCGAGTCGATATTAGCCATATAGCCAATTCCCTGAATCTGCTGATCAATTTGTACTGCCAACTCACGTGTAGGCACAATAATTAACGCATTGGTTTCTTGCACATTATTAATAAGCAAGGCATTCAACACGGGCAATAAAAATGCAGCTGTTTTTCCGGTTCCCGTTTGGGCACAGGCAATTAAATCGTGACCATTTAATATCTTAGGGATTGCTTGTTCCTGAATAGGTGTAGTTTCATTAAAACCCAGGTAACTTATGGAATCGAGCAGTTGCTCGTCCAATTCAAATTCGTCAAATCTCATATAAACATTCTAATTAGTAAGGTAACGGGAAGATCTCTGCCTCCCGAATCCGCGGCACAAAGATACAAAATGTTACTGATGAGAGGCATTCATTCTCTACTTTTCTCCTGAAAACCATGAATATGAGTAGCTACTGCTCCACACATATGTATAGAGCAGCAGAAAAGAGGGCTATTACAACAAAGCCAGCACAAAAATTTGGGCCAACAGCACGCGCAAAAACATTACCAAGGGGTAAACCGTAGCATAGGCAGTTGACTGTGCCTGAATGGGAGCCAGACTATTGGCAAACTCAAGTGCCGGAGGATCAGTCATCGATCCTGCCAGCATACCCGAAATAGTCAGGTAGTTGATCTTCAGAAAATAGGCTATAACAGCCACAATGGCCAGTGGGACAAAAGTAATCAGCGCCCCATAGCCCATCCATACATACCCACCCGACAGCAATGTTTCAACAAAATGTTGTCCAGAAGAAAGACCTACAGTAGCAAGAAAAAGGATAATGCCCAACTCCCTGATAAAATGCGTAGCACTGGGTGTCATATAAAAGTCAATGCGTCCGATACGTCCTTTGTGCCCAAGAAGCAAAGCAATAAGCAGGGGACCTCCGGCAAGGCCTAATTTGGCAGGTGCCGGTAACCCTGGAAAATTCAAAGGAACAGCACCCACAATCACACCCAGCAAAATACTGATAAGAATAGGCAATACATTAGGTGCGGAAAGATCCTTTACCGAATTTCCTAAATATTGAGCTACTTCCGCAAGCGCTTTCCGCTCCCCTACAATACGAACCGTATCGCCAAACTCCACCGTATCATAATCAGTAGGCATCAGTTCCGAGCCTGTACGATAGATACGGGTTATGTTTACAGGGTAGCGTCGCGAAATTCCCAGCGATTTCACGGTCTTTCCGGCCACCTCCTTATTGGTTATAAGTACATGGCGCATACCTGTTTTGCCGGTAATTTCAAGATTTTTAGTAAGTTCAATCTCACCTACCTTCAGCGATAAGGCAGAAAAGTGCTCTTCCGACGATACACCATAAAGTACATCATTCTCTTGCAAAGTAGTTTCGTCGGTAGCTACTATGAATTGCCCGTTGCGATGAATTCGTGATAAGGCAAACTCTTTATCGGTAAGATCTTTAAGGAAAATAACACGCTTGCCAAAAAGATTTTTATTTTGCAAAATAACATGTACAGCAACAAGCTCCCCTTCAATGCCTGCCACCTTTCGTTTATAATCGTCCTGAGCTTTAGTAACCGAAAGCTTAAAGATCTTCCGCAACAAAATCATTACCAAGATAATGCCAATAATACCAAAGGGGTAGGCCAAGGCATAGCCCATACCCGCAACATCGGCGGCTCCGGGAGTTCCGGCCATTTGCTCCCCAATTACCTGTTGTACTGCGCCCAGGGCAGGTGTATTGGTTACAGCGCCACATACAATCCCTGAAATGATGGGAGTGGGAATAGCAAAAACAATTTTTAACAACAAAGCCATACCAAATCCAAGCACCACAATGCCCGAGGCAAGCAAATTAAGCGTAAGGCCATTGCTCTTTAAAGAGGAGACAAAACGGGGTCCCACCTCAAGGCCAATGGAGAAAACGAACAAAATCAAGCCAAACTCCTTTACAAAGTGCAAAACATTGTAGTCAATTTGTGCCCCAAAGTGGCCAATTAGCAAGCCTGAAAATAATACCCCGGCAATACCCAACCGGACGTTGGCTACCTGAATTTTCCCGATAAGCACCCCAAGGATACCAACTATACTTAAAAACACCAGAGTTGAAGCGGTTCCGCTTCCTGTAAATAAATTTACGATGTCCATACCATTGTTTTTTGCATGCTTACACATGCTGATTATTGTGTTTGAAAAAGAGCAAACCTTACATCGAGATGGCACGGGAAAATGACAACGAAAAGACAGCCACCCTGAAGGGGAGACTGTTTAACTCTTTTCTGATGTACCTTTCCGCGAGGCAATCTCAGAATAGGAAAAGAGCGGTATCCTGGCTGAGCCCTACAAGCATGCCTTCCCATTTAGTTTAACAGTGGCTTTCTATGCTTGCCTTACAGGCTTTTACAGTTGCGCGTCAGCTCACGATTTTCACGTGATTCCAATTGAAGGGTGATACACATACATGGTTGCGAACCATGAGTTGTAGACTTCCATCTTTTCCTATTTTTAAATTTAAGCTACAAAGGTAAAAGGTTCTGTTCAACCTTGCCAGCTTAAACCAAAAATAAAATAGCATCCGTCTTAAATAGAATGATTCAATAAAAACTGTTACACCTAAAAGGACTTGTAAAAAGGCGAATATATAAACAAGTTCCCAAAACTCCTCCCGCATAACAGCCGCCTTTATTTGCATCGGATATCAACTCACTTAAATAAAACACCCGATGATTAGCAATGAAAAGCAGTAGAACCCAAATTGAATAGGATCTTTACTTATTCTATTTCATTGGTGCCCGGATAAAAAATTGCACCGATTTTTATCGGAGTTAACCCCGACTTAGATAGCCTGCCCCGAACTTGCTTCGGGGAAGTTAAACTTTTGAAAAAGCTTTACTGAATCTTAGTCGCTGTCGGAGACAGGGATTATTCATGAATAATCCGGGCTAAACGTGTTAATCCAAATTTCTCCGAACAATAGCGATTCTATTTGGCAACTCAAAAATATATCAAAAAAAGCGAAGACCGGCTTCGCTTTTTTTCTCATTATCGTGTTAAACGCTTATACTTTATTCGCTTGGGAATTAAATCGCCTCCCAATCGTTTCTTCAGATTCTCTTCATACTCGCTGTAAGTACCCTCGAAGAATACCACATTCGAATCGCCCTCAAAGGCAAGAATGTGCGTACAAATTCTATCCAGAAACCAACGATCGTGGGAAACAACCACCGCACAACCGGCAAAATTCTGAATTCCCTCTTCCAGTGCTCGCAAGGTGTTAACATCAATGTCGTTGGTGGGCTCATCCAGCAACAGCACATTGGCCTCAGTTTTTAGCGTCATTGCCAAATGCAGCCGATTTCGTTCCCCTCCTGAAAGAACACCTACCTTCTTCTGTTGATCGCCACCCATAAAACTAAACCGGCTCACATAAGCCCGCGCATTTAAGCGTGTACCACCAATCTCGATGTATTCGTTTCCACCGCTAATAACTTCAAATACGGTCTTTTCCGGGTCAATATCGGCATGGGTTTGATCCACATACCCTAGTTCCACGGTTTCGCCCAGTTTCAAGGCTCCTTTATCGGGTTGTTCCTCACCCATAATCATGCGAAAGAGTGTTGTTTTTCCGGCGCCGTTAGGCCCAATCACACCAACAATACCTGCCTGCGGAAGTTCAAAGTTCAAATCCTCAAACAATAACCTGTCGTCAAAACCTTTCGCCAATTGGTCGGCCTTTATCACCTCCCTGCCTAAACGCGGCCCGTTGGGAATAGGTATCTCAACCTTAGACTCCTTCTCTTTTATGTCCTCAGCCATCATGGTTTCGTAGTTATTCAAGCGGGCCTTTCCTTTGCTTTGTCGGCCTTTGGGACCTTTTCGCACCCACTCCAATTCGCGCTGCAAAGCCTTTTGCCGTTTTGACTCCTGCTTCTCCTCCTGCGACAAACGATTGAGCTTCTGCTCCAACCACGAGGAGTAATTGCCTTCAAATGGAATTCCTTCACCCCTGTCGAGCTCCAAAATCCATCCTGCCACATTATCCAGGAAGTAGCGATCGTGAGTAACAGCAATCACGGTGCCTTTATAATTCTTCAAATGTTGCTCCAGCCAATGTACCGACTCAGCGTCGAGGTGGTTCGTAGGCTCATCAAGCAACAGAATATCGGGCTGTTTCAGTAAAAGACGACACAAAGCTACGCGGCGGCGCTCGCCTCCCGAAAGTATCTTAATGGGTGTATCGGCTGGAGGTGTACGTAAAGCATCCATAGCAAGCTCCAGACGTGAGTCCAAATCCCATGCATCCAACTGCTCAATGCGTTCCTGCACTTTGCTCTGACGCTCGATTAAGGCATTCATCTTGTCCGGATCATTCATAACCTCCTCGTCCATAAATCCGGCATTTATTTGCTCATACTCCTCCAGAAGGTCAACGATTTCCTGCACGCCTTCGCGCACAATATCTATTACTGTTTTCTCCTCATCCAGTTTTGGTTCCTGAGGCAAATAGCCAACTGAATAACCTGGCGAAAAAGCTACTTCGCCTTGATACTCCTCATCTTCTCCGGCAATAATCCGTAAAACCGTTGATTTTCCGGCTCCATTCAAACCCAAAATCCCAATCTTTGCGCCATAAAAGAACGAGAGATAAATATCCTTCAAAATTTGTTTTCCCTGTGGTGTTTGTTTGCTCACATTCACCATGGAAAAAATCACTTGCTTGTCATCTGCCATATTTGTTCTGTTTAACTTTTTCTGGTTGCGAAATTAATGAAAAAGCACCACACACAATAATTGGATGAGTAATATATAGCTATAAAGATCCAAAAGTACCACCAGGAATAACTACTGGCAGTATACTAGCCACAAAAAGATCTTTATACACAAAAGGAATCAGGAGTTGGCAGTAGTAGTAACCACGCTGGCCGAAGCCACACTGGCCATTACCGCTGTCTGAATCTCTCGCAGAACCAAGCTTACAGCCTCAGTCACTTCAAAATCTTTCGTTATCTGCTTAATTCGCCTTGTAGCCTGCCGGTACTCTTTTCGGGAAACAAATAAAGTTCGAGTCAACTTACAACTACGCAACAAACTAATAAGCATTACACTACGCACATCAGCGTCGGCATTATCAAGAATAATCTTCCGCAAACGTGCGCGTAGATCATTTTCAGGCCTATCGTTCATGGCCGGATAACGATGGTAGGGAATAAACAAAAAGCGCTTTCGCTCGTGACGAAGAAGTCCCTTATCAATAAGCTCCTGCAAAAAACGCTTACGCAGCACATACGACTTACGCCCGAGATGTTGCACCCAATACTTCACTCTTCGGGGTTTCTTCTCGTGCTTCATAAACTGTACTACGGTGCTTAATATCTGATCCTTCTGCCCCGAGGCCTCGGCTTCGGTATACAAACGTTTGTTCTCAATATGTATATTATTCTGTAAAGCCAGTTCAAACAAAATAGCCCCTGCCAAACCATAATTTAACGATAAGGTATCCAGGACAAATTTGCCCTTTTTATCATCCAGGGCCAGCAAAAGAAATTCTTCAACAATTGTCAGTTCCATACATCATGCATTGAAAAACTAAATTTAACAAAAGCATACGACATTCAAAAGGGAAAGCACAATGAATTCCCGCAGTTCTGGCATAAAAATACTTACCAGAAACCCGAAGCACGTTTTATGGCATGATCGCCATAACGATTCCGAAGAACATCCATGGTTTTATAGAGCTCCACTACCTCAAACGTATCCTCAAACATATTCAGTTGCTGCACACCTGTAACCAAATGCGTCACCTTAATACCCAAAAGTCTGATAAGCATACGCCGGTTGTACAACTTATGAAAAAGCTCACGTGCCGTTTTTAGCAACACATGGTCAAATGCCGTATAGGGAATACGCTTTTGCAAAGTATGCGTGTCGTAATTGGCATAGCGTATTTTTACCGTGATGCAGGCAGTAAGCTTTTGTTGTTTTCGCAGACTAAAAGCCAGTTGCTCCACCATAGCAGCCAGCAAACTTTGCAGAAAAACCATATCGGCCGTATCCTGCTGAAAAGTGCGTTCGCTACTGATAGACTTACGCTCATGGTAAGCCTCAACAGGAGCATGATCAATGCCATGTGCCCGTTGCCACAACACCTTGCCATTTTTGCCCAGTGTTCGCTCCATCATATCAGGCGGAATACGCCGCAATACCTCAATGGTAGTAACACCCATCGAGCGCAGCAAGCGATAGGTTTTAGGTCCCAGCATGGGAATTTTACGTATAGAGAGGGGCGCCAAAAAAGGCGGCACCTCCGGGGGCGGAACATTTAACTGCCCGTTAGGCTTAGCTTCACCTGTAGCAATTTTGGCCACGGTTTTATTTAACGACAGCCCAAAAGAGATAGGTAACCCGCTTTCACGCATAATGGTTTGCCGTAACTCGCTGGCCCATCGCAAAGTTCCAAAAAATCGGTCGAATCCGGTCAAATCCAGGTAGTGCTCATCAATACTGGCCTTTTCATATACCGGAGCCCGCTCCTTAATAATATCTGTAACCACCTGCGAATACCGACTGTACCTGTCCATATCCCCACGAATAAACACTCCCTCGCTACAGAGCCGACGTGCCAACTTCATAGGCATTGCCGAATGCACGCCCAGGCTACGGGCTTCATAACTGCAACTTGCCACCACTCCTCTATCCGACAGGCCACCGATAATTACAGGCTTACCCATCAATTTGCTTTGTTGCAAACGCTCAACCGACACAAAAAACGAATCCAAATCAAAATGCACAATACTTCGTTCCATATTTCCCTGCCCTAAATTTGTATTTTTTAAGAAGATAGCTTATTTTTGATTAATTACTAGTCAAACTTTCGACTATAATTTAATCATTTATCTTTAAAAAGGCCAGAAAAGATGTCGGTATTTGGTTCCAATATTAAATTATTACGCAAGCGAAAACGCCGCACGCAGGCCGATATAGCTGACGCACTGCAGATAAAGCGTTCAACCCTCAGCGGGTACGAAAATGGCATTGCCGAGCCGGGGCTACAAACCCTTATACTCTTCTCAAACTATTTTCAGGTAGCCATCGACTCACTAATCAAAATTGATCTTTCTGCCCTAAGTGAAAGCGAGCTCACCCAGCTGGAAAGAGGCTACGATATATTTTTGAAGGGAAGTAACATGCGGGTACTGGCCACCACGGTAGATGCCGGGAACAACGAAAACATTGAACTGGTACCCGAAAAGGCCAAAGCCGGCTACCAACGAGGATTTGCCGACCCCGATTTCATCAACAAGCTACCTGTCTTTCAGTTACCTTTCCTTCCACGTGAGAAGAAATTTCGCACTTTTCAAATCAGTGGCGATTCGATGCATCCCATTCCCGATGGAGCTTATGTTACAGGTGAATATCTTCAGGATTGGCTAAACTTAAAAGATGGACAGGCGCACCTGATTGTCACGCTGAACGAAGGCGTGGTATTTAAGTTAGTGGAGAACAAACTAAAAAACGCACAAAAACTAACAGTGCACTCGCTAAACCCGCTGTACGAACCCTACGACATTGCAGTGCAGCAAATAAAAGAGATTTGGCGTTTCACCCACTATATAAGCAGTGAGCTGCCTGATCCGGAAGTGCCCGAGGAAACTCTGGTAAAAACGGTCGCCCGGTTAAAGCAAGATGTGAATTTACTAAAAGAACGCTTGTCGTAAAAAACAGCAACAACTTAAGGAATGCGGGTAAAAACATGTCGACCCATATCACTGTGTTCCGATTCAAGCACCAAACTATCGGATGAAAGATGATAAATGGTTCGCAGCAAGGTATCACGATATCTGTCCTCATGCATAATAAAAAGAGAATCGTTCCGCTCAAGTAAGCTGTAATCCGATGCATACTCCGTCATATACACCTGCTGATTTCTATAATCATTGTTTACCGAATTGTTATAGCGCCGCTTTTTGATGATCTTTCCGTTATCAATAAGTAATACAGTGTACCGGGTCATATCAAACCAGTTAAAAATAGCCTGAAACTGATCGCGCATAGCCTCCTGCTCCTCAATGGTTAAGGATTCACCTGCACGCTGCTCATCCAGCTGCATTCCAGCCAGGCCCCAATGTCCCTCGATTTGCTCTCCGGGTTTGGCCTCCGGTTGGCAGGCCGGAAGTGTTATGCCTGCAATCAGCAGTACAATTGCTATACCTCTTACTTGCGTACATATGTGCTCTTTCATCCGGAAACAGGTTATTAGTTATTTTATAACGGAAAGATCCGCAACTCCTCTCAGTCACCATGGCAAAACCAACGGTAGAATAACAGGTGTCTTCCCCTTTACGGGAAAAAACACCTCAAGTTTGCTTAATTCTTTAATTCTCCTCCGCCAAACATGGCCAGGCCACGAATCACCAAGGTTTTGCCTACCTCCCTTTGAGGTTCTCCAAAGTTTTGGCGTTTATCGGAAAAACCGCCTAATATGGATACCACCTCAACGCGTACATCCCACTCGGGAGGCACCATCAGATTACTTCCACCAAACAAACACAGCACATCAATTACTTGGGTTCCCTGCGCCAAATTAGCCTGACGTAAATCAATATTGGAGCCGCCAAAAACAGCAGTGATCTTACCCCCTGTAAAACTGTTGGCAGTTATCACCTTTTCTCCGCCTCCAAAAATCGATACATCATTTAAGTAAGTATCATTCGGATCGGTTGAAACCGTGCCCTGTTGAGCTGGTCGAAAAGCCTGTCCGCGCACCAATAATACCACACCAAATATCACAAACATAGCCGGCCAAAATAATTTACGCAGGGGATAGGGAATATGTACCAAGTCGGGCACCAGAAAAACCAAACCAATTAATAACAAAATCCAACCGGTGGTTTGATTACTACGTGAGGCAATAAAAATGATACCCAACACAATGAGAATCATCTCCCAATTAAAGATAACGCGCTCAATAGCACGTGGAAACCAGTCCATAATTTGGGCCGCCAACCCAACACCAACAAGAATTAGCACAAGGCCAATAACTGCATGACCTCCTCTGCCTGATGATCTTTCCATAGTATTTTTTGTTTAAAGTTAAGATTTAATGCATTTTTGCGCAATAACCACTCCGCAAATTACAGAAATTTAATATCAGATTCTGACATACCAATTATTCGCTTCAATATCTTAATCCTATCAACAAGTAACTCATTATCATAACAAACAATTAGTTGATATAACCTAAATCCTTTAAAAATTGCTCCATGGCTTTATTGGCCTGCTC
>JAWOEH010000162.1:0-17592 GCA_046482855.1 Bacteroidales bacterium | reverse complement strand
GATCAAGACTTTGATTGGGGAGCGTTTGAAGAAGATGCACATGACGTAAAATCTCCACAAAAAGGAGAATTAGCACAAAAGTATGACGAAACCCTCTCGACAATCAGCGAAAATGAGGTGATTGACGGAACTGTGGTTTCTATGAACAAGCGTGAAGTTGTAATCAATATTGGTTACAAGTCGGAAGGTGTCGTAAGCTTGAACGAATTCCGCTATAATCCTGATTTAAAAGTAGGCGATACTGTGGAAGTATACGTTGAAAGTCAGGAAGATAAGAGCGGTCAGCTCGTTCTTTCACACAAAAAGGCTCGTGCCCTGCGCTCATGGGATCGTGTAAACGAAGCCAATGAGAAAGACGAAATCATCAAAGGTTACATCAAATGCCGTACAAAAGGCGGTATGATTGTAGACGTATTTGGTATCGAAGCTTTCTTGCCTGGTTCGCAAATCGATGTGAAGCCTATTCGTGATTACGACATGTACGTGGGTAAAACCATGGAGTTCAAAGTTGTTAAAATCAACCACGAATTCAAAAACGTTGTTGTTTCACACAAAGCGCTTATCGAAGAGGAGCTGGAGCAACAAAAGAAAGAAATTATTGCCAAGCTGGAGAAAGGTCAAGTACTTGAAGGCACAGTCAAAAATATTACTTCTTACGGAGTGTTTATCGACCTTGGCGGCGTAGATGGTTTGATTCACATTACCGATCTTTCATGGGGTCGTGTGAACCATCCGGAAGAGATTGTACAATTAGATCAGAAATTGAACGTTGTAATCTTAGACTTCGATGATGATAAGAAACGTATTGCATTAGGTCTGAAACAACTTACTCCACATCCATGGGATTCCTTGAGCGAAGAGCTGAAAGTGGGTGATGTAGTGAAAGGAAAAGTTGTGGTAATGGCCGATTATGGTGCATTTGTTGAGATTCAACCAGGTGTTGAAGGACTTATTCACGTGTCGGAAATGTCATGGTCACAACACTTGCGTAGTGCTCAGGAGTTCCTGAAAGTGGGTGATGAGGTAGATGCTCAAATCCTTACTCTTGATCGCGAGGAGCGTAAGATGTCCTTAGGAATTAAGCAACTGAAAGAAGATCCATGGGATAAAGTAGAAGAGAAATATGCCGTTGGTTCTAAGCATACAGCAACAGTGCGTAACTTTACCAACTTTGGTGTATTTGTAGAGATTGAGGAAGGTGTTGACGGATTAATTCATATTTCGGATCTTTCATGGACCAAAAAAGTGAAGCACCCTGCTGAATTTACCAGTATTGGTGAGCCTATTGAAGTAGTAGTGCTGGAGATCGACAAAGACAACCGTCGTTTGAGTTTGGGGCACAAACAGCTTGAAGAGAATCCATGGGATGTATTCGAAAGTGTATTTACGGTAGGTTCAATTCACGAAGGCACTATTGTTGACATCTTTGATAAAGGTGCTGTTGTTGCGCTTCCCTATGGTGTTGAAGGTTTTGTTACGCCTAAGCATCTGACGAAGGAAGACGGATCTACGGCAAAAGTCGAAGAGAGACTCCCTTTCAAGGTAATTGAGTTCAACAAAGGTGCCAAGAAAATCATTCTTTCACACTCACGTACATTTGAAGATGTGCAACGTGAAGAAGAGGTAGCTGAGAAGAAAAAGCAAGCTTCCACAACACGTAAGGGCGTGAAAAAAATGAAGAGCAATTTAGAGAAAACAACATTGGGCGATATCTCAGAGTTGGCGTCGTTAAAGAGCGAAATGGAAGAAGAGCAGCGTAAAGAGTTCGAAAAGAAGCACTCTGAAACGCAAAACGAGGAGAAAGGTGACGGCAAAGCCGGCGACAAAGCTAGCGATAAAGCGGACGACAAAGCTGACGAGTAGTCCATATACAATCACCTAAATACCAAGACAATGGAGTTTAAAATTGAACAAATGGAGCGTTTTACGCTCATTCAGGTACTGGAAGAGAAGCTTGACACTAATGTCGCACCCAGTCTCAAGTCTGAACTTGTACTGATTTCCGGCAAAGGTGAAAAGAACATGGTGCTTGATTTAAGCCGTTGTCGTTATTGTGATTCTTCCGGACTTAGCGCCATTTTGGTGGCCAATCGTTTGTGTAAGAACGCTAACGGAACTTTCGTGCTTACGGGATTAAATGATGCCGTCGATCGGCTCATTACCATCTCGCAGCTTGACACTGTGCTGAATATTGCCTACTCAATTGAGGAAGCGACAGACATTGTTTCAGCTGACGAGAAAAAGCGCGAATCACAATCCAATTAGCCATTCTAAACAACAAGTAGTCCGTGCAATTTAAATTGACGATTTTGGGGAGCAGCTCTGCTGTTCCCACATCGCATAGAAACTTAACCGCTCATGCACTTCGTGTGCATGAGCGGTTTTTTTTAATCGATTGTGGCGAAGGTACCCAAATGCAGTTGCGAAGGCATAAGATTCCCTTTGGACGAATTCACCATATATTTATTACTCATCTTCATGGCGACCATATATTTGGTCTTTATGGATTACTATCTTCCTATAATTTGCTATTCAGGAAGGAAGATTTACATATTTACGCCCCTGCCCAATTGCAGAATATCCTGGAACACCATTTATGCATTTTTGAACCTCGCTTGCACTACAAAATTATTTATCACCCTCTTGCCTCTGAAGAGAAAACTCTTATTTATGAGGATAAACATGTGCAGGTTTTTAGTTTCCCCTTGTTTCATAAAGTCCCCACTTTTGGATTCCTGTTTCAGGAGAAGCCCTATGAGCGAAACCTTAAAAAAGAGGTGCTTAAAAACCTGCAGATTCCTATCAGTAATCTTAAAAGTATAAAGCAGGGGGAGGATTGGGTTACCGATGCGGGGGTGTCTATTCCAAACAAGCAGCTGACCCTCCCTCCCTATAAAGCACGTTCCTTTGCCTATTGCTCCGATACTTTATATGGGCCTTCGTTAACACGTTTCTTTCCTAAAGTTGATTTGTTATTTCATGAAGCCACTTTTGGCGAGGATCTTAAAAAACAAGCCCGATTAACAATGCATTCCACTGCTGCACAGGCCGCTAAGATGGCTTGTAAGGCTGAAGTGAGTCGCTTACTTATTGGCCATTTTTCGGCCCGCTATAAGGATTCTGCTCCTTTGCTGGAGGAGGCGCGCGCCATATTCCCGGAAACTTATTGTGCCGATGACGGCTTAACCTTTTCCATTCCTTTGATTCGAGAGGAGGATAAGAAGGGTTCGTGATTGGCTTCTGTTTTTCACGGGAACTTTCTATGAATAGTATTATCTTTGTGAAACTTTCGTAAAAAAACGCACGAATACCATGCAGGAAAAAATTATCATTCTCGATTTCGGTTCCCAGTATACACAGCTGATTGCCCGACGAGTACGAGAATTAAATGTGTATTGTGAAATTCATCCCTTTAGTAAGATCCCCCCGTTGGATTCAAGTGTTAAAGGTGTTATCCTTTCAGGAAGCCCCTTTTCGGTACGCGATGAGCATGCGCCTGTTCCTGATCTTTCCAAAATTAAGGGGAAACTACCTTTGTTAGGGGTTTGTTACGGCGCTCAGTTTATGGCTCACCACTATGGCGGCGAAGTATTGCCTTCGAAACACAGGGAATACGGTCGTGCTAAGTTGAGTTTTATTCATGCCCATGAGCCCCTCATGCAAGGAATCACTCCACAGTCGCAGGTGTGGATGTCGCACGGAGATACAATTACACAGTTGCCCGAGAAGTACGAGGTTATCACCAGTACAGCCGATGTAAAGGTAGGAGGCTATCATATTAAAGGCGAAAAAACCTATGGCATCCAGTTTCATCCGGAAGTTTACCATACCCTGGAAGGCAAACAGTTGTTGCATAATTTCGTTGTTACTATTTGCGGTTGTAACCAGGATTGGACGCCCGATATTTTTGCTGAAGCCACTATCAAGCAGCTTCGCGAACAATTGGGCAATGATAAGGTAGTCTTAGGACTCTCGGGCGGAGTGGATTCAACCGTAGCTGGTGTGTTGTTGAATGAAGCTATAGGCGACAAACTTACCTGCATTTTTGTAGATAATGGGTTGTTGCGTAAGGACGAATTTGAGCGCGTAATGGACTCATATCATGATATGGGGCTAAATGTAATAGGCGTAGATGCCAAAGAGCGTTTTATTTCGGCTTTGACAGGTGTGTCCGATCCGGAGACAAAAAGGAAAATTATTGGGAAACATTTTATCGAGGTGTTCGATGAAGAAGCGCATAAGATAAAAGATGTAAAGTGGTTAGCACAAGGTACCATTTACCCCGATGTTATTGAATCGGTTTCAGTGAATGGGCCTTCCGTTACCATAAAGTCGCATCACAATGTTGGCGGTTTGCCCGAAAAGATGAAACTGAAGATTGTTGAGCCCCTGAAGCTATTATTTAAGGACGAAGTCCGACGAGTAGGAGCGGCTATTGGTGTTAAGAAGGAATTGTTGAGTAGGCATCCTTTTCCCGGCCCTGGCTTGGCTATTCGTATTTTGGGTGATATAACAGCCGAAAAGGTGCAGATTTTACAAGAGGTAGACGATATTTATGTGGAGGGGCTTAAGCGACATGGGCTGTACGATAACGTGTGGCAAGCCGGTGTAATCTTACTGCCTGTACAAAGTGTTGGTGTTATGGGAGATGAACGCACTTACGAGAATGCCGTGGCTTTACGGGCTGTGACCTCAACCGACGGGATGACGGCCGATTGGGCACATTTACCTTATGAATTTTTAAGTGAAATCTCCAACAAAATTATAAACCAGGTAAAAGGTATTAACAGGGTGGTTTACGATATCAGCTCAAAACCTCCTGCAACTATTGAATGGGAATAGAAAAACTACGAAGAGGGGCCTTGAGTCCCTCTTTTTTTATTGAATTAAGGTATGTTTTATCTAGGTTATGGCAGTGGGTGTGCCTTTAGTTGCAATATTTTCACTATCTTCAGCCTGAATAAAAGCAGTGAAAATACTAATTTATGAATACTCTTTTTCTCGAACCTACTGAGTATAGTCCTAGAGTGAAGTTCACTCCTGATGAGCATTGTTTGGAGATTACCGGCATTTCAAGACCCGAAGATGTTATTGGGTTTTATGAGCCGCTGCTTCAGCGCATTAATCAATATTTGTCGATGCTCGAGGAGCTGGATGAAGAGACGAGAAAGGATATTATCATCACCTTGGTCTTCGATCTGGAATACATCAATTCCGCTTCTTCTAAATACTTATTGCAAGTAATTAGCCATTTTAAACAATTGCTTGATAAAGGGATGGAGGTAGAAGTATATTGGTATTACGAAGATCCTGACGATCAGATCCTGGAAGACGGTGAAGATCTTTCCGAAGTTCTGAAAGTATCTTTTCGTTTTGTTACTCGTGATGAAGAGTGAAAAACTTTCCTGCCATTTTTACGTTAATAAAGAAAAACTATATCATATGAATAGACTTAAGGCATTTGCAATTGCCTTGTTGGTAATTGCTACATCCACTGCCCACGGGCAGTTATTTAATGAAGATTTATATAAGTTTGGGCGTGCATTAGATTATGTTAGCTCCTACTATGTGGACAGTGTCAACAGGAACAGTTTGGTTGAACATGCATTGGTTCAAATGTTGAAAGAACTCGATCCTCACTCAGTTTATTTAACTAAAGAGGAAGTGAAAGAGATGAACGAACCTTTAGAAGGAAATTTTGAGGGGATAGGCATTCAATTTAATGTTTTGGACGATACACTTTATGTTATCTCGCCCATAGCCGGAGGTCCTTCCGAAGAAGTGGGTATTCATGCAGGTGATCGAATCATTTCTATTGACGGTGAAAACGTGGCTGGCGTAGGATTGTCGACTAATGGCGTGCGCGATAGACTCTTAGGTGAAAAGGGCACAAAAGTTAAGGTACAGGTAAAGCGAAAAGGCATTGATAAATTGTTGTCGTTTACCATTACACGGGACAAAATTCCTATTTACAGTTTGGATGCTTCTTATATGGTGGAAGAGGAAATAGGTTATATCAAACTCAACCGATTTGCCAAGACTACCAACGACGAGTTTGAAAAAGCCTTAAAGAGCCTAAAGAAAGAGGGAGCGAATTCTCTGGTTCTGGATCTACGTGGCAATGGCGGAGGGTATTTAAATCAGGCAATTGCCCTGGCAGATGAATTTTTTGACGAAGAAAAGTTACTTGTTTATACCGAAGGCCGAAAAGTGGAGAAAACCGAAGAGTTATCAACGGATGAGGGGTTGTGTAAAGATGGAAATCTGGTAGTGCTAATCGATGAAGGTTCTGCTTCGGCCAGCGAGATAGTGGCTGGTGCCATTCAGGACTGGGATAGAGGCATTGTTGTGGGACGCCGTTCTTTTGGAAAAGGACTTGTACAACGCCAGGTTATGTTACCCGATGGTGCCATGTTTCGCTTGACGGTTGCTCGGTATCATACCCCAACAGGCAGGGTAATACAGAAGCCTTATGATGAGGGTACTGAAGCTTATGCCATGGAATTGCGTCAACGATACGAGCAGGGGGAATTGATGCATCGCGATAGTGTGCATTTTCCCGATTCACTCCGCTATAAAACCTTGGTAGAGGGCCGTGAAGTGTATGGTGGCGGAGGGATTATGCCTGATGTTTTTGTTCCGCTTGATACAACTACATACACCTCTTTTAGCAGTCAGATGCTTCGGGAAGGACTTGTGAACCGATTTGTGTTGAACTATGTAGATGAACATCGTGACGAGTTAAACGATAAATATGAGTCCTTTGAAGCTTTCAAACGTGAATTCCACGTAGAGGAGTCAGTCTACCAAACTTTCCGTGATTTTGGACAAGAGAATGATGTGGATATCACAGATGATGATCCGGAAAAATCCTTCGAAGAGATGAGTCTGCTGATAAAAGCTTTGGTGGCACGGGATTTATGGGATATGAGTCAGTATTATCAGATTGTTCATGAACGTGACAAAGGATTGAAACAAGCCGTCGAAATTCTTAAAAACTGGGAGAAATATCATACCCAGCTAGTAACTTTCTCCGATAATTAGCATGATCTTTACGTAAGATAAGATAAATTTGCAGCATAATTCTGTTTAGAATGCTGCAAATTTTTTTTTATTGGGTAGAGTCGAATTGGGTTGAATTATTGGGTGCCATTCTCGGACTTGTTTACATCCTTTTAAGTATACGTCAAAATAAGTGGTGCTGGCCTGTGGGGTTGCTTACTTCTCTGCTTTATATCTATGTATTTTTAGTAACGAAATTTTACGCCGATATGGTATTGCAGGTGTACTATGTTGGCGCCAGTATTTTTGGCTGGTATAACTGGACTTATGGAGCAAAGAACGGCAAAAAAGAGTTGCCGGTGCGTTGGGTAAAAATGCAGGAATGGTTTTGGATTTTCTTGACAACTACCGCACTGTTTCTTTTCATGGCTTTTATACTAAAAAATCATACCGATTCGTCTATACCATACTGGGATGCATTTACTACAGCCGGCAGCTTTGTTGCTACCTGGATGCTGGCCAAAAAGATGATTGAGAATTGGCTTTTCTGGATAGTGGTTGATACAGTATCCCTGGGGCTTTATATATACAAAGGCTTATATGCCACCGTAATTCTTTTTATGGTTTACACAATCCTGGCTATAGTAGGTTACCTTCAATGGCGCCGGGAGGTGTTGACCCAATCCCTTACAACTAATCAGGAGACAAAGGCATGAAACGAGTGGTAATATGTGGTCCTGAATCTACTGGAAAAACCGTTTTAAGCAAAGCCTTAGCTGACTACTTTCAAGTTCCCTGGGTACCCGAAATTGCGCGTGCCTATATAGAACAATTGAACCGACAATATACTTATGATGACGTTGCTTTTATTGCCCAAAAGCAAATTGAGCAAGATAAACAATTGGAAAAGCAACAGCTGCCGTGGGTGATTTTTGATACCTGGCTTATTATTACAAAAGTTTGGTTTGAAGTAGTATATAGAAAGAATCCGAAGTGGTTGACCTTGTATATGCAGCAACAACACATCGATCTTGTTCTCTTGTGCGCTCCCGACATTCCCTGGGTAGCGGATGGTGTAAGAGAAAATGGTGGAGCCATGCGAAACATCTTGTTTCAGCGCTATCAGCATGAGATTGAACGTTTAGCTGCTCCTTTTGTTGTTATTCAGGGTGATGGGCAGGTCAGAACGCAACAGGCTATCGACGTTATAAAACAATATCATATTCATTCATAAAAAATTTTGAAGTGGAGAATTATTCGGCAAAAACACTTGAAGGGTTAGAGCCATATTTGGCTGAAGAACTTAAGGAATTAGGTGCATCGGATGTAAAAACAGGAAAACGGGTAGTGTTTTTTTCTGGCAATAAGGCTCTTATGTACCGGGTAAATTATTGGTCTCGACTGGCATTGCGTATATTAAAACCTATTGCTGAGTTTGAAGCTAAATCGACCGATGAACTGTATGAGCAGGTGAAGAAGATCGAATGGCGAAAGTATATGAAGTTACATAATACTTTTCTTATCGACAGTGTTACTTTTTCTGAAACGTTTACACACTCTCAATTTGCCGGTTTAAGGGTAAAGGATGCGATGGCGGATTATTTTCGTAATATCTACCAACAACGACCTTCGGTAGATGCTCAAGCACCTGATATTGTTGTAAACTTGCATATTCGCGATACACATTGTACCCTGTCATTGGATAGTTCTGGGTTCCCTTTGTTTAAGCGTGGTTACCGGAAGGAAAGCGTGGAGGCTCCCGTTAATGAGGTACTTGCTGCCGGAATGTTAAAAATGAGTGGATGGGACGGGCAAGAGCCATTGATTAATCCTATGTGCGGTTCGGGCACCATTGCTATTGAAGCAGCCATGATGTCCATGGGTATTGCTCCGGGAGCTTTCCGTCAACAACGCTATGCCTTTCAAAACTGGATCGATTTTGATGAAGCCTTGTGGAATCGTGAAACGAATGATGCCAGTACCAATTTGGAGAAAGAAGTTACTATTGTAGCGACCGATATCTCATCAGAAGCAATGGCGGCAACTCGAAAAAACGTACAAATGGCCGGGCTCTCAAGGGTTATCACGATACAAAAAAAGGACTTTCTCAAGCAAACCACAAAGCTTCAAAAAGGAACCCTTATCATGAATCCTCCCTATGGGGAACGTTTGGAGCAGGAAGATATCCTCGGTTTTTATCAACAGATTGCCGATAGACTGAAACACGAATTCTCAGGCTTTAATGCCTGGGTGCTTAGTAGCCATAAAGAGGCGATGAAGCATTTCGGATTGCGTACTACAGCACGCTACAACTTGTTAAATGGAGCTCTGGAGTGCAAGTTTAATGGCTATGAATTGTTCGAAGGAGGGGCGGATTGATTTTTGTCAGGAAAATTTATGCGTTCATCTATTGAATGAAGACGTTTGTTGAATTGATGCGAAAACTCTTTTTTTCACTGGTATTCGGAGCTAAATTTATAGTCGTAGATTCCAACATTTCGCGCAAATTATCCCACAGCGTTTTCGGGACGTGCTTAATTTGGTTTGCGTAGAAAAAAATAGTATTTTTATAAATGTATGATGTGATAAAGGAAGCCTCTATGAGCTTTGATTTAGAAGCGTGCTACACGAAAATGAATACCGGGAAGGTCTTACTGGCTTATAAAGGCAGTATCACCTCCGAACTCATTACAAATATTCTGGGCGTAGTTGAAACCAAGTTGCATACTACCATTGCACGCTCAAGTGTACGTAAACGTATTTATAATGTATTGGTAGAGAGCTTGCAAAACCTTTATCATCATATTGATGATCTTCCAACAGCTTATAATGGATCTTTTGATGTAAATTTTGGTATTTTTGTGATTGCTAAATGTGAAAATGGGTTTCGGGTTTCTACCGGGAATTTTATCCGGAAGGAAAAAGTGCAAACGCTGAAAGAACGACTTTCTAAAATTTCTGCGTTACATCCCGAGGAGCTGAAAGAACTTTATAAGTTCGTACTGAATAATCAACAGTTTTCCGAAAAAGGAGGAGGCGGTTTAGGGCTGATTGATATTGCCCGTAGAACCGATGGAAACATTGATTACCGGTTTGAACATTATGATGAGGAGTTCGATTTTTTTCACCTCGAAATTTATATCTTAGGGAGTTAAAAATAATTGACATATGGAATCTATCTCTATTGAAGGAACAACCAAAACACCAGCTATAAGTTTTAATGCCGAAACCGGGGTTATTGAGGTCAAAGGGCGCTCAATTCCTGAAAATTCGATTGAATTTTATCGCCCCCTGGTTGAATGGCTTGAAGAGTACGGTCAAGCACCTAAGGAGCAAACAACGGTAAATATTCAGCTGGAATATTTCAATACCAGCTCCTCAAAATGTATTCTCGATGTTTTTAAGAAATTGGAGTCCATTAAAAAACAACGCAATAACGTTGTTATTAATTGGTACTATGAGGAAGACGATGAAGATATGCTGGAAGCTGGAGAGGATTACGAATCCATTATTCGCATTCCATTTAAAATGATTGAAATAGTAGATTAGTTTTTTTATTTATGTTTTATAGTCAGAGGCTGTTCCTTTTCGGAGTAGCCTCTTTTTTTAACTCTTATTTCTTGACAGGCTGAGGCTTGAAGGACGTCGATAGTTCCCGAAAAATTGAAGAATATGGTGTAAAACCCTGAAATATACCAGGAAAAAGGTGATTAAAGTCATCCCCCATAAAACGCCCACATTTACATTAAAAGTACTGTAAAGCTCTCCAAATAATCGTTTTTGGGGCGCATAAAAATGTGCCTTTATAAAGGGTCGCGTGGGGGTTAAGAAAATAGGATCCATTTTCTGAATTAGCTGGCTTTTATATTTCACAATTCTGTTTATTTCATTGCTGTTTTTTACTAATTCGGCAAGATCCTCGTTATAATGATTCGCTTTTAATGCCATAAATGTGGCTCGCCCTTCAGGGCTTGATTGGTATTGCTGAATGATTTCATCCTTGAGCTGGTTCGCTTTATTGTAAAGTTTAATATAGTATCGATTAACCCTGTTTAGATAGGTTTTTACCTGCTTTAATGTGGTGGCAGATATTTTCTCGGGGGTTAAAACGGAAAGATGGTCAAAAGTGACCAATTCGCCCGAAGGACCTTTCAACTCTTTTTTTATTTCATTACGTAGTAACTGAAGATCCTCGTAAAAGCGTTCGTCAGGATCTTCCAAATGCCGCAAACAATAATCCACACTATTATTCATGGTACGTAACCAATAGTTCTTGTGAAAATCTGCAATGCTCATGGATTTATCGTACCTGTAAAAGAGCTTTTCATAGTCGTTCTCTTTAAACTGATACACAGCCAGTGCCTCATATGCCCATCGGGCTGCAATAATTTCTCCGTAGAAGGGGATGTCGCGGGGGGAAGAGATGTCAGGATTGAGTTTTTCATATTTTACAATAACACCGCTTAAAATAAGTTGTGGAATAATTAGAAAGGGAATGAGAATATAGATGGTAATAACGGTCTTAAAGCTGTCGGAGATAACCAACCCCAGCATATTTGCAAAGGCCCAGGCACTGAAAAGCACCAGCCAGTATTCCCAATACATGCCTCGAATACCCATGATGGAATTTCCAATCAGAACAAAAAGCAGTGCCTGAATAGCGGATAAAACAAAAAGAACACCCACTTTTGAAAGCAGGTAACTACCCCAACTCAGGTTCAAGAATTGTTCGCGTTTGAGAATCTTCCTGTCTTTAATAATCTCTTCGGCACTTACTGTGAGGCCAATAAATAGGGCCACAATCACAGCCATAAAGATGTATACCGGGAGGTTTGAGTTATTCATCAATCGGTACCCTTCTTCGTTCGATACGCTGTAATAGCGAACAATATAGGCCAGTAAAAAGGCCAGAATCGGCGATTCAATCATATTGATGATCATGTACTGCCGGTTGGATAGTTTGGCCAATACATCGCGTTTTGCAAAAATGGCCCATTGCTTCAGACGTCCCGGCACGTTAAATGAAATTTCCGGAAGTTGAAGGGGAGCATCCGTTGACGGACTCACCTCAGGGGGCTGATTCGGACTATTTTGAGGCACAAATTTCTCATACCATTCCACTGGTGAAAATCGCCGTTCGGAGGTGAAATTGCCGTATTCATCTACCACTTTTGTTTCAATGATATTGAATACTTGCTCCGGATTTACATTTCCACAGCAATGACATTCACTCTCGTTCCAGTTGGCATGTTGTATGCTTGATTTAAAGTAGATGATTGAGTCAATCGGATCGCCATCGTAAATCAGGAATCCTCCCTGGTCAAGAATCAATAATTGATCAAACATCTTGAAAATATCCGAGGAGGGTTGGTGGATAACCACAAAAACAAGTTTTCCCTTTAATGTCAGTTCCTTCAGTAAGTCCATGATGTTCTCGGAATCGCGTGACGAGAGGCCGGATGTGGGTTCGTCAAGGAACAATACGGCAGGCTCACGGATTAGCTCCAGCGCAATATTTAACCTTTTGCGCTGGCCTCCGCTAATTTTCTTGTTCAGAGGGCTTCCCACTACCATGTCTTTAATTTCCAGTAAACCTAAGCTTTCCAGAGTTGCCAGAACCACCTCATTTAACTCTTTGGCACTGTAATTATCGAAACAGAGTTTGGCATTAAAGTAAAGATTTTGAAATACCGTTAATTCTTCAATTAGTAAATCATCTTGCGATACATGACCAATAAGACCTTTAACGTTCTCCTTATTGGCGTGGATATCAATTGTATTGACTGTAATTTTGCCTTGGGTGGGTTTATGTGTTCCGTTTAAAACATTAAGCAGGGTTGATTTACCCGCTCCACTGGCCCCCATAATTCCTACTAATTTCCCCGATTCCTGGGTGAAGCTCATAGGGTTCAAACCGGTTTCCCCAGTTCGGAAGGTATAACTGATATTGTCGGCGGTAAACTGAATGCGTGACTTAATCCGGTCAATATTGAATTGTCCTACAATGTCGCCATAGTAGATAGGACTCATGCGTGAATTCCGAATGGAGGCTCCGTTGTTAAGCACATAGGCTTTGTCCTGTTCCAACAGCTGCCCATTTAGGTAGAGCTCACTGGCTCCCAGGTAACGCATGAAGTACATGTTTGCCGAAGCTACTTCAATAACCCATAAATCGCCTTGCAGGCTGAGGGTTTTAAAGAAGCGATATTCATGCGAATGAGTGGGGGGGTGTTTGCTAATAAGAAGCGTTCGCTTATTTTGGGGGGGATTGTCCTGCTCCAAAAGGGCAAAATCGCGAATATGGACGAAATCTTCATCTATTATATGAAATGTATCCGCTACAGTTTCGATGAAGGCCATCTCTTGGTCGCTAATATTCCCTCCTGACTTTACAAATTCCAGAAGCTGAACCAGCACAACATATTTCTGTTTTTGTGTCAGTTCTTTATTAATTTGGGTACAGATCTTTAAAACACGAACCGAACTGGAGGAAAAACGTTTTTTACGCCGACTTTTCTCCTGTAATTTTTCCTGATGGGCATTATAGTAATCATCAAATACCTGCAGGTAAAGATCGACTGTGCTCTGGTTAAGCTGCCGGGATAAGAAGTAGGCCACAATAGAACGCCGGCTTTCCCCATCGCTCGAGGGTTGAGCAATGATGGCGAAAAGTTGCATTAAAGCTTTCAGGATTTTTTCACTCATGTAACCGTTACTCGCTTAGTGGGTATTACGAAAATAGCATTATTTTTGCTTAAAACCAATTAAAAGCTGCACCACGTCTGATAAACGATTTTCAGCCTCTAGCTCAATTTCTACCAGGCAGTTAACCGTAGAGGTGAATTTTAGGTCCCAATAGGTTGTGTAATTGTGCTTTGAATTGTCAAAAAGCAAGTTTTTATCGGTGTCATATATTTTTAGTAATAGCGTATGTTTTTTGTTTTTGCTACAGGCAATCAGTCTGTAGGTGTTTTCACTGAAGAAAGTAACATGAAAAATGGCTTTGTTGTTAGCATTTAATTTACCAACGTAGTTTTTTCCATCAGAAATAAACCCCTCAGTTAATAAATTGCTACATGTTTTGGTGGGGTCCTCTTGTTGGGCAAAACTGCTTAAGCTTAGCAGAGAGAAAACAAAAAAGGTTAAAATCCTTTGCATCGTTTTTAGGTTTATGTATTCGTAATGAGCTCTCTGAGCTTGTTAATTTTTTTGTTTATAATGCGTAGGTGGTATTTCGAGATAATTACATTGGAATGGCTGTAGACAATGGTGGTATTTTTAGCCTCATTAATGGCGGTGCTGTCATAGCGATAATTGAAGATGATCCCGTCAAATTCATAGGCGATATCAACAAGTGCATCAATTAGCTCGGTATAGGAGTCGTTGGTATAATAGTAGGAAGAGAGGAGTTCGATAAGATTATTGAGGGGTTGCTTTTGCTCTCCCAAACGATTGATAAGTGAACGGTTGCCTGTGCTTAATGCTGCTTCCGAGAGCAGGTGAATACTTTCAATCCAGCTACCCGTTATAATAAGAGCCCCAATTTCGGATCGATTATCCTGTTGTAAAGCCCTATCAAAGGCTTTGTAAGTGTTGGCAAAAAAATGCATCAGTGTATCCTCATTATCCAGGTTGTTTTCGATGCGTTTGATGTCGTTGGATGAGAGTTGATTTAGTAAATCTAGCTCACGCGCTAGATGTTTAACTGCGGCAAAGTATTTGATTAATTCGGGTGTTTGTTCGTACAGTGTGAGGTAGCCCAGGTCGGCACCATAGATACCCAGGTTTAAAGCTTGCTGGAAATTGGATGCATAGTGCTCGACATGTTTTGGTTTATGAAGTAAGTCCGGGGTGAAGGGTACTTTCGCCTCTGCCATAAGTTGAGTTGCTTCGAAGGGCGAAGGTACGGCAAACAAATTATCGCTGTATTTGATGAGTAGACTTGCCTCTTCGTTCAACTTTTCCTGACGAACTGTATTCTCCTGCTTGTCGGGATCGGCATTGTTACATGCTGCAAATAGCAAAATGATGCCGACGAACATCAGGTAGCGCAAAAAAAGGGGTTGGCAAATTTTCATCAGATTATGGTTGTTTGTCTCTCACCTACAAAGATAATATTTTGCAGCATTTATCAATAGGTTTGTTTCTTTAAGCCCCAATTTAGGATTGTACCTGCTATTAATGCAATGGCAAACCATATTGCTGCAGTTTGAAATTCAAGGAAAAGCAGTTTTCCGGTAAAAAACAGTACAGCATAGGTAAATACGACCGAGCTTATCCAGTTTGCAAACAGATAACGCATCTTTTCTGTAGGTCGCTCAATGGAAGCATATTGATAAATGGGTTTCCAGGCTCCCAAGGGGCGTACTTGCCGGCAAAACTGAATCAATTGATTTTGGGGCGTTGGAGAAGTTAAGTACGTAATAACTAGCCAGCTAATAGTTGTTATACCCACTGTGAAGAAAAAGCTATTTGGGAATTGCCATGCCAGGCTATATTTTGCTACAGCGTAGGCACCAAAAGGAACCAAGGTGGCCGAAATTTCGCTCCAGGCATTTATACGCCACCAATACCAGCGAAGTATAAGGACTAATCCCAAGCCTGCTCCGCATTCAAGTAAGAAAATCCATACATCGGTAATATTTTCTACAAGGGTAGTGATATAAAGTGCAACCACCATAATTATTAGCGTGGTGATGCGGCCGGCAAAAACCAGGCGTCGGTCTTCCTGCCTCGAATCTGCCTGATCTTTCCGAAAAAAGCGTTTGTATAAATCGTTTACTATAAAGCTCGCTCCCCAGTTCAATTGTGTACTGATGGTACTCATGTAGGCTGCTAGCAACGCAACCAATAACAGTCCGGTGAGCCCGGGAGGCATAAAGTCGCGAATGGCCATTACGTATCCCAGTTTCTCCTCGCCGGCACCCAGTTGAGGATAGAGAATAACCGTACTCAGGGCAACTAAAATCCAGGGCCATGGACGAATAGCATAATGGGCAATTTGAAAAAAGAGGGTGGCTTTGATGGCATGTTTTTCATCTTTTGTACTCATCATTCGCTGGGCTACATAGCCACCGCCTCCGGGTTCTGCCCCGGGGTACCACGAAGCCCACCATTGTATGCCAATATAGGCCAGGAAGGAGCCCAGCGTTATGGACAGTGCTTTCCCGGCTGAAGCTCCATTGGTACCAATACTTGGGAAAAAATCCAACGACCAGGCAGGCAACTGCTCTTTTAGCCCTGTAAGGCCGCCAATTTCAGCGGAGTTCACCACTAAAACAGCCAGCACAATACTACCGGCTATGGCAATAACAAATTGCAATGCATCGGTTACGGCCACACCCAATAATCCGGAAAGCGAGGAGTAAGTTGCGGCAATGAGCATAGCCAGCCCTACATACCAAATAAGCTGATCGTCAGGAATGCCGAACATCACTTTGATAATGGCCATCAGAGCAATGTTTACCCAGCTAATAATGAGGGTGTTTATAAAGATGCCCAGGTATATAGCTTTGAAGCCACGCAGAAAGGCTGCGCGCTTGCCACCATAACGCAACTCGATAAATTCCAATTCGGTAAGTACATTGGCCCGGCGCCAAAGACGGGCGAAGAAGAAGGTGGTTAACATGCCGCCTATCAGCATATTCCACCATAGCCAGTTGCCTGATATGCCATTTTTATTAATAAGTTCGGTAACCGCTAATGGCGTGTCGGCGGCAAAGGTTGTGGCTACCATGGAAATGCCGGCCAGAAACCAGGGAAGCTTACGCCCTCCTAAGAAAAAGCTTGCCAGATCCTTACCTGCCTGTTTTCGATAGTAAAGACCTATCCCTAATGAAATAAGAACATAGAGCGCGATTGATGCCCAATCGAGAAAGTTCAAATGCATGATGAGTAGTGTGTTGCCTTTAGGTTATGATTTTACGAGTTTAAAGTAAACCAAAAAATCCTAAAAACCCAAAATTGGTACCCTTGCCAGCTGCTATGAGTTCGTTGTTTTTATAATCAAGCTGTGTAGGCTAATATGGAGGTTGGAAAATCCTGGTGCATCCAGTAAGTTATAATGTTGCTAAGATAAGAAACTCTGTTTCCGGCATGAATTAAATTTTGTATTTTCGCCCATTGTTACGGAAGATCTTTAAACGCTTATCCTTTAGAGTTGTCGTAGTTAGTGTTTTAAAGACGGATCTTACCGATAAAAATACCATATTAATAAAGTTACAAACCTATGAGACGATTCCCTGTATTTGTACTGTTAGCCATGCTTTTGGCTCCTGTAACCAGCTTGGCACAGGAAAAACTGTTAACTATCGAAGACGCTGTAGTGGGTCAGTGGCGGGAGCTGTATCCCGAACGGATGCAGCAACTGAGCTGGAAGGCCGACACTGATGTTTATACTTTTGTTGAAGAGCAAACGCTCTATCAATCTTCACCCGATGCGCCCGACGCGAAAGAGGAGCTGTTTTCGTTGTCGGAATTAAATACGGCCCTTACCGAAGCCGGACTGGATGAAATGAGCCGTATTCCACGATATCAGTGGAAAGATCAGAATAAACTGGCCTTTCAATCGGGAAATGCATTTGTGCTTTT
>JAWOEH010000111.1:0-7433 GCA_046482855.1 Bacteroidales bacterium | reverse complement strand
GATTCGCGAAATCGCCAAAGAGGTTCAAGGAGGTGGCGGAGGTCAGCCTTTTTTTGCAACGGCAGGAGGAAAGAAACCAGAGGGTCTGGAAAAAGCTATAGCCAAAGCCAAAGAGATGCTTACTGCTGCAATACACTAACAAGTTTATACCTTATACTATTTAGCTCCCTCTTTATCGAGGGAGCTTTTTTATGTTCTCACAACTCATTAACCTGCATCCATGCACCAAACTGAGTCTTTTTTGCTATTGGAGTTAACAACCTGAAACCAGATTGCTGCTGATGTTCTTTAAGGAAGGAAGCAAAAGAATCCGTTGAGGAAAACTGGATTCCCATGAATCCAGTTTGACCATTTGATAAATAACGAGACTCAAGAGCCATTGCAACAGTTCCCATGGTACTGCGAAGGTTTATTTCCAAAACAGGATTTATTCGTAAACCACCATGTTCGTCGGTAAACACCAAAGCATCTACCCCTAAATACCCCCGATGATATTGTACAACCTCACTTGCCTTTAGCAATGATTTTATGTTTTTGGCAATATTATGCAGTTGCGTAAGAGAAAAGCCAACTTTGCGCAAAATCTCCATGGGACGATGCAGCAACCCCAAATAATTTCCCAAATACTGCCCCGTTTCATCAGTTTTAAAAAAGGTGAGTCCCAAATACTCCACATGGCCTTGATCGGTAATACGAAACTGAAAACCCACATCACTCTTCCTGTTCAGGTGAGGTTCTACCATCACCATTCCTTGTCGACGTATAACGCCCCCCGCCCACTGATCATGAAAAGAACGCCAGACATCAGCAGCAACTACCTGTACACCTCTTCCCGAGGCACTATAGGGAGCCTTTAGCACAAGTTTATTGTGTTTACGCAATTGTTTTTTCACCTCCTTAACAGAAAGACAGGGAACCGGCAATAAAGAAGAATCAATATAATAAGAAAGAGGCTGTTTAGCTATGAGGTCCGTTAATACATTTAAGGCAAAAAGACGACTAAAAAAGGGTTTATAACCAAGTTCCCATTGCCCCACAACGCTTTGATTAAACCACTGCGACAAATAAGGTTTTAACGACTTCATTTGTTTGTGCAGCACCGGGCTCCATCCCCAGGGACGTAAAGTCCCAAAGTTTAACTCACCTTCTCGGGCTTTTTCAATGGCTTCCTCTTGGGTAACAAACTGACTTGGAGCGTATAGATGCCCAAAAAAACTTCGGCATCTTTCAACATACGCTTTTTCTACCAGTAAAATATCCGTAGCATTCATCAAATAGGCAGGCAGGCATTGTAGATCTTGTTCAAACTGACGAATCCGCCGATTTGCCTGAAAAGAGTTGGTCCCATTGGCAACTGCCATTTCACAAGCGGCATGAAATAAATAGATATCGGAAAGAGGAGAGCCCTGCATGATTCTATCGGCTTTAACGCGTACACTTAACACAAGTGGCACTTTCAGGCATGATAATCAATCGACCCATGGGAATTTTTGCACCACATTTTCGGCACACTCCAAACATAGGATCATCCACTCGCTTAAAGGTTTCCTGAATTTTCTTCAATTTTTGTTCAGCAGTTCGTAAAGCAGCCTCATTAACGCTCTTATTATTTATAGCATCCATCCGACTTACCCTGCCAATCGCACAATCCGGCTCAATGGGTTGAGTAAGTTCTTTCAAATCATCAATATGCCTCAGAAGTCTTTCTCTCTCTGACTCTAACCGTGTTATTAATTCCTTTTTTTCGCCTTTATCCATTCCTAAAATAATTTTGTTGCCAAGGTACAAAAACTTGGAAGGAAATGGGGATAAATAAATTTTGTTATCTTTACCTCGTTTTTTTGACCAATTTATACTACAACAACTTATCATACTGACCAACCACAACTTACATATCTAACAAAATAGAATTGCTAAAAATTTAAGTAACACAACACAACCATCTACTAAAAAAATGTGTATAAAGAAAGAATGCCCCTTTGTGGGTTTTCGTTAACAAAATTTGTAGAACCATTACTTTTGCCCTATTTTTGGGTCGTCTACTAAAGAGGTACTATGCAACAAAACAACCAATTAACAATCCCTGCGCTGTTTAGCTCTACAGTCGCAAAACATGGAGAAAACAAAGCCTTGGGATTTGCCGGGGGTGATACCATCACCTACAGGCAAATGCATACCGAAGTTTTGCAATTAATCGAATCGTTCCGACGTATTGGTATTGAAGAAGGCGACCGTGTTGCCATCTTGAGTACGAATATGCCTCGTTGGGCAACGGTTTATTTTGCAATTGCTTCGATGGGTGCAGTAGCTGTACCCTTGCTCCCCGAATTTTTGCCTTCGGAGGTAACCAAAGCCCTCGATCATTCTGAGACAAAGGCGATATTTGTCTCCCAAGGACTAAGGCATAAAATTAAAGATTATCAAGGCCAACACTTACAGCATCGTTTAGCCATTGAAAATCTTACACAATTGGACAACCCTGAGGAGAAATTGTTTGACGCAGAACAAGCGCCAACACTCACTGAACTCCCCCATGTTGAAGAGGATACCCTGGCCAGTATTATTTACACCAGTGGTACTACAGGAAGTTCTAAAGGGGTTATGCTATCGCACAAGAACCTCTCCTTTGACGCATTAGGAAGTGCAACAATTCAACCAATTGTACCAAACGATAGGTTTTTATCGATTTTGCCCCTTTCGCATACTTACGAAAATACCTTAGGATTATTACTTCCCATGTTTCACGGTGCATGCGTTTATTATTTATCCAAACCGCCAATTCCCTCCATCCTCTTGCCGGCACTGAAGCAGGTACGTCCTACACTTATACTGTCGGTGCCTTTAATTATTGAGAAGATGTTCAGGGGAAAAATTTACCCTGCACTCAACAAAACCAAGCTACAACGTACACTCTATAAAGTAAAACCGGTTCGTAAACTACTTCACCGAATCGCAGGCAAAAAAATGTATGAAACTTTTGGAGGGAAATTGAAATTCTTTGGCATTGGCGGTGCAAAACTTGACAGAACTGTTGAACAGTTTTTGCTGGATGCCAAATTCCCTTATGCTATTGGCTATGGGCTAACCGAAACAGCTCCATTACTGGCAGGTGCAGCCCCTTTTAAAACGCGCTTACAATCTACCGGCCCGGCTATGGAGGGTGTAGAACTAAAAATACACAACCCCGACAGTATTACTGGTGAGGGCGAAATCTGGGGCCGGGGCCCCAATGTAATGTTAGGGTATTATAAAGATCCGGAATTAACCAAGCAGGTAATAACGCCTGATGGATGGTTTAAAACCGGCGATCTCGGAGTATTCGACAAGCAACAGCAACTCTTTATTAAGGGGCGTACGAAGAATATGATTATCGGAGCTAACGGAAAAAATATCTATCCTGAAGATATTGAATCCATTATTAACAATTTCCGTTATGTTGTGGAGTCGGTAGTAGTTGAGCAAAAAGGAAAGCTCGTTGCTTTGGTACACTTTAACCGCGAAGAGTTGGAAAAACGCTACTTGCACTACAAGCAGGAGGTAACAGAGTTTGCCGACCGTCAAATTGAGGAGTTACGCAGCGAATTGCAAGAATATGTAAATGCACGAGTGAATAAATTCAGCCGGGTACAATTGGTGATAAGCCAACAGCAACCCTTCCAGAAAACAGCAACGCACAAGATAAAGCGTTATATGTACAACGGATAATCAACTTTAACACGATAAAAAACGCTGCTCAAACTTTGGGCAGCGTTTTCTGTTTTATTATCCTTGTTGTCCGCTAAGTAGTTCGATTGTTTCGCTATGCTAGCAGTTAAAACTTTTCTTACATCCAAATGCCCTTTAGTATTACTCTATTGTAAGAAAAACAAAACATTAAAAGGAATAGACTGTTATATATCGGATAATCCTGTTTTACTATAAACAAAAATAGAGCAGGAAACTTCCTGCTCTACCCATTTATGATTGATTTCGATTACGAAATACGTGTACGTTTCTTGCGCTTCTTGGGAACGGGTCCTTTAGGTACGTAAGCTCTTTTCTGACTATGCGTATCGGGCTTTGCCTCTTCCACTACAACAGGCACACCCTTTATATCCACTCCACGAAATCCGTTAATCACCTCTTTTCGGAATTTGGCATCTACCTCAAAAAAGGAGAACTTCTTCATTAAATCAATACGACCAATCTGGATATTAAAGGAACGGGTATTTTTGTTAATCAAATGGATTAAATCACCCGGAGAGATGTCGTTATTTTTTCCAAGGTTGATATGGAAACGTGAAAACTCCATGTCTCTGTCTTGTTTTTTCGCTTTACGATCTTTTTCAGGGCGCGCGTTTAAATCATCGGCCTTCTTATAATCTTGCAAAAATTGGTTAAATTCAACAGAAACAAAGCGTTTTATCAACTCTTCACGACTCATCCATGAAAACTTATCATAAATGGCTGTCAGGTATTTATCAATCTGCTCATTTACCTCTGTATTCTCAACCTTGTCGATAAGCTTAAAGAGCTGCTTCTCACATATCTCCTCGCCTGTAGGAATACTCATTTGGGTAAAACTAATCTTGGCTCTTCGTTCCAGATCCTTGATACGCCGTGCATCGCGCGGCTGAATAATGGCCAAAGAAATTCCTTTCTTCCCGGCACGTCCGGTACGTCCACTACGGTGAATGTAGGCATCCAGATCATCGGGCAAGCTATAGTTAATTACGTGTGTAAGATCGTTTACGTCCAAGCCACGGGCTGCCACATCGGTAGCAATAAGCAATTGAATGTGGTGCATACGGAAACGTGTCATCACGTGGTCACGTTGAGCTTGTGACAAATCGCCATGGAGCGCATCGGCTTTGTAGCCGGCTTGCATCAGGTTATCCGCCAATTCCTTGGTTTCGTGACGTGTACGGCAGAAAACAATTCCATAAACGCCTGGATTGATATCCAATAAGCGACGTACAGCAGCAAATTTATCACTCTGACGAACAATATAGTACTGATGCTCAACCTGCTGGGTTCCGGAGTTTTTATTTCCCACACTAATCTCAACGGCATTGCTCATGAAATTTTTCGCAATAGCTTGTACCTCTTTGGGCATGGTTGCCGAAAATAAAAGCGCTTGCTTCTCTTTGGGAGTATTGGATAAAATTGCATCCAAATCCTCTTTAAAGCCCATGTTTAACATTTCATCAGCCTCGTCAAGAACAACACGACGAATGGATTCCAAATGCAATTTTTTACGTTTTATCAAATCCAATACACGTCCGGGAGTACCCACAACAATTTGCGGATTCTTCTTTAACTCTCGAATTTGATTAAGAATATTAGCACCGCCATATACAGGCAATACTTTAATCCCCTTTGAGTGTTTGCTGTAGTTGTCCAAATCGTTGGCAATTTGCATACACAACTCACGTGTAGGACAAAGTACTAACGATTGTACCTCTTTATTGGCAACATCGGTAAGCTGAATAAGCGGCAATCCAAAGGCAGCCGTCTTTCCTGTACCTGTCTGAGCCAAGCCAATCAGGTCGCGATCCGATGATAACAAATGAGGAATGGTTTTTTCCTGGATGGGGGTAGGTTCCTGGAACCCAATAGCAGCTATCGCCTCAAGAATATCGGGGCGTAATCCTGCTTCTTCAAATTTCAACATAAATTTTTCCTTAATTATAAATCTATCTCCTTCTCTCCCCACCAACCGAGTCCCGGTTTATTATGTTGTTACCACAAAGCAGGAATAAAAGCGGCTGCAAAGATAGTGTTTTTATTTGAAATTCACGCTATCTTGCTGAAATTCATCAACCCGACCTTAACTTTCGTCAAAAAGGCAGGCACACAACCCATGGTAATAAAGTATTACCTGTTCACTGCAATGCGTTGTAGTGAACAATGTTTACACATAGTTATTTATAACTTATTGTGCTAAGATATTGGCTTTGCTTACGCAAACGATTGGCCCTCATAACATCCACAAGGGCATAGATGAGTCCGGTAAGAATCAACACCTTCCATAGTATGCCTCGAAAAAGGCTAAAAGGCTCAATCCACGCATTTACTGCATACAAGCTCAACAATAAAATCAAAGCAATGAAAATAGTTCCAAGGGGATAACTCTTGGCTAAATATCCAAGAACCAGGTAAATGACTCCCAAGGAGCCTCCCAGTATTACTTGTGACGGGTAGTAATAAAAGCCGGGAAGTAAGGCCAGTAATAAATGAATCCCTCCCAAAGCAAACAAAATATAGCGGGCTCGTCGTATACTCTTTGTTGTATCAACAATACGGTCACGATTCATAATTTTGGTAGCCACGAATACAGCTTTCTCCTTCTCGGTGCCATGAAAAGGATAACCACAGTGATAGCAATTATCCTTTGGCTCACGCGGATAAGTGGTATGACAAGTGGGACACTTAATAACAGTTTCCATATAGGTTAGTTTTAACCAATCGCCCCGACAGTTATGAAATTCTCATCGCTGGCTTGCTCAGGGTTTTTGAATTGTTTCACCTCCTGAAAATAACATCTTTTTATTACCCTTGCAAACCCACCCCGAGGAAAAAGCAACATTAATAGGATCCGGTGACATCCTCGTCCACCACTAAAATAAAATCTGCAACCTGTTGGTTCTCCTGTTTTAATCGATGAACAGTATTTTGCATCCGGGTAGCTATGGTAAGCACTTTCATAGCGGGCTGGTATTTCTTCAGATACCAAAAAATCCCCTCGTAATTATCGCTATGATAAGTCCCATTCAGGTGCAAAAAGACGCCTTCAGCGGGAAGGTTATTCACAATAAAATGAGCCATGGAGGCATCTTTTATGGCTTGGGCTTTAGGAAAATTAGCATTAGCCTTCTTGCCCATTGGCCCTCCCTGCATCATTGTCAGCATTTTTTGATAGCCGGGTAAGGATGCGTCATAAACAATCGGTAGCGGAGCCATATAACCTTGAGCCTCTTCGGACAATTGTTCCAGCACGTCAAACCCTTCTTTAGAAACCATATTAGCATATCGACGAGGAATATTTGTAGCTACCACAGGGACATCATGCTCCCGTCCATATTCCACCAATGGTTTATAATCGGTGGAGTAATTAGGCCACAGCCGGGCAGCCTCCTCAAATCTTTTTGCATCAAAAAAACCTGCCCTATACTCATCAACAATTAACTGGTTGTCGGCTTCAAGCATCTCCATACCCAATACTGCCTGTTTCCGATTTTGATGCAAATACTTCAGCAACTTTATTTGTGCCCAGTGGGCAACCGGATTGTTGTGTAGTTCTCCAAAAAGGACCACTGTAGCCGTGTCTGTTGCCTGAAAAAGTTGCTCCATCTCCACTTTTTCGCCAGTTGAAGTATACAACTGATAGGCTTCAACACTTTGAGCCCGCAAAATAATACTCAGGAACACAAGCATGAAAACCAGAAAAATTC
>JAWOEH010000104.1:0-21451 GCA_046482855.1 Bacteroidales bacterium | reverse complement strand
CGAATAAGCGAAACAGTGTGGCAGTTTTTTTCTGTGGGCGCAGAACCGTCAGGTATGTTTCCTGGTGTGTTTTGCTACCCTTTTTTTTAGTGGGGCATGGAAAGATCTCTGTGTTTACTTTCCTCCCGGAGGGCAATGCTCTTTCAGGAAATTGGTGTACAACGTCGAAAGATGTTTCGCAGTGCCTTCGCCCTCCCTGAAGCTGTGCGATCGGTTAGGATAAGGCATAAAATGAAATTGCTTGTTGTGCTTGATTAGTTCATTTACCAGCATCTCGGCATTTTGGTAGTGTACATTGTCGTCGCCTGTGCCGTGGATGTATAGCAGGTTGCCTTCCAGTCCTTTTGCATAGGTAATGGGCGAGCCGGCAACAAAATCTTCCATGTTCTCTTGAGGCAAGCCCATGTAGCGCTCCTGGTAGATGTTGTCGTAGGTAAGCTGATTGGCTACGGCCGCGAGGGAAATGCCCGTTTTGTATATTTCCGGATAGCGAAACATCAGATTCAAGGTGGCCGATCCGCCTCCGCTATGGCCCCAAACAGCCACTCTTTCCGGATCGACAAAGTCCCACTTCAGAATCTCTTTGGCCGCCATGGCTTGATCGTGGATGTTTACCATGCCAATTTTCCGGTAGATGGACTTTCGCCATGCCCGGCCTTTGGGTGCAGGCGTACCTCTGTTGTCCAACGAAATGTAAATGTAGCCATCCTCGGCCATGTTGCCGTTGTAATACCCGTTTCGGCCGGCACTGTAGGTGTCGTTTACTGTGGTCATGGCGGGTTCGGAATAGACGAAAAATACCACCGGATATTTTTTATTCGGGTCGAAATCGGTGGGTTTTACCATCCATCCGTCCATCTCTACATTGTCGGCGGTTTTTAAGGTGAAGAAACTGGTGGTGTTCTCTTTTTCCAGATTCTCCAGGTTCTTTTCAATGCTCTCTTGCTCGGTTAAAGCCTTGTGATTGGCAAGGGTGATGAATTCAAAAGATCTTGCCGTATAGTGATTGGAAAAACTGTGCAGGGCATAGAAGCCATTTGGGGAAATGGAATAGTCGTGCGTACCTTTCAAGCTTTCGGGGCTTACTAGTTTGTGCTTGCCTTTGCCATTTAGTTTGGTTTTGTACAAATACTTTTGTGTGGCATTAAAGGGCGAAGCCATATAGTAGACGTACCCTTCGTCGGTGTTAACATGTTTTAAATCGATAACATCATAGTCTCCCTTTGTCACAAGCTTCTCGGGCTTGCCATCAAGCGAAAGCTGGTATAAATGTCGCCACCCATCTTTTTCCGAGGCCCAGAGAATGCTGTTGTGCTCATTCAGGAAGATAAAGTTATTGGTGTAATCGATTGCATAAGGGTTGCCCACTTTAAAGATATCCACCCAGGCTTCGTCTGACTCTTCGTGGATTACTTCTGTGGTGCCTTTTGCGGCTTCGGCAATGTAGAGTTTGCTGTGGTTTTGTTTTCTGTTTAGTTGCTGAATGAGCAGCTTGCTGGTGTTGGGGATGAACTCCATCCGCACGATATAATGCTGACGGGCATCGCCGGGAACCTTCATCCAGGTGGTTTTTGTATCGGCAAGATCTACAACACCCACCCGGCATGCCGAGGGCGTTTCGCCCACTTTGGGATATTCGATGGGGATGAGTTGCGAGTAGATGGAGTCGGTGTTGTTTACCATGTAAAAATCCTTGATGTCGCTGGCATCAATTTGCCAATAGGCGATGGATTTGCTGTCGGGACTCCAGCGGAAGCCATCACGGCAGGCAAATTCCTCCTCGTAGGCCCAGTCGAATGTGCCATTTATCAGGGAAACGGTGCCATTGCTGGTTAAGGGCTGAATTTGGCCTGTTTCATAATTTTCGCTGTATAAGTTGTTCTCCGAAACGTAGGCTATCTTCTCACCGTCGGGCGAAAATTTAGCAAACATCAAAGAGGAGGGTGATAACGATTTCCCTAATTGTTTAAGCGTGTTGGTTTTGAAGTCAAAGACCCAATAGTCGCCTTTGGTATGCAGGCGCCACACTTTTTGGGTATTGGTGAATAGCAATACTTTTTGCTGGTCGGGCGAGAAGGAAAAATGCGCCACCTTGATGGGCGCTGATTCGCCTGCAGGAGTAAGCTGATCTTTCGAAATCACGACTTCACGATCCTTGTTTGGCAGGGTGTAGGTAACCAGTTGGTTTTGCTCTAAGCTGTAGAAGGCTTTGCCGTCGTTTGTCCAATTGATTTGCGCTTGGGTGCTAAAACTCAGTAAGCTGAGACTGATAAGCGCAAAAAATCCGGCCAGGATGAAATGATTCGTTATTCTCATTTTAAAGGTTTTCATGGGCTGGTGTTTTGGGATTGTTCGTGTTGTTTTTCAGTAGGATGGGCTGGGTTTTTATGTACAGTAAGAACTATGATGGCACACGTTGTTGCTGGTTCTTATGTGTTTAGCCCGAATTACAAGTAATTTGTTCAGGCTAATATAGCAAAAGTTTGTTAGTGATTAACTGCGGGAATGGGAAAAGAGGTAGCAACTGGTGCGGGAAAACCTGATTAAATCAGACCATAAGTCGGTTTGTTTTTAGGAGGTTAAGTAAGTCACACAAATTTCATATATTTTCTATGTTATTATGGATATGGAAGGGGAATCTCTAGCCCCAATTTCTGCAAACTATTTAAAATGCACTTAGGTGCCAGTTTATATGTGTTTTATTTATAAGGGGATTGGTAGTTTTATGAGGGTGAGATTTTTTTGTTACCTTTAATTTTGGAACACGAAAATCAAAAGTTTAGCAATAACTAAACAATTATGTCTATATTTGCGTTAAAGAAATTAACGGTGACTGTTGATGGTAAAGAGGAACCGATAGATGGTGCTCAGAAAATAGAAAAGCTACTCATTGACAATGAGTGCCAGTTCGACGATTTTGAGAGCGATGTTCTGAAGCATAAAAAATACATTAATGAACTAGGTAAAATATATGCATATATAGAATTCGCTGCTAATGGGAGCTCACTACCTTCCAAAAAATTTAAGGACATAACTCCAGCTAAAGAGAATGTAAAGGAGTATGAGTTTAAAACAAAGAATCTTCGGGTTTACGCTATTAAAACATTGAATGGTAAAATTGTCATCTTTGGAGGATATAAAAATCAACAGAAAAAGGATATTAGAAAATTTAGATCTATTAAAAAACGCTATTTAGAATCTATAAAACCTCGAAAATAATGAAACGAGAACAACTTTTAAAGAACCAGGGGTATTGGATTTCCAAGATTCAGATTGCCTTATATAACCATTTAGAAAACTATATGAGAGAGAATGAACTTAACAGAACTCAGTTGGCAAAAAAGCTTGGTTTTTCTAAAGGCTATATAAGTCAGGTTTTGAATGGTGACTTTAATCATAGAATCTCTAAACTTGTAGAGTTGTCATTGGCTATTGGGAAAATCCCCGATCTTAATTTTATGGATTTAGACGACTTTATTCAAAAAGAGAAAGAGCCTGTTAAAACTATGAAATTGGAAGTTTTGCCAAGTGCTAATATGGAAAAATCCGAACTCCAACAAAGCTCTCCTGTAATAGAATTTAATGCAGATAATGATAAAGATGCAACTTTAAGGGATTCATTGATGGAATGTTAAACTGTTTTAAGAGATGGATAGGAAGATTAACTTTAGATTAGTTTCAATAAATGTATTTGAGTTTACTTATAATAGTCCTTTTACTATAATACCGAATTTCGAACCTGAGAAAAATCATCCCAAGTTTAATGTAAATCTCCAGTATCGGTGGAATTACGAAAAGAATTTGTTTGGAATAGTATCTACTTTAAGTTTCTATACAGAGATTGATGATGGGAAAAAAGTGGAGTTATCAAAGTTGTCATACATAACCGAGTTCTTGATAGACAGTCTGAGCGAAATTTTCATTACTAGAACTAATAATGACTTTGATATGGATGAGCGCCTTGAGTCTACCCTAATTGGTATTGCAATTTCAACAGGGAGAGGTATATTTTATGAGAAAACTGCAGGCATGAATGTCAGGAATATATTGTTCCCAGTAGTGAATCCAATGGATTTAATTTTATCCAAGAATATGAAAAACAATAAAGAGTAGAAACATCCTCTAATCGCAATGTAAATTTAACTACCTCCGGTTGAAATGTTCGTAAATCAAAATAACTCATATACTTTCTTTTATTCAATTCTAAAAATATTATTTTGATTGGTTATCAGGTTCTTTCAAGTGTTTTTTTAGTAATAGAATAAACATCGTAATGATCCTCTTTGTGCATTAACGCCACTTTGTTGCACAAATGTTGTTTTATGCACATGCCCAACTTTTAGTTCTAAGCGTAATACCTTCCTTACTTTATGTACTCATGTTAAACACCGAAAGGTAGGTAGGTCTAGGATGAGTGAAACGTGTCACATGTGATTTTTACGGGTATGTTTTGAAAGCAAGATGCAGAGGTTCGTCTGGTCAAAGCTATTCAAAGTTTAACTCTTTCTTGCTGCAGCTCAATTGCTCAACAGGGTATAGGAACTTGAGTTCACAAAAAAAAGTGTTTCCAGAAGTATGTCAAAATGTCACTCGTTTGTTGGCACCAAAGCAAAAAAGAGGTTAGCATTCTTGTGCTAACCTCTTGATTCTCAGCTGTCGGGATGACTGGATTCGAACCAGCGACCCCACGCCCCCCAGACGTGTACTCTAACCGGGCTGAGCTACATCCCGCAATTGCGAAGGCAAAAATAGATAAGATATTTGAATCTGCAAAATTTTCTGCCTACTTTTAATTGGTATAAATATTGCTAATTTTGCCACATATATTGATACGTTAATATGTTCGTGTCGCGCATTTTTAAAGTAACATCATAAAATAAATAGAATCATGGCATTATTTAAATCTATGGACAATATGGACGAGAAGCCTGCGGAGCAAAAAAACACTTCTGGAGAGGTGGAACATGTAAAATGTTTGATTGTGGGTTCCGGCCCGGCCGGGTATACGGCTGCCATATATGCTGCCCGGGCAAACCTAAATCCGGTTATGTACGAAGGCCTTGAGCCCGGAGGACAATTAACTACCACTACTGAGGTGGAAAACTTCCCGGGTTACCCCGAAGGCGTTACCGGTCCGGTGATGATGGAGGATCTGAAGAAGCAGGCGCAGCGTTTTGGCACCGATGTGCGCTTTGGTATTGCTACCGACTCCGACTTGGGCTCCAAGCCATTTACCGTAACCATTGATAATTCAAAAAAGATTGTTGCCGACAGCCTGATAATTGCTACCGGCGCAACCGCTAAATATTTAGGACTGGAGAGTGAGGAGAAATTTAAAGGACAAGGCGTTTCGGCATGTGCTACCTGCGATGGTTTTTTCTACAAGGGACAAGACGTGGCCGTTGTAGGTGGAGGCGACACGGCAGCCGAAGAAGCGACCTACCTGGCTGGTATCTGTAACAAGGTATACCTGATTGTTCGTAAAGATCATATGCGTGCCTCGAAAGTGATGCAGCGACGTGTTGATCGCACTGAGAATATAGAAGTATTGTATGAGCATACTACCGAGATGATTTTGGGAGATGTTACCGGTGTTACCGGGGCCATTCTAAAAAATGCGAAGGGGGAAGATGTACAGATCGATATCAGCGGCTTCTTTGTGGCCATAGGTCATAAGCCCAATTCCGATATCTTCCGCGACCAACTTGATATGGATCAGGTGGGCTACATACAAACGATTCCGGGAACGTCAAAAACCAATGTGGAAGGGGTATTTGCCTGTGGCGATGTGCAGGATCCAATCTACCGACAAGCCGTTACAGCTGCGGGCTCGGGTTGTAAAGCCGCTTTGGATGCTGAACGTTATTTAGGAAGTTTAGAGTAGGGAGTAACCCTTTGGGATATAAAAAAAGATGCCGGCTCAATTGAACCGGCATCTCTTTTATGTATAAGTTGGTGTGCCGATTATTGCACAACATTAACAAAAGTCTCAGTCTTGTAATCGCCGGCCTGAAGTTTTTTACCTACTTCTTTAAAGGCCTGAATGGTGTACTCAACATCTTCGATGGAGTGCATCGAGGTTGGGATTAAGCGAATGAGGATTTGTCCCTTCGGAATTACCGGATAGGCAACGATGGAACAGAACAGGTTGTAATTTTCGCGTAGATCGAAAATGATATTGGTCGCTTCAATCACACTTCCCGAGAGATAAACCGGTGTAACAGGCGATTCTGTAACACCCAGGTTAAACCCGGCCTCGCGCAAACCACCTTGCAGCTTGTTAACAACCTCCCATAGGTGGTCTTTCAGCTCAGGTCGATTTTTTAACAGTTCCAGTCGCTTGATGGCTCCAATAACCATGGGCATAGGCAGTGATTTGGCAAAGGTTTGCGACCGCATATTATAGCGCAGGTAGTTTACTACATCTTCGCTGGAGGCAACAAAAGCACCAATACCGGCCATTGCCTTAGCAAAGGTACTGAAGTACACATCTATCTCGTCCTGAATACCAAAATGCTCGCCTGTACCGGCGCCGGTTTTACCCATGGTTCCGAAACCATGCGCATCGTCAACCAATAAGCGGAAGGGGTACTTTTTCTTCAGCTCAACAATTTCTTTCAGTGACCCCAGGTCGCCGGCCATGCCAAACACCCCTTCGGTAATCACCAGGATGCCACCGTTGTTCTTTTCGGCTAATTTCTGGGCACGTTGCAGTTGTTTCTCCAGGTTGTCGATGTCGTTATGAGGAAACACGTAGCGTTTGCCCATGTGCATGCGCAATCCGTCAAGAATACACGCGTGCGATTCCGAATCGTATACAACTACATCGTTGCGGTTTACCAACGAGTCGATGATGGAAACCATCCCCTGATAGCCGAAGTTTAGCAGGAAGGCGTCATCTTTTCCAACAAACTCCGCTAACTGATTCTCCAATTCTTCGTGTTTACTGGTTTGTCCCGACATCATGCGGGCTCCCATGGGGTAAGCCATGCCATAGTCGGCTGCAGCCTTGGCATCAGCCTCACGTACTTCGGGCTGATTCGCCAGTCCGAGGTAATTATTTAAACTCCAGGTTAACACTTCTTTGCCACGGAATTGCATACGTGGTGCAATTTCGCCTTCCAACTTGGGAAAGGCAAAATAGCCATGTGCAATGTCCTGATACTGGCCTAAGGGCCCTCGATTGTTTTTTATCTTATCAAAAATATCCACGGCGGTAATGTTTTTGTTATGTTTAGATAGAAGGGGACAAAAGTAAGTTTTTTTGGATAATAAGCAAATGGGCAAAAATAATTTCGCTAAATTCGCCGTTTGTATAGCTGCAAATTTTATCGTTTGCGCAGAAAATTATACTTTTGTACTCTATTTTAATCAACTCTATGAAGAAACTAGCCCTACTACTTATGGCATCTGCATTTATCTTTACAGGATGCCAATACGAGAAATTGCTAAAGAGTAGAAACTATCAGCTCAAGTACGACAAGGCACTTGAGTATTACGAGGAAGGAGACTACACCCGGGCAGATGGACTATTTGAGCAGCTTAAGCCTGTTATGCGTCCCGCGGCACAGGGAGATACGGTTCATTTTTACAGCGCCTACGCCAATTATTACAACCGTAATTATCAGTTGGCGGGCCATTATTTCGAGGAATTTCACGAAATTTATGGCAATAGCTCCTTTGCCGAGGAGGCGGAATTTATGGCTGCTTATTGCTCTTACAAACTTTCGCCCCGGCCAAGTTTAGATCAGGGCTATACCAAAAAAGCCATCAATGATTTTACCTTATATCTGAGTAGACATCCGCAAACAGAACGAAGAACACAGGTATTGACCCTGATTAATGAGTTGAAAGATAAATTGGTGGAGAAGTCCTATATGGGAGCTGAGCTCTATTACAAACTGGAGGATTATAAGGCCTCAATTATTGCCTTGAATAACAGCTTGGAACAATTTCCCCAAACTCAATATCGCGAAGAGATTATTTATATGTTGGTGCGCTCCAGATTTTTATATGCCGAAAATAGTGTGGAGGACAAGCAAAAAGAGCGCTATCAGGAAACCATCGATGAGTATATTACGTTTGTAAACGAGTTTCCTGAAAGTGAGTATTTAAGCGAAGTAAAAGAGTATTATAATAAAGCGAATGGCGTTTTACAAAACTAATAGAAGCAATGGATTTTAAAAAAACGAATGCAGCATCTACAACCGTAACCCGGAATCTGAATAAATATACCGAGGAAACCGGTAATGTTTATGAAGCAGTAGTAATTGCTTCGCAGCGGGCAAATCAAATTGGCGCTGACATGAAGCAGGAGTTGAATCGTAAGTTGGAGGAGTTTGCCTCCTATACCGATAACCTGGAGGAGGTATTTGAGAATCGCGAGCAGATTGAGATTTCAAGGTTTTATGAGCGCCTTCCAAAACCCACTTTAATTGCTTTGCAAGAGTTTGAAGAGGGAGCGATTTACTATCGAAGAGCCGATCAGGAGGAGACTACTGAAGAGAAGGCTAAGTAGCCTTTCGGAAGCCAAACCCGGCGTATTTTGACGCCAAAAAAACAACAATATGCAACTAAAAGGAAAACACATTCTTTTAGGTATCACAGGAAGTATAGCGGCCTACAAAGCTGCTATTCTTGTTCGGTGCCTGGTGAAAGAGGGAGCAGAGGTAAAAGTGGTCATGACTCCTTTAGCCAAGGAGTTTATCACTCCTCTTACCTTGGCTACCCTGGCAAAAAATCCCATATTGGTTGATTTTTTTGATCCTGAGAATGGACAATGGAATAGCCATGTGGATTTGGGCAGCTGGTCCGATTTGTACCTGATTGCACCCGCAACGGCTAATACCATGGGGAAAATGGCCAATGGCATTGCCGATAATTTGCTATTAACCACCTACTTGTCGGCGAAATGCCCTGTTATGGTGGCTCCGGCAATGGATTTGGACATGTTTCAACACCCTGCCAACCTGAGAAATATTGAAACCCTAAAAACCTATGGCAATCATATTGTAGAACCTGCAGCCGGAGAGTTGGCCAGTGGATTAATTGGCAAGGGGCGTATGGAAGAGCCCGAAAAAATTGCCGAAAAGGTGATTTCTTTCTTTACAAAAAAAAAAGACTAGTCGGTAAGCGCTTCGTAATTACCGCCGGCCCCACTTATGAGCCCCTTGATCCAGTTCGTTTCCTGGGGAATTACTCTACAGGAAAGATGGGTGTAGCCATTGCCGATACCTTGGCGTGTGAGGGCGCTCTGGTTGATCTTATTCTGGGCCCCAGCCATGTACGACCTGCTGAACAGGAAGTTGTAGTGCACCCGGTACATACCGCCGCCGAAATGCATGAAAAGGCGCTGGCACTCTTTCCCGCAGCCGATGGGGCTATCATGTCAGCTGCCGTAAGCGACTATCGACCCGCAACACAAGCTTCTCAGAAAATAAAGCGCAAGGCGGGTTCGGAGCTAACCTTAACATTACAGCCTAACCCTGATATTGCTGCAGCACTGGGAAACAGAAAACAAGCACACCAGGTGCTGGTTGGTTTTGCCCTGGAAACGCAAGACGAAGAGCTGCATGCACGGAGTAAACTCAAAAGCAAAAACCTCGATTTTATCGTGCTAAACTCGCTGCAGGATAAAGGTGCCGGATTTGGAGGGGACACCAACCGAATTAAAATTTTAGATGCTTCCGAAAGAGTTGAATCCTTTCCTTTAAAAGCGAAAACAGAGGTGGCGGCCGATATCGTAAATAAGCTTTGCAGCCTTATGAAGAATGCTGCTCATTTGTAAAAGTTTCGTATTTTAGCCATGAAAAACGCGTAAAGAGCATGAGAAAATCTACTTTCCCTATTCTGGTAGCCTTGTTGTTGATGGTGTTTAGTCATCAAACATCCCTGGCGCAGGAGCTGCGTTGTAATGTGCAGGTAGTACATAGTCAGGTGCAGGGAACAAACAAGCAGGTTTTTCAGACCCTGCAGAAAGCTATATACGAATTCATGAACAATCAGGCATGGACCAACCATGTGTACGGAAATGAGGAGCGCATCGAGTGTAACATGATGATCAATATTCAGGAGCAAGCCGGTGATGAGTTTTCAGGAAGCATACAAATTCAAAGTCGTCGCCCGGTTTTTAACAGCTCTTACAATACACCTGTTTTTACCTATAAAGATGATAATTTGCGATTTCAGTATGTGGAGTTTGAACCGTTGGAATTTACCCTTAACGAACATAAATCCAATCTTACTTCCGTATTGGCTTATTATGCCTATATCATTTTAGGGTTTGATTACGATAGTTTTTCATCCATGGGCGGAAGTTCCTATTTTCAGCATGCCGAAACCATTGTGACCAATGCTCAAAATGCTCCACAGAAAGGATGGAAAGCCTTTGAATCGCGTAAAAATCGCTATTGGTTGGTACAGAATATCCTGAGTAATGAATACGAGGAGATTCGTCAATTCATGTACCAGTATCACCGGCTAGGCTTGGATCAAATGAGTGAAGATCCCGCAAAAGGAAGAGCCCAAATAACCCAAAGTCTGGAGTTACTGCAAAAGGTGTATCGGAAAAAGCCCGATCCTTTTTTGTTTTTTTTACAAATGATTACCGAAGCTAAACATGATGAGTTTATAAATGTTTATTCTGAAGCGAATCCTGCAGAAATTAACCGGGCTTACGAGATTCTCACCGAGATCGATCCGGCTAATATTGACAAATATAAACGCATGAAGCAATCAGAGTAAAGTCTTCTTTGCTCATAAACAGTACCTTGTAGAGTTAATTCGTTGTTTATGTTAACACATCTTTCTATACAGAATTACGCCCTGATTGAACGTTTAGAGATAGACTTCGCTCAAGGATTAACAACCATTACGGGTGAGACCGGCGCCGGGAAATCCATTCTTTTGGGAGCCCTGGGATTGGTGTTGGGTCAGCGTGCCGATGTTTCTGTGTTGAGCGATAAAGAGCGCAAGTGTATTGTTGAGGCCGATTTTGACGTAAGTAAATATCAGTTACAATCCTTTTTTGATACGCACGATTTGGAGTATGATAAACATACTATTATTCGTCGGGAAATTTTAAGCTCTGGAAAATCACGGGCTTTTTTAAACGATTCGCCGGTTACTTTAACCGTTTTAAAGCTTTTGGCAAACACCCTTATTGATATCCATTCGCAGCACGAGCATTTATTGTTGGGGAGCGATGACTTTCAGCTGGAAGTGGTTGATATTGTTGCCGAAACACACAATGAATTAGCAAGTTATAAAACAGTATATGCTACCTATAAAGATCTTCAGGCGCGCCTGAGGCAACTTCGGGAAATTGCCGGAAAAGCAAAGGCCGATGCCGACTACAATCGGTTTCAGTGGGAACAGCTTGAAAAAGCAAAGCTTCAGGAGGGGGAGTTGCAGGAATTGGAGACTGAGCTCGAGACTTTAGCGCATACCGAAGAGATTAAGCAACAGTTAGCCTTGGCCAGCACCTTGCTGGATGGCGATCAGCTCTCGTTAGTGCAGCAAGTGAAGGAAGGCGCCCAGGCACTGCATAAAATTGAGGGCTATTTCCGTCCTGCGGCCGAGCTATTTGAGCGCCTGGAAAGTGCTCATATTGAATTGCAGGATATTGCCGGAGAAATTGAACAGCACGCCGAAACCCTGGAGCACGATCCGGAGCGGTTGACTTTTGTGCGCGAACGGGTAGATTTGTATTACTCGCTTATGCAAAAGCATGGTGCACAGGATATAAGAACCCTTATTGAAATGCGGGGTAGGTTTCACGAAGCTGCCGAGTCGGCTGAAAATATCGATGAGCAGATAGGGAGCCTGGAGAAAGATCTTGCCGAAACAAGAGCACAACTAAAAAAGGCCGGTAACGAACTGACTACTAAACGAAAAAAATCGTTTAAGCCCATTTCGGAACACTTGTCGGCAACCTTGCAACAACTGGGCATGCCCAATGGTCGCATTGAGGTAAAACCCGGCCTGCGTGACGATTTTGGGCCAAAAGGGCAGGATGTTGTGCAATTTGTTTTCTCGGCCAACCGGCATGTGCCCTTGGAACCCTTATCGAAAGTGGCCTCGGGTGGGGAAATGTCCAGGGTAATGCTGAGCCTTAAGGCTATGATTGCTAAAAAGGCCGCCTTGCCTACCATTATCTTTGATGAAATTGATGCCGGAACCTCCGGCGAAATTGCCAATAAAATTGGCCTTATTATACAACAGATGGGCCAACATATGCAGGTACTTAATATTACGCACCTGCCACAAATTGCCAGCAAAGGACAACAGCATGTTAAAGTTTATAAAACCGAAGGCGAGGAGCGTACGGCTACACAATTAAAAGTACTTACTAAACAAGAGCGTTTGCATGAAATTGCCCAGATGCTCTCCGGCGATCCTCCAACAGATGCTGCTTATGAGAATGCGCGAGAGTTGCTTGCTATTCCTGCGAATACCCCCGGAGCATAAATAATTGAACAATTCACTATGTATAATGTCTATCGTATTTACGATGGAAAATAGTAAACTATGGCTTATAATCTATTAAAAGGAAAAAAAGGGATCATTTTTGGAGCCCTGAATGATATGTCGATAGCTTGGAAAGTTGCCGAGCGGGCGAACCAGGAGGGGGCGGAAATTGTCCTTACCAATGCCCCTTTTGCCATGCGCCTTGGCAGTGTCGACGAATTGGCGAAAACGTGCAACGCACCCGTGATTCCTGCCGATGCCACTAAGGTTGAGGATCTGGAGAATTTGATTGCCAAATCGATGGAGCATTTTGGCGGGAAATTCGATTTTATCCTTCACTCCATAGGGATGTCGCCCAATGTACGTAAGGGACATACCTACGACGATACCAATTACGACTACTTTCTGAAAACCCTGGATGTTTCCGCTTTATCGTTTCATAAAGTATTGCAAACAGCTCGGAAACTCGATGCCATTGCGGATTGGGGATCGGTTATCGGCTTAAGTTACGTAGCTTCGGAACGTACCATGTATGGCTATAACGATATGGCAGATGCAAAAGCTCTGCTGGAGTCCATCGCGCGTAGTTTTGGTTATATTTATGGCCGCGAGCGTAAAATTCGTATCAATACCATCTCCCAGTCGCCAACACTCACCACTGCCGGTCAGGGTGTAATGGGTTTCGATGGGTTGATGGACTTTTCGAACCGGATGTCGCCACTGGGAAATGCCGATGGCGATGAGTGTGCCGATTATTGTATTGCGCTCTTTTCGGATCTTACCCGTAAAGTTACCATGCAAAACCTCTATCACGATGGCGGTTTTTCCTCCATGGGTATGAGCCATCGCGCCATGTCCGTATACAACCGTAATTTGGAAGATATTAAGGATTGTAAGAAGCTGAAAGATAAGGCCCAAAAAGAATAGGTGAACATCTTACAGGAAAATGCATTCCGGGAAGAGCACATCGCTCTTCCCTTTTCTGTTTTGGCGCACGCCAAAATATGGCCAACATTCCTTATCTTTGGTGGCGGATCTAAATCCTGATAGCATGATTACTGTTTTATTGGTGGCCGGTTATTTGTTTTTGCCGGCCCTTATTTTGCTTGTTTGTCGCAAGGTGCCTTTTGCCAGTAAGTTAGGCGCTGTAGTTATTGCCTACATTGTGGGGTTGGTACTGGGCAATTCCGGCCTGTTACCAGAGCAATCCACAGCTGTTCAAAATATCCTTACCACCTTAACCATTCCGCTGGCACTTCCTTTGTTGCTCTTTTCGGCCAATGTAAAAGGGTGGTTTACCATGGCCGGGAAAACCATGCTTTCCATGGCAGTAGCTTTAGTAAGCGTGATGGTTATGGTGGCAGCGGGGTATCTGCTCTTTCGCGGGCAGGGAATGGAAGAGTTGTGGAAGATAGGGGGGATGTTGGTGGGCGTGTATTCGGGGGGCACCCCCAATTTGGCTTCACTGCAGATGATGCTGGATGTGTCGCCTGATACTTATATCATTACCCATACCTACGATATGGCGCTTAGTACTGTGTACCTGTTCTTTTTAATGGTATTTGGGCGGCGTGTATTTGGTTCTTTTCTGCCGGCTTATCCGCAGCATCAAGAGGTATCGGAAAGATCAGCTTCCTTCAGCTCGCAGGGAGGCAATCCTTATCAGGGGCTTTTTCATCCTTCGCAATGGCGCTATTTGGGAAAAGGATTATTGGCCACCCTTATTGTTTTTGCCGTTGGTGGGGGCGTAAGTCTGCTGATGCCTGAAAACATGCAAACACCTGTGGCCATATTGCTTATTACTACCCTGGGCATTGGCGGTTCTCTTATTCCGGCTGTCTATAAGCTGCCACGCACCTTCGATTTAGGGATGTATTTTATATTGGTCTTCAGTGTAGTGGTGGCTTCTATGGCTGATATTACACAGTTCTCGGGTTCTGCGCCGGGGCTGTTGAAGTATATAAGTTTTGTGGTATTTGGCACACTCCTTTTACATGCTTTGCTTGCCCGATTATTTAAAATTGATGCCGATACCCTCATGATTTCCTCCACAGCCCTTATTTGTTCTCCTCCTTTTGTTCCTGTTGTTGCAGGTGCTCTTAAAAATCGACAAGTGATCATTTCAGGGCTCACAGTGGGCATTATCGGTTATGCTGCAGGAAACTACCTGGGCTATCTGATGGCTCAGGTGTTGCAATGGTTCGGCCATTAAAACAGAAAGTTCATACCAATATAGAGTCCTGAATTTCCGTCGCGTTTATCCAGTGCATGCCCATAGTCGATAGCAAGGACAAAGTTCTCGTTCATGGCAGCATGCAAGCCTATGCCCATGCTTTGGTGTAAGTCGTGTTTATTGTTGGAGAAATAGTCGCTTTGGTCAACCTCTTCCGGAATGTTTGTCAGGTTTAGCTTTACCTCTTTTAAGGGTAAACCGGCATCGTAGAAACTACTTAACGTCAGGGCAAATTGGTTTTGAAAAAGATCGAACGTATAAAAACGCCATCGCATCTCCAGATTGGTATAGCCCAATGCGTCGGCCACAATGCGGTTACGCAGCACACCTCTTAAGGATTTTGCTCCTCCCAGCCCTTCGTTTAACGTGCTGGGCGAGAAGGAATTCATTAAATAGGGGAGCATGTAGTAGGGCGTATTCCCTGCAAGCGTTCCCTGTGCGCCTACCCGATAGGCAAATGTGATAGCCGGGGTTACAGGAATGTATTGCCTGTGTATGGCCGCTATGCGTGTGTATTGGTTTTCGCGGTTACCCAAAAAGGAGGGAGTTGTAAACAACAGCGCTTCAGTCCATATTCCCTTACGCGGGCTCGCCTGATTATCGCGTGTGTCGTAGATAATGCCCAGTTTTACTACATTGTTCTTTCCGCCGTCCAGCTCTTCCTGTGGCAGCACTTCCCACCGTGTGTAGAGTTCAAAGAGTGTGGTAGTGTCAGGCAGCATATCCTCCTCTTTTTGGCCTTTATTGAGTTTATCGATATCTACCGTCCGCATGTGGTGTTGATGATGCGCTATGCCGAAAAATACCCGCCAAACAGGGGTGAGGCGGTACTGAAAATGCAGAAACATGCGTAGCTGTCGGCGCTCCTGCCGATAAAATACCCGGGAAATATACTCGTTGGCATCATCCTCTTCCCAAAAGCTGTTATATACGGCCTGGTGTCCGTTGAATCCGTAGAAATCAAGGGCTTGTTCAGTTAAGTAGCTTATATCGGCAGTTACTCTTAACCCCTCGATGGGAAGTAAATGTTCCGAGTCGTAAAAAAGCTGGTTGATGCCGCTTCCCTTTGTTGTACGCGATACTTCCATCAACAACGAGTGCAAATAGTCGGGGTAGCTGCTGCCATCGCCATAATAGAACAGATTTACAACCCCTCCGTATTTAAATCCTATATCCGACTCAAAAGCAACTGCGGGAAGTGCGCCAAACGTCCAGCCGGTTTTCCGGAAGGTGGTATCGTTCTGAGCCCTCCCGTAAAGCGAGAGGCTCAGAACAATCAGGATTAGTATTAGTCGTTTAGAAACCATTTAAGTCCATGGTTACGGTTGGAATCAGTAAGAGAAAGCCTAAAATAATCAACACAATCATAAAGGGAGTGATCCACTTCAGCCATTTTTCATAAGGAATCTTGGCTACCCCTAAAACACCAATCAATACACCAGAAGTTGGCGTAATCATGTTGGTAAAGCCATCGCCAAATTGAAAGGCCATTACGGTTGCCTGACGTGAAATGCCAATAAGATCGGAAAAGGGTGCCATAATGGGCATGGTAAGGGCTGCCTTAGCACTTCCCGAAGGAATGATGACATTAATGAGGTTCTGGATGACGTACATAACTGCTATGGAACCCACTTTCCCTACGCTTTGCATCGATTGTGAAATGTAGTAGAGCAGGGTATCAATGATTTTCCCCTCCTGCATTACAATAATGATTCCTCCGGCAAGGCCTACAACCAGTGCCGCTGAAGAGATGTCCTTCACGCCTGCGATAAACTGGTTGGTAATCTCGTTAGCCGATTGGTTGTTGGCAATTCCTGAGGCCAGCCCCATTCCAAAGAAAAGTGTGGCAATTTCCATTACATACCAGTGGTAGCCCATAACGCCCACAATCAAGTACAGAATTGTGAAGAGCAAAATATTCAGAATAAAAAAGTGTACCGACTTGCGCAGGGTAACTATCGATAAAACCACAAAAATTGCCGTCATTGCCGGAATCATCGGAAGGGTTTGTGAAGCTTTCCCAATGGTTAGTGTGGTTTGTGGGTAGAAAATACTGGCCGCTACCATAATGGCCGATAGGATAACGAAAACTGCCCAAGCGGCTTTTGGAGTTCGGTATTCCAGCGACTCCACATCCACATTGTGACCTTTGCGCCAGTTTTCATTGTCATCTTCATATACCGGCGATTTTGTGGGATCTTTCTTTACCTTGTTCGCGTAGTAAAGAATAAAGGAAATACCCACAAGGTTAATGATGAGCCAGGCCACAAATCGGTATTCAATACCTGTAAACAGAGGAATACCCGCCAGTCCCTGAGCAATACCAATGGTAAAGGGATTTAGCAGTGCCCCGGCAAAGCCCAGGCCTGCCCCCACAAAACACATACTCACCCCCACAATGGAGTCGTAACCCATGGAAATGGCCAAGGGTACAAAGATGATGATAAAGGCAATCGTCTCTTCGCTCATGCCAAAAATGGCACCAAAAAGACTAAACATGAGGGTTATCAGCGTGATAATGACATTTTGAATCCCCAGTATGCGGAATATTTTCAGGTGCTCAATTTTTTTTGTCTTCCGCAGGAAAGAGTAAATCCCCACATCAATGGCTTTACTTTCATTCATAATCCAGAAAGCACCGCCAATCATTAAGATAAACACAATGATATTGGCTTTATCCACAAAACCTTTAAAAAAGGCAGCAAAAATCTCCCAGGTTTGGGGTTGATTCTCAACATAGTGGAAGGAATCTTCCTGAATCACTTCCTGAGTGGAGCCGTCTCCAATGGTCTTTTGCACACGCTCAAACTCTCCGCCTGGCACAAACCAGGTTAGTATCGCGGCTACCACAATAATGCCAAATACAATTACATAGGTGTGAGGGATCGTTCTCTTTTTCTTCATTATACAGCTATTTTTATGCGTTTTTTCTTCCGTTTGGGAAGATCGTTAATTAGTACTACACGTGAAATTTTAAAAACCCTAAAAATAAAGCATTACTTATAACATTCAAAAATATTTACCCAATCGGGTTGAATTTTGTAAATTCGTGGCCAATACTCCCACTACAGATTAGTAGTAACATTTATAAATAGTTGAATACTATGAACAAACATGCGTTTGGGTGGTAGGACAAAGTGTAGAACTCTTAAAAGAAAAATTGTGAAACTACTTATTAAAAATATCAAGTCCTTAATTAACATTGAGGAACAGCCCCGTAAATGGGTCGCCGGCGCCGATATGCAAAAGTTGCATACTTTGGAAAATGCCTTTTTATTAATGGAAGATGATAAAATTACCGGCTTCGGGAAGATGGACACCTGTCCGCCCGATGCCGACAAGGTGATTGATGCCACAGGAAAAATGGTCTTTCCCTCCTTCTGCGATTCCCATACACACCTGGTATATGCCGGGAGCCGTGAAATTGAGTATGGCGATAAAATCCGTGGCCTCTCCTACGAGGAGATTGCCGAAAGGGGAGGAGGCATTGTGAATAGTGCCAAGCTCTTGAACGAAACCAGCGAAGAGGAGCTTTATCGTCAGTCGTTAGCGCGCGTGGAGGAAATTATTGGCTTTGGTACCGGAGCCGTTGAAATTAAAAGTGGTTATGGACTCTCGGTAGAGGGGGAACTAAAGATGTTGCGTGTGGCTAAACGCCTGAAAGAGACGACTCCTATTGCCATTAAAACAACCTTTTTGGGGGCGCACTCCATTCCGCCGGAATACAGGAATAATGTAGACGAATATGTGGATATTGTTATCAATGAGATGCTCCCACAGGTAGCTTCCGAAGAGTTGGCCGATTTTATCGATGTTTTCTGCGATAAAGGCTTCTTTACCCCGGAACAGACCGAACGTATTCTGATGGCTGGCATTAAATATGGATTGCGACCTAAAATCCATGCAAATGAGCTGGATTATTCCGGCGGCATTCAGGTGGGCGTTAAATACGATGCCTTATCTGTTGATCACCTCGAGTACACAGGGGATGAAGAGATCCAAGCTTTGCTGGGGTCGGAAACCATGCCCACGTTGCTCCCTGGCGCCGCCTTCTTTTTGGGGATGATTGATCCGCCGGTGCGAAAGATGATAGATGCCGGATTACCAATAGCGCTTGCCTCCGATTACAATCCGGGATCTTCCCCCTCAGGAAACATGAAATTGGTGATGTCCCTTGGTACCATTAAACTGAAAATGCTCCCCGAGGAGGTAATCCATGCTACAACAAAGAATACCGCCTATGCCATGGGGTTAGGCGATACTCATGGCGCAATAGGGCTGGACAAAGCGGCCAATGTGTTTATTACAAAACCTATTCCTACCTACGATTATATGCCGTATGCGTATGGAAGTAATTTGATTGATACTGTTATACTAAACGGAAAAGTACAATAACTACTAAAATAATAGGAAAACAAACATGAGTGGAACAAAATTAATAGAGTGTGTGCCCAATTTCAGCGAAGGATGCGATATGGGCATCATTAAACAAATTACCGATGAAATTGAGTCGGTTGAAGGTGTTAGCTTGCTGGATGTGGATCCCGGACAAGCAACCAATCGCACGGTTGTAACCATGGTGGGAACTCCCGATGAGGTGTTGGAGGCGGCTTTCAGAGCCGTGAAAAAGGCCTCCGAATTAATTGACATGACCAAGCACAAAGGAGCGCACCCGCGCTTTGGCGCAACCGATGTATGTCCATTGGTTCCCGTGGCCAACATTTCCATGGAAGAGACGGTAAAATTTGCCCATAAATTGGCCGAGCGCATTGGTAAAGAGTTGCAGATTCCTGTTTATTGCTATGAGCACGCAGCCACTACCGATGAGCGACGTAACCTGGCAAATTGTCGCTCAGGTGAGTATGAGGGACTTGAGGAGAAGCTGGCAAAACCCGAATGGAAACCCGATTTTGGTCCTGCCACCTTCAATGCTTCGGCAGGGGCTACAGCTGTGGGCGCTCGCGATTTTCTTGTGGCCTATAATTTTAATCTGAACACCACCTCCACTCGCCGCGCGAACTCCATTGCTTTTGATGTGCGCGAAAAGGGGCGCGTGAAACGTGAGGGCGACAAACTCACAGGAAAACCTGTATTGGATGAAAAGGGAAATAAAGTGTGGGAACCCGGCTCATTAAAAGCCACAAAAGCCATTGGTTGGTTTATTGATGAGTATGGCATTGCTCAGATTTCCATGAACCTGACCAATATCAGTATTACTTCTATTCATGAAGCCTTTGACGAAGTTTCACGCCGAGCTGAAACACGTGGTATCCGCGTTACCGGTTCTGAGCTTGTGGGGCTTGTGCCAAAGCAGGCAATGATTGATGCCGGGAAATATTTTCTGCGGAAACAGCAACGCTCAGTGGGTATTCCTGAAAAAGAGCTCATCAAGATTGCTGTGAAATCCTTAGGGCTGGATGATCTTTACGAATTTAAGCCTGAGGAGAAGATTGTTGAGTACCTCTTAGAGAAGGAGCAGGCTAAAGGCAAAAAGCTTGTTGACATGACGCTTGCCGAGTTTTCGGATGAAACCGCTTCTGAATCCCCCGCTCCCGGAGGAGGTTCTGTATCGGCTTACATGGGTTCGATGGGGGTTGCCCTGGGAACCATGGTGGCCAACTTGTCCTCACATAAGCGAGGTTGGGATGATCGCTGGGAGGAGTTTTCTGATTGGGCCGAAAAGGGCATGGCCTATCAGCAGGAGTTAACCCGCCTGGTTGATGAGGATACCGAAGCATTTAACAGGATAATGGATGCTTTTGGTTTGCCTAAAAAGAGCGACGAGGAGAAGGCAGCCCGCAAAAAGGCTATAGCTGAGGCAACCAAGGATGCCATCAGGGTACCTTTCCGTGTGATGGAAACCGCCTATAAAGCATTGGAAGTGATTAAGGCCATGGCCGAAATTGGAAACCCTAATTCTGTTTCGGATGCAGGTGTGGGCGCATTGGCTATTCGTTCTGCAGTAAAAGGAGCTTATTTAAATGTGAAGATCAATGCAGCCGATTTGGACGACAAAGCTTTTGTTGAAGATATTTTGACAAAAGGCAAGGAGATTGAGCAGGCCACCGAGAAGCTGGAAGAGCAAATTCTGGCGATAGTAGAGGCAAAATTGTAAGCTAAATTTTCGCAACCTTTGCAGAGGCCGTTAGGAATTCCTGACGGCCTTTCTTTTTTTAATGCACGATTGTCCGGGTATATTGCATGCTATTTGTTTCGGTTGCTTCAATTCTCATTTAGCCCCTCCTGCCTATAACTATGTTTAAACTCTCCTTATTGCTGAGGTTGTGAGGCTATCTGTCGTATCTTCCCAGACATCATTGTTGCCAATTCTTTGATTTTTATTGAAAAGATAGCCCTTTGATGGCTGTTTTTCTTTATTTTCTGACTCATGTCAATAGAATTACCTGGCGGTTTATTATTCGAGTTTACTGTATGAAAGATGTTGTATAGCAGGGTTTTGTTTTGTTATTCGGGAAGATAAATGCGGTTTAAAGTTAGGCCAATTGCGCATTTTTATGGACAAAATGTTTTTTCGGACCATAATTTTTCCTAAATTGTCGGCGTGTGTAAAATTTAATAACCCTATTTGAAACCCTTAAAAATTTATCTATGAAGAAAATTACGCTTTTTCTTGCATTCTTCGTGTTTGTGGGGGTCAACCTCCTGCAGGCACAGCAAAAAGTAACGGGTGTCATTACCAGCTCTGAAGATGGTAGTCCGATACCCGGTGTGAACGTTGTTGTGAAAGAC
>JAWOEH010000088.1:0-5470 GCA_046482855.1 Bacteroidales bacterium | reverse complement strand
AATTCGGCTTTTATATCATCACGCTTACTCCAATCGGTATATTTGGCTTTGTCATCAACAACCGCCTTCACCTCTTTCGATAAGTGCAGCAGTTTCTCATCCGGATAAGGAAAATCATACTTCACGGTTAATGACTTGAGTATGTCATAGAAAGCCTTTTCCTCGAAATCGATGCCCAGTTCACTAAAACTTTCTCTTTCCTTTTTTAGGGCATGATAAAGATCGATAATTTCATCTGTAAATTCCTTCTCGTAAATTGGTGATAGTACCTGGTGAATGGCTTGTTGGACAAAACGGTCTACGACGGTGGAAATACCCAATGGTCGTTTACTTGTCTTGTCCTTGGGTATTTCTACCCTACGTACCGGATTTGGACGGTATTTGCCGGATTTTATGGATTTTATCAGGTCGGATCCGTTTGCTTTTAGGTACTCCTTAAGCTTAGGGACTTCCATTCCGTCGACACCATAACTCCCTTTATTTCGAACTACTCGTAAATAAGCCCTGTTCAAATTATAAGGATTGAGTATCTCTCCTAATAATCCGTCCTCCTGTAATGGTGTTACTTCATTATTTTCAGTTATCCAAATGGAAGTCGGCGCTCCATCATATCCTCGGTGTTCCGCACCTACTTTTTAGTGGTAGCTATCTTTCGATATTTTCTGCCTTCTACCTTTCATTTGGTAATCTTCATTAATTTGATAACTAAGGTTCTGCCCTTCTCCCAATTGGAGGTATCGGGATACTATGGCTTCGGCTGACTTCTCACAGCAAATCTTATTTCAACCATGCTTCATACTCCGTTACCACATGTCTGTGAGACCTCCCGTGGTAAGGTGATATACTTTCACTCCATATCCCCGCCGTATTTACACTCCGGATTCTGTATAGTCTTGGGACTTCGATTTGTGTTGCAATCTCATCCATCTGGATATGCCTGATACGATTCGTGTTCCTCGGGGCAGAGTTTTACCGCCAGCTTCCTTCAGATTCCACCTCACGATGGACACCCTTGCTTTAAGTTAATGGTTGGCGACTATAAACCCCCATAGTGGACTTACACCACCTAGTATATTACCATGCACGGCACACAACAAAAAGGCAGTAAGTTCCTTTGCTTACTGCCTTTTTTGGTGGACCAACTGTGACTTAATTCCTAATTTGTTAGCAATAGTTAATTGTTCAATCTATTAATTATTTTGTTAGTTTTTTTGCTTTTAACACAGTGGCATCATGTGTGGCAGTTTCGCTTGCCTTTTCACCGTAAACATAATATACATCCGTTCCGATAGTGCTAACTGTAACCGGTATAGTACCATCAGTAAAATCTCCGGAAAGTGCCTTCCATTCGCTTCCGTCATATAGATTCAGATGCGGATAGCTGATTAAAGTTGTATGGCTTTCATCGGCATACTCATATTTCATGCTGGCCACGATGATGTTTCCTTCGCTATCGGTTGTAAGATCAAATGCTCCCAACGTAAACCACGATTCATGTTCTTCGGGAATCAGGTTCTCCACGGTGGTGCTACTGGTTACACGATACACCCCTCCGTCAAAGTCTGAGGAAGCCGAACCGGAGCTGAAATAAAGGTTGCTACCCGTATGTGCCAGTTCTATATCTGATAACCACTCCTGTCCCCACTGTAAATCGATGTCCCAGCTGCTTCCGTTTAAATGCTTAATATACAAAACATCATCAATGATATAGGTCACATACAGGTTTCCGTTTACACTCTCCAGATTTGTATTAAAAATAGACCCTGAAGCGACATCAGAGCCGACCTGCGACCAGTTTGAGCCATTGTATTTATGTACTTGTAATACATCACCATCCTCAATCAGGAGATGTGCTTCGTCATTAAAAACTTCAAGGCCGTATAGTCCATCATAATTATCCGGGAGGCCAATGTCTGTCCAGGAACCATCCCATTTATACACTGTGGTGGATGCGTCGGAACCCAGCAGGTAAGAATCGCCCGAAGAAGATACGCCAAATGAACTACTCATGGTTTGATTCAGATCGCTACAGGTCCACACCTCTTGCCAGGAAGTACCGTTGAACTTGTAGAGAGAAGGCGTTCCACCCGCAGCAGAAGAACCGGAAATCGCTTCGACATAGAGTGTTCCGTTCACCACTTTATCCTTGGGAGCAAAAACCTCATCACCGGAAGCTGCTGTAATTAACTGCCCTAAGTCGGCGGTATTGTAGTTTACTACCGGATTATCGTCATTTCCGCTGTCATCTTCTTCTACGGTGGTTCCATCTACGTCATAATAATTGTTATCATCATTGTAACTCTCACCAGAATCAGTATAATAATATTTGTAACGTGTTTTAATTTTGTAAGAATGGGTTTTTTCGGGATCACGACTAATGTCTGTAAATGACCATTCATATTGAATGTCTGAAGATTGAGTAACCCTTTGCTCTCGTTTCCCAACATAGCGATAGTTTGAGTAATTGCCATCTTCTGCCCTGTACACCTCATATATTATGTGGATCAAGTTTTTAATTTCAGTGAAATCGTTGGGATTTCTCCAATTAATGGTTCTCTCCACCTTATCTCCACTATTTTCACGGGTAATGGATGTTATTTCGGCAGGTTCTCCTTTATAAGCATATCCGGTTATTTCATTGGTATAATCACTATATCCATCATTGTGCACCCTCATTCTATATCGATATTCCTTACCCGGTACAATGTAGTAGTCAGGTAGCTGATACCCGATATCGTCAAAATTGCTGGCATCGGTCCATGAGATTTCATCCCATTCGCCATTATCTTCATTAAGGCGATAGACAACGGCTGAACCGTCAAGGTCTCCATAAGCAAGGTGAACAACGCCGATATATGTACCCTGCGATGCAATAAAGTTGGCAGGCGTCTCTGGATCTTTTTCGCACGATAGGAATGTGATCGTAGCGATTATAGTTATTAAGGCATTTAGTTTTTTCATGTGAGTTTTGTTTTATGTTATATCACTAACGTCTATTAAAAATAGTTAAAAACAGCTTTAACATATTAATAATCAGTAGAAAGTTTGTCAAGAACCTTGTCGCACCTTTGAAATAGCTATCTTCATTTGAGCAGTTCCCTTATGAAAAAGGACAATATTAAAGACCTGTTTCAACCTGAAGAAGCTAAGCAAACCAAAGGTTAAGGGAAATTGCAATTGGAATTCGATATTTTTAACAAAAATTAATAGACATTAGTGATGTTATATGTTTTTCAGTTCGTAATATAAGATCTTAATAAATCTTAGAATTCAACCAATTCCACTCTTCTGTTTCTTGCTTTTCCATCTTCTGTTGCATTGCTCATTTGTGGAGATGTTGAACCTACTCCGTAGGTTTTTAACTGCTTTGCCGGAATATTGTAATCAGCTACGAGTTTTTGTTTTACTGCCTCAGCCCTGTCCGTAGATAATTTAATGTTGGCATCAAAATCGCCGGTATTATCGGTATGTCCTACAATCAGGAATTTCTGGCCACTATTATTTTTTAAATAATCAGCAACTGTTTTCAGTGCGTAGGTAGATTCATCTTTCACTTCAGATTTTCCTGTATCGAAATAAATATCATAAATGGCAACTCTTCCGCTTTGTGCAATACCTTCATTCAGTACATTTAAAGTTACATTGTTCATATCCATTGGTTCTGCCAGAACCGTAACAATCGTGTAATATGTTTTCGATTCAACTACAGCAGCAGCCACGCTTATATAAATGTCATTTTCTGCTGTTGAAATTTTCCCTGAAATATAATCTTTTGCAAAATTTGGAAGCTGAATGTAGGGATACGACACATTATGGTTATATCTGCCTTTCGCAAACAAATTTTTCATAAATCGGATTGTTTTTCCCGTCTCTTTATCTTTATAGCTTTGAGCCTTCCTCGATAAATGAATAATAGTCCCATTTTTAGATTGAATGGCTTTTTCATAATTTTTAATAATCTCGTATGTAGAAACGCCTCCTGGTGCTTTACAGAATTGTCTTCGGATTTTACCGTCGATTGCTTCATGTGAGTTTGGGCCCGTTAGATAATAATGAGTTTCAAACCCGATATCATCATCATACATTAATTTACTTCCATCATAAAGTGAAATGACGTCGTTATTTTCCTGAGCGAAAATACTTTGAACACTTATGGTCATAATGCTTGCAATGATTAAATACGTAATTTTTTTCATAATTCTTTCTATTTTTGGTTAGTATTAAAATAATGATTTATTTGCAATATTGCTGCCAACAGGTAGCTTACGCCCCCTAAGAACCGTGCGTGCCAGTTTCCCGGCACACAGCCTGCCCCGATTTTTTTGGGGGCTCAGGCACTTTTAAGGCTTTTCCGGTGAGGGAAGACCCGGCTGTAATTACTAACTTTATTCTCATTGGCAATAAAAGTAGTAATTTGTCGACACTCTATGGCTAACTGTTCTCTTTTTTTTGTTCTATTAGCGAAGCACTTGTTATACTCTGGCAGGTATGGGTTTACCTCTCCCTTGATTTTTACATGGTACCGGATGGGTACGTAACCAATTCGATATAGCCGATGAACAGCTATATCGTTTTTGATTATGCACTTGTCGGAAAAATGCAAGTCATGGAAGTAACGGTGGAAAATCCCTGCCTACCGAATTCTATGTCAAAAGCAAGTTTCATTTACTAATTTTTCACCTCTACTCTTACAAAACAACTGCGATGACAAAATTTTAGACAGCCTATAGATGTTGGTTTTAGGAGGGTGCAGCAAGCACTAATGATGTGTGACATAAAGAAGTAACATGCTGTTTTTCTTGCCATTGGTGTCGACAATGCCCTATAAAATAATGACCGCTCTATTTTTTCTCCTTGTTCTTTTGTCTGCAGCGATCCCGGCTTGGCCGGGACTATAATAAAACACCTAAAAATGCTGCGAACTCACTAAATCCATTTAACTTGAATTTACCAGACGGAGTCTGGCGGCTTCTTATCATTTTATACGACAACAGAAAATGGCGCGTTCTTCGAACAGAAATGGATTCTTAACGCTCGTTCTTGCATTTTCTTTACGGCGTTTTATTAATGCGGATTTTTGCTCACAGTAATGAGCTAAACCCTTTAAAAACAGTCAGTTTGCTCCTATTAACTTCCAGATATACTATTCACCCATGGAGACGAGTCGGTCAGGACATCACCTATAGCTGGGGCACTATTGACGAACCTTACATCTATGATCAATGAGCCATTTTTACATATGGCGTTCCCCTGTTTACTGTTGCAAAGACTCTAGTTATTAGCTTGAAACGCACGGCATTTAAAACACAAAATTTATTTTTGCCTTCTTTAATTTTTCGGTTGTAGTAATGTTTTATTTGTGGGTCATAACACCTGGCACTTAAGGCAGCATTTGTCAATAACGCTTTTATCCTTCTATCAGCCATCTTGCTGGTTTTCTTTTGCTGGGGAATATCGGTTCCTGAAGAGT
>JAWOEH010000006.1:0-5060 GCA_046482855.1 Bacteroidales bacterium | reverse complement strand
ATCGGATCGGATCTTACCGTTGAGTTACGAAATCGATTTGGTGCCGACAATGTAATAGCCTCGGACATTAAACCTGCCACCGACGAAGTAATGGAAGGCGGTCCCTTTGAAATTGTTGATGTGATGAAAAAGGAACGCATTGCGGAAGTGTTGGATGCTTACCAGATTACAGAGATTTACCATCTAGCAGCCATTCTCTCGGGAAATGCCGAAAAGAACCCAAAATGGGCATGGGATATCAACATGGAAAGCCTTTTCAATGTGCTTGATCTGGGACGAGAAAAAGGAATCAAAAAGATCTTCTGGCCCTCATCCATGGGTGCTTTTGGCCCCACAACACCTGCGGTAGACACGCCTCAACTTACTATTATGGAGCCTACCACCGTTTATGGAATCAGTAAACTGGCAGGGGAGCGCTGGTGCGAATACTACCACAACAAATATGGCATGGATATCCGTAGCCTTCGCTACCCGGGGCTTATCAGCTACAAAGCCGAGGCCGGCGGAGGAACTACAGACTATGCCGTTGAAATTTTCTACGACGCCATTAAATCAGGTAAATACGAGTGTTTTCTATCGGAAGACATTGCACTGCCCATGATGTATATGGACGACGCAGTGAAAGCCACCATCGACCTGATGGAAACCGACGCCGAAAACGTGCAGGTACGCTCAAGTTACAACCTGGGTGGCATCAGCTTCACTGCTGCTGAGCTCACAGAAGAGCTGCGCAAATATGTGCCCGAATTGGAAGTTACCTACAAGCCCGATTTCCGCCAGGAAATTGCCGAGTCGTGGCCACGTAGCATTAGCGACGAGCAGGCGCAGAAAGATTGGGGCTGGAAGGACGAATATGACCTGGAAAAGATGGTAAAAGTAATGTACGAAAACATCAAGAAAAAACTCTTGTAAATCCATTTACAAAATAGACCAACCAAAAAGGCCGATGAGTATCTCATCGGCCTTTTTTTACAAAGCAACTATTGAAAAGTTAATGGGAACAACTCTTTAGCCACACTTGGAGTGTCCACAGGATTGACAAATCAAACAACCCTCCTGGTAAATCAAGTTATCTGAATCGCACTCCTCGCACTTGGTTCCTTCTTTGGCTTTTGTTCCATCAGGAATGTAGCGCTTTAACGCACGCTCAACACCATTCTTCCAGGTATTGATGGTTTCACTATCCAATCGAAGGGAGGAAACAAGCGTTACCACATCGGGAAGTGGCATTCCATGACGCAATACCCCTGAAATTAATTTGGCATAATTCCAGAACTCTTTATTGAACATATGCGAAAGTCCGCCAAGTGTATTCTTGTAACCGTACTTATCGATGTATTGAAAATCGTAGCGGCTATGATCCTCATCAGACACTTTTATGATTTGTCCCTTGGAAATAGATTTGGGAATAGGAAACATCTCTTCATCGGCTAATCCGGTAAATACTTCATAAGGACGTCCCTCTAATAGTCCGATAAAAGCAATCCACTTCTCATTGTTATTATTAAAGCGAATAATGTCCGCATCCAATACCTTCGGACGCGATTTATCGGTAAGTTCCTCCTTCTTCGGTTCTTTCTTTTTATTGGAGATAAGCACGCCCGACCGGCTGCCTTCACGATACACTGTAACACCTTTACAACCACTCTCCCAAGCGGTTACATAAAGCTCTCCAACAAGATCTTCCGTCGCGTCTTCAGGCAGGTTAATGGTTACACTAATGGAGTGATCGACCCATTTCTGAATGCGGCCCTGCATCTTTACTTTGTTCACCCAATCCACGTCATTGGCGGAGGCTTTGTGATATGGGGATTTTTTGATTAGCTCCTCAATTTGTTCATCATTATAGGTCCGCACCTCTTGGGTATTGTAGCCCTTTATTTCCAGCCACTCGTCGAATTTCTGATGAAATACATTGTACTCTTCCCAGCTATCGCCAACCTCATCGATAAATGTAACATGCACATCAGGATCATTCGGATTCACTTTTCTGCGTCGTTTGTAAGCAGGACGGAAAACAGGCTCAATACCGCTGGATGTTTGCGTCATTAGCGATGTAGTTCCGGTGGGGGCAATCGTAAGCAAGGCAATATTGCGGCGTCCGTACTGCACCATATCGGCGTATAACTGCTCATCCTGTTCTTTTATCCGGTTGACAAACGGATTGTCTTGCTCACGCTGAGCATCGTATATAGGAAAAGCACCGCGCTCCTGTGCAAGTTGAACAGAACCTCTGTAGGCTTCAATAGCAATGGTTTTATGTACCTCTTCGCTAAAATCAACAGCATTATCCATTCCATAAGTCAGGTTCAGTGCGGCTAACATGTCCCCTTCGGCAGTGATGCCAATACCCGTACGACGACCTTCCAGGGCTTTATTGCGGATGTTTGTCCACAGGTTGCGCTCTACGAGTTTAATCTCTTCATCTTCCGGATCATTATCAATCTTAGCAATAATGGCGTCAATTTTCTCGATCTCCAGATCAATAATATCATCCATTACTCGCTGTGCGTAACGTACATGTTTTTTGAAAAGATCAAAGTCAAATCGGGCCTCTTCGGTGAATGGATTTTTCACATAGCTGACCAGGTTTATCGCCAATAATCGGCAGGAATCGTAGGGACACAAGGGTATTTCGCCACAAGGATTGGTGGAAACCGTACGGTAGCCTAAATCGGCGTAGGAATCGGGAACCGATTCATTCAGCACGGTATCCCAGAACAAAATTCCGGGCTCAGCCGACTTCCAGGCGTTGTGAACAATCTTTTTCCACAACTTACGAGCTTCAACGGTCTTTTTATAATCAGGCTGTTTAGAATCAATGGGGTACTGCTGTTGGTAAGGCTTATCCTCAACCACAGCGCGCATAAATTCATCATCGATGCGCACAGATACATTGGCACCGGTAACTTTGCCTGACTCCATCTTTGCATCGATAAATTTTTCCGAATCGGGATGTTTAATGCCGATACTCAGCATCAGGGCACCACGTCTCCCATCCTGTGCCACTTCGCGTGTAGAATTGGAGTAGCGCTCCATAAAAGGCACAACACCTGTAGAGGTAAGAGCCGAATTGAGTACCGGGCTACCTGAAGGACGGATGTGCGATAAATCGTGACCAACCCCTCCTCGTCTCTTCATTAATTGCACCTGTTCCTGGTCAATCTTCATAATTCCCCCATAGGAGTCCGCAGGATTGTTATGTCCGATAACAAAACAGTTGGACAGAGAAGCCACCTGATGCTGGTTCCCAATGCCCGCCATAGGGCCTCCCTGAGGAACAATGTATTTAAAATCGCGCAACAGCTCATACAGCGTCTCCTCGGACACGGGGTTATCGTACTTCTGCTCAACCCGAAAAAGCTCAGCAGCAATACGCCGGTGCATCTCGTCGGGAGTACGTTCATAAATGTTGCCATAGGAGTCCTTCAGCGCATATTTATTGGCCCAGACACGGGCAGCCAATTCATCTCCTTTAAAATAGCGCTTACTTTCTGCCAATACTTCTTCAAAGCTGTAGGCTTTTCGTTGGGGAGTGGTGGGTGTGGTAGTCTCCTTATTCATCTGTTTCTGCTTTCCTTTTACCTCCATATATCGTTGGGTTAGATTATTTGAAAATATGTTCTCCAACATTTTTTGGCGAACTAGTATGCAAGGTAAAAATAGCTGGCGTAGGCATCACTATGATCTAAAACGTATTTTTCAACATATTTTTGGAGTTATCAACCACGCCTGCAACTCACTCTACTACTGATAATAAACAATTACAAATGGCCATAATTCATTTTTTTTCAGATCAAAATTTAGATCCTTAAAATCTATCAACAAAAAGCTGTTAAAAACGCAGAATAGAAAAACGGTTGATAACTTATATTGGAAAAAGTTATCCAAAATTGCACCTTGCGTGGTTTTGGGCAAAAACAAGGGCCGACTTTATAGCCGACCCTGAAATAAAATAATTAATCTTTAATTATTACATCGTTGTCTCTTCTAAGCTTACTTTCTCAAACTCCGGATCCGGAGCAGCTTTAGTCACTTTGTATTTGGTTTGCCAATACTGCGTTCCTGCTCCACCAAAAGTTTTGAAGTCTATTACATAGTGCATCTGCCTGCCGTAGCGTTCCACAACTGCTTCTTGCGCCACTGAAGGTAAGTATACATCGACGAAAGCCGCATTTACCGCTTCCTCCCACGATGCAAACTCGCTACTTATTTCGCGTGTATCGAAATTCACGAAATTGGCATTGGCTCCATAGTAAATTTCATGATTACTATAACGTGGATCTATAAACTCAGTACCATAGTTCTCCGCAACGTAGTCAACGATAATCCAGAAATCAGTTGCGGTCATTTCAATATATACATTGGGATCTTTCCACCAATAACTCTCGGCATAATTCTCCTCATTCCAGCTATAGCTGAATACGGTAGACTCCTCCATTACACTGGTAACCCGGTTCCATACATTACCATCATATCTGTAAACAAGATAGTGATCCAAGTAATTATTATACACCTTACAGGCATAATACTCATGGCTGTAGCCTAAATCCGGAATACTTTCCTGTGCTTGATCGATATACGAAAAATTATGATATTGGCCATAGCCAAGAGTTTCATAGTCACTATTAGTTAATTCATAATAACTATCGGGCTCATAATCTAGCACAATCAAGTCGCCACTTTCACTTACTTGCAAATATCGAATTAAGCTATTTTCATAAATAGTATACTGCACGGTACGTTCAGCTCCAGCATCAAAGGGTTGATACCTGAACAATTCATTTACATACACACTAATGGCATACTCAGCTGCATCTTCGTCTTCAAAGTTGCTGCAGCGCAGGAGCGTCGTTCACTCCGTCTCCGGTCATAGCCACGACCAGCCCTCGAGATTGAACCTCTTTCACCTTCTCCGCCTTCTTGTCGGGCAGCACTCCGGCAAAGTACTCATCCAGACCGACTTCGTACACGCAGGGACTGGGCAGCGCCCTTGCCCACGTCGCCATAACCGCAGACCACGGCGGTCTTGCCGGCGATCATCACGTCGGTGGCGCGCT
>JAWOEH010000005.1:0-6683 GCA_046482855.1 Bacteroidales bacterium | reverse complement strand
ATGCATCGAATACACGACGATGGACGCATTCCGGCCGACAATCCTTTTGTGGATACACCCGGGGCCAGTCCGTCAATCTATTCCTATGGACACCGCAATCCTCAGGGTACCACCATGCATCCTGTAACGGGTGAGATTTGGATATCGGAGCATGGCCCACGTGGAGGCGATGAACTGAATCTGATTTTAAAAGGACGAAACTACGGGTGGCCTGTGATTTCCTATGGCATCAATTACGATGGAACCACTTTTACTGAACACACTCACAAAGAGGGGATGGAGCAACCCATCACCTATTGGGATCCCTCCATCGCACCCTGCGGAATGACCTTTGTTACCAGCGACCGTTACAAAGGCTGGAAACACCATCTGCTTATGGGGTCGTTGCGTTTTGAATACCTGCATCGTTTGGTTCTTGACGGACACAAGGTGGTAGAGCAGGAGCGCTTGCTGGAAGGGATCGGACGGGTACGTAATGTGGAAATTGGGCCCGATGGCCTTATTTATGTGGCCATGGAGAAACCCGGATTTATTGTAAAACTTCTTCCCGTAAACTAATTGCCTATTACACCGTATGTTTTTGTGAAATAATAGGATTTGTGTTATATACCTGGCGAAAAAGGGTCTCACAATTGTCGGACCTTGAAAATGAAGGCTGTTGTGTGTGAGTTTAAGTGCTTATCAAGAGCAGTTTATATTTCTTTGCGATAAACTGGCCTTGCAGTATGCTTTCTGTTGTTGGCTCTTTCTTCCGTAGCTCCTATAATCGGGAACTTATACACTTGGCACGAGAGGCCTTTACACTATCTTTCAGCAGACTGCTGATGCATTAATAAATCAGGCGATCAGCGGGTATTTTGCCTTTCAGGTAGCTTTAGTCACCTATACTGAGCAGCTCAACATTGAAACTGTTGCAGGCTTCAGTGCTCAGAATACCAATACCCGAAGAAGTGCTGCCACCACTTCTTCGGGTATAATCCGTACAAAACAAAGCTATTTTATTATAAAGGGTTAAAAAAGGCAATAAAGTTGAGAGGCTGCTATGAATTAGCAGCCTCTCTATCCAAAACTAACCTTCTGAAAAAACCTGTTTCCACTTTTGTGGAACGATTATAGGGGTTTTCGATATAAGTAACGGAGGTGGAGTGCTATTGGTTGGAATGAGAACAAAAAAAGTTGCACTACTCTTCTCCTCCCGGTAAATTCAGTTGGTACCAATCGATGTTACGTGTAAAGTACATGGTGGCTCCCAGCATTAGCAATAATCCCAAACTACCCATTAATAGGGCATAATCGACCAACTGAAGCGTGACAAACAAAAAGGCATACACGGCACTAATTGTTGTTAATAGCATGATCGATAATTTTCTGTCGTGAAAGATACTGATGGAATAGAACGATATCAATAAAACGATGGCCACTGTGGAGATCCCATAAGCAATATTAAAATTGAGATGTTCGGTAATTGACACAAGTAGAATGTAAAAAAGGACCAACGCCAATCCTACAAGAGCATATTGCAAGGGGTGTATTTTCTTCTTATAGAGCACCTCTACCAGGAAGAAAATCAGGAAAGTTAAGGCGATGGTCATAACGGCATACTTGGCTGAACGCATCGATTTCTGGTAATCGTCGAGCGGTAAGATGAAGTCGACGCCAAAGACGGCATTTCCCATCTCAGTATACTGACTCTTATCTACCCAGGTTTGTGGAAAATTCCGATTCAGCTCAAGAACTTTCCACTCTGCATAAAAACCCTCCTTTGTCAATTCCCGGTTGGCCGGCAGAAAATTGCCGTTAAAACTCGGCGATTGCCAGGGGGAGGTCAGTTTAACCACTGTTGTACTTCCTACCGGCACAAAATTCAATGTTTTACTGCCCTGTAGGTTTAGTTTGAAATCAAACTTATAGTCCGCTTGTTTCTTCGCGGCAAGATCTGGCAGGGCAATGGTTACACCAGATTGTATCTGATGAGCAATATTCGAGCCGGGTTCAACATCCAGGGTTTGCGCATTCCAATTGACCCGTATTTTATCCTTAATACCTCGTAGGTCGGATATGCCAACGGTTAAAAAAGCCTGGTCGTAGAGAATTTCAACCTTCTTGCCAGGCATCGGCGGCTTTTTCAGGATAAATTTTCCGGATAGGGAAAGATCCGAATTATAGACAATGACATCATAAATTCCACGCTGCAGTTTTTTTGGTAAGATCTTGCCATGTATTGTAAGATTTTCCGGCAATAGGTACCAATGTTTTGTTGCGGTTTTTGTTTTGCCCTTTTCCTCGTATACATATCGAAAGGGAATCGTAAGGATGGGACCTTTAATTTCCTGGGCACTTGCCCATCTTTTGCTTACTTCTTCAACGGCTTCCAGGTTTCGTCTCTCTCGCTCCTGGATTATGGATTGTATCATCGAGGCGGGAATAAGTAAAAGGAGCATTAATACCGTGATGGTTAGCAGTTTTACTGTTGCTGAATTTCTTATCCAGCTGCCTTTTTTGTGTGTTGTTTCCATGTTGTGTGTTTTAAAGTACTTTGAAACGCAAAGTGAATAGATAAAAAAATTATTGTAGAAGATCTTCCAGTGCTTTAATGTGCTTTTTGAAAGCAGACTTCCCTTGAGATGTCGCTTTATATTGGGTATTGGGTTTACGGTTGATAAATTCTTTATTGATGGATATGTAGTTCCTGGTTTCTAATGATTTTAAGTGGCTGGCAAGATTTCCATCGGTTACCTCCAGCAACTCTTTTAATGCTTTAAAGTCAAGGTATTCATTTACCATCAGAGCCGACATAATGCCCAGACGTACCTTGTTTTCGAAGGCTTTATCGAAATTATGCATGAATGTTCTCACGAAGGATGCTTTATTTCCATAACTACGCCATAAATGATGTGCAACAACCCGAAGCCTAGCACCCAAAATAGCAACCCATACCCGATAAAATAAGTAGCCAGCAATCCGAGTGCGATCTCCAATATGCCCAGGCTTTTTACCTCTTTCAGCGTAAAATGGCTGGCCTGCACCAATGCCAAGCCATAAAAAATAAGCGTAAGGGGAGCTACCAAGCCCACATAGCCTTTCAAGAGTAGCAAAAGGGTTAGGATCCCGCCGCTAACTAAAGGGATGAGCAAATTTGCCAACATGCGCTTGGTTTGAATATTCCAGACAGGCTGGCTTTTCTTACGTGCTTTTCGCGAAGAAAACAGAATTCCCCCGCCAACAGCCAGGATAACAGCCATAAGGCCAATAGCCAGAAGCGTAAGAAGGCTTTCGGTAGTAAGTATTGCTCTGCGGTAGCTAAGGTAATCCTGTTGGGCATATACCGTTTTATAAGCTGCAAAGGCTGCAAGTATGGCTACCACTCCGGCCAATACGCCAGATAATCCACTAAGAGAGAGGAAGCGGGAGGAGCGACTCATCATCTCCTTAATCTCCTGTAAATCCTCGATATATTTTTGTTTGTCCATTTTAAAAGTACTTTGTTTTTCAAAGTAAACTCATTTTTGTCAAATAAGCAATATTTTTCCTTAAAAAGAAGGCAAGTTGCCTATCATGGTAATTTCCCAAATTCTTGACGAAAATTAAGGCTTACGTCAGGCTGAATGTCAGGAACATGGGGATGTTTCTAATCAAAAGGGTGTAAAGCTTTGGTACTCTGAGCAAACAATCTCTATTTCTATTTGTTAAGTATAGTAGAAGTGCCCAATTAGGCACTCATAGGGTATTCCCGGTAACCGGGGCCCATTATAAATTATTGTTTAACCCTAAAAAGGATAAGATTATGTCAGACTCAAATCACGCAACAACCGCTTTGTTAAGCTTTTTAACCGGTGCAGCAGCCGGAGCTGTTACAGGAGTTTTATTTGCCCCGGACAAGGGCTCACGTACGCGTGAAAAAATAAAGCACCAGGCCTCTCAAACTTATCACGACGTAGGTGAAGGATTCGATTCAAAAGTTACCGAACTTAAGAGCGAAATCTCAACACTTGTCGATGAAATGAAGCAACGGGTAAGCGATCTGGAATCCGAATTGAAAAAGGCGAAAGTTGAAGCAGCCAAAAATGTGGAACAGAAAGCGAAAGAGGCGCAAAAGTAGCCACTAACTACCTAAGTGCACCTAAAATTATATCATGAAAGACAAATCACTACAAGAGAATTTCTCAGAACTCTCAGGCGTTGTTAAGAGTTATATTGATGCACGTATAAATCTTTGGAAGGTAAATCTTTTAGAGAATGTAACAAAAGCAGGCGTATACCTGCTAACCTCCATCTTTTTGTTGGTGGTTTTATTGTTTATACTCTTGCTTCTAACGCTTGCGTTCTCCTTCTGGTACGAAGCCGGAAACCATGGGACACTTACGGAAGGGCTTCTCCTTTCCTCGGGCTTTTTTGTGGTAGTAGCTTTGGTGGTGTTCCTGTTGCGCAAGCGTTTCTTTGCAAATCATATTGTGAAAAACATCGCTCCCCTAATTTTTAATGAAGACGAAACCGAACACTCATGAGTACCCCTTCGAACCACGAGCTGGTAAAGATACGCTCGGTGAATGATTTGAAATTTGCAAAAGCTATTTATCGACAAGAAGCCCGCATTCATGAGCAGGCCTTTTCGATAGGCGTGTCTACATTTAAAGCAAATTTTGAAGCGTCGCTTAAGATTACCGTGCAAAGAGCTATACAGCGCCTTTTATATATGGGGGCTGTACGATTAATGCAAAAAAACAAACACAACCAACAAGGTTAACTTACTTTCTGAGTTGAACAGGATAGATACCGTGACGGAGAAGAGAGAATCGGTACTTTGATTCTTTCTATCTCCCGATTGGGTTTATTCCTGAAATTCGGTGTTAAGGAGCAAATCCTTTTCGTCGGATTTTTTTTGCCATAGTTTTAGTAGTATCAGCCAGCCAACCAAGAGGATGGTAAAGATAATCAGCTTGTCCCGCCCGGTTAAGAGTTCCCGGAAAAAGGCATTGAAGAACATAATTTGAATCAACAAGTGAAAACAGGCTACTACCAGTATTGAATGGGTGAGTAGCGCCAACTGCCCGATGCCCCAACTTGCCAATATGAGCATTCCCAGGCCTGTTAATACACTCAACGCCGAGGGATCTTCCAGAAATGATAAATGCCAGATATACCAAATTAGGCCAATCAGGCTATAGCGTATCCAGGGCTTTAGAAATTTCAATTCTTCCTGCAAATACCCACGCCATCCATACTCTTCCAGTACGCAATAAAGCAGAGTGGCTGTAATGGCTGTAAACCCCCACAAATGGATTGGCACCGAATAGGGGTTTTGCACGCCAATTATGGTTAGCAGCAGAATAGGCAACAGACTCATCAGGATACTTAATAACGGCTCATCACCCAGCAAGGATATTTGAGTTTTGCTCTGTTGACGGAGCCATTTTCTTGCCACAATAGCTGCCACCCACACACCGACGCCGGTAAGCAGTGCCGTGCCAAGCTCGTCGATCCAGGTTGGTATTCTATCGGAAAGCATCGAAATGGTGATAATTCGATAGCGGAACAGAGCACTCAGTAGCGTAGCAGAAACAAAAAACAAAGCTATACGGAGTATGTTTATGTTCTTGTTATTCATTGTTTTATGTCGTTGTGAGGATTGGAGCTGTTATTTTTCGATGTGGATTTCATCTTGCCAATTGAAGTCAACTGTATCTTCCTGCCATTGAGGCCAGTGTCGGCACCAGTAAGGGACCTGACAGTGTTTAATTCGCTCCATCGGAAAGTAGGGCTTAATGTCCAATACAGGTGTTCCCTCTTCGGCATCAATAAAAGGAGTATAGAGGATGCCTTTATTTATGTCTACCTTCTCCACTTTTATGGAGCTTATAAGCACAGGATTGGGGCGTGCAGGCGATCGAGTGGCAAACACACCTGTTTCATCGGGCCCCTTTTTGAACAGGTTTTTTACAACAAGTTTCTTTCTGTTGTATGGTTCATCAAAAAGATGGCCCCACCAAATAATATGCAAATGACTAAAATCCTTTACATTAAGCAATCCTGCTTTATACTCCGGTAAGATCCGGATAAGCCATCTGCTTTCTTGCTTTTCGATGTAACCAATGGGGTTTAGGAGTAGCTGTTTCATGGTTAAGAGGTATCCTGGTGTTTACTCGTTGTAAGTTGCTTTCTTTATTCGCATTGGCATGCATATGCCTGCTTCTTCCCGCACTCTTCCTGCACTCTTGCTGATGACTGCTATCATATAGCCGGTAAAAGAGATGTAGTTGCTTTCTGATTTACGTAAGGCCCGAATTTGATTTCGAACTTGATGAATTTCAATCTCTGTCAAGCTGTGAATCATGTGTTTTCGTTGGGCAGCTTTTAACAGGCCTAATGTGTCTTTTCGAGTTTTTTGGTAGTTTGTAATCGTATAGGCTACGGGCATCTGTTTTTCATTTACTTATAGAATGTGAAAGCGTAAGTACTAAACTAAGAAATTTTCAGCCAAAGAACCAGTATTTCTTTTGCCAAAGGATATCCGGGATGATTCTGAGAGGAGCAGAATGCAGCCTTTTTGTTAGTCAGAGCAACGTTTTTTGAGAACTCTACCGAGAAGTCAGATTTAAGGGCCTATATCTGGCTGGTCTCTTGTTTATAATGGTTCTTCCTTTTTTTTTATGAAACATTTGAAATATTCCATTAGTTTTGCCGCT
>JAWOEH010000200.1:0-29830 GCA_046482855.1 Bacteroidales bacterium | reverse complement strand
ATGCAGCACTTTTTAAGTGGGCTCGTAGTTACTTCTGAAGCCTGACACTAAAGGCTTGTGATGCCTATTGTTTACGAATAACCTAATATAGTAATAACCTAAAAATGAATGATATGAAAAAAATATTGATAGTGCTGGCATTATTTGGAATGGGGCTGTCGCTCAATGGTCAGATGCGTGTTAACGCAACCGACATTATTGCACAAATTAATAATGGGGAGAAGGTTAATTATTCTGATGCTACTATTTCCGGGGATTTGGATTTTCGGCAACTGAAAGATGTTGAGCTTGTAAAAGAGGAGTCGGGATGGTTTGAGAAGAATAAAACCTTTCACGCCCATGTGCGCGTTCCTGTGGTTTTTCAAAATTGTACATTTACCGGAAAGGTGATTGGCTACCACAACGATGAAAATAAAGATGAGCTCTATGTTGTTCGTTTTCATGATGATGTGGTGTTTAATAAATGCACATTTACGAACGACTTTCTGGTTAAGTATACGGATTTTCCAAAGAAGGCCGATTTTCGTGACAGTAATTTTCAGGGAAACGCGCTTTTTAAGTATAGTAAGTTTTTAAAGGAAGCATTGTTTAGCCGTGCGATTTTTGACGATGACGCCAATTTTAAATATGCTGTTTTTGAAATGCAGGCCGATTTCTCTGCTGCACGTTTCGATGAGGAAACGCTCTTCAAGTATAGCAAATTTCGTGAGCCTGTTAGCTTTGCCCAGGCCTATTTTAATGATGATGCGTCGTTTAAATATGCCGAGTTTTCCGCCCATGTGAATTTTCAGAAGGTGCGCTTTGATGATGAGGCTGTTTTTAAATATACCAAGTTTCCAAGAGGAGTAGATTTGAGAGCTGCTTCGTTTACTGGTTTTGCCGACTTTAAGTATACACAGTTTTCGGAGCCTCTCGAACTTGATGAGGTGTCTTTTGGCGCATCCACTGATTTTAAGTATGCCAAGGTTGAAGGCAAGCGGTTTGTAACCTACTTGCTCGAGTAAGCCTTATATATCTAGACGATAACCTGCATCAAAGTTGCTGATGCAGGTTATTTATTTCTTTTTTTTAGGAATTTCTTCAAGCAGGGGGAATCGAATTTCGGCACGTGTACCTGCTGGTTGCGAATAGTTGTCATACTTATCGGTAATTTCTACACGAAATTCCTTATCCGGATACATTACGTTTAATAGTTGTAAACGCTCACGAGTAATTTTCGACCCTTTGGGTTTGTGTGCTCCGGGACGATTCCTGTTAATTTCCAGGGCACGTTTCCGGCCTATCCCATTATCCTCAACAATACAAAGCAAGCGGGAACCCTCCTCAATTTGGAAATGGATATCCAGTTGGCCTGCTCCTTCGGTTTTATGCACAAGTCCGTGCTTTATGGCATTCTCCACATAGGGTTGGATAATCATGGGAGGGACCAGTATTTTTTTATGCTCCAGTGCTTCTGAGCGAATGATGTGTACGGCAAATCGATGGTCGAATCGCATTTGTTCCAAATTCAGGTAGTAATGCAGATAGGCAATTTCCTCCTCCAGATCCACCAGCTTTTGTGATGCATTATCCAGAGTTGTGCGTATAAGCTTGGCAAAATCTGATAAATAGGCCAAAGCAGAGTCAATATCATTATCTAACATAAAGTTCTGAATGGAATTGATGGCATTGAAAATAAAGTGCGGATTCATTTGCGCCCGCAACGCCTTTATTTCAAATTCGGCAATGCGTTCCTTGATTTCGCTACGCTTTTGAGCCTGCCGTTTTACTCTTCTGAAACTATAGTAAATAACCAGCGCCATGATTATCGCCAATACTATTCCTAGGCCACTCAAAAAATACCATGTTGTATAAAAGGGAGGGGTAATGTGGAAAGCAAAGAGCAAGGGTGTGATTTCGGGTTTTCCTATTGCGCGTAGCTGGAATTTATACGTTCCCGGAGGCAGTTGCGAGTAAACAATATCTTGCGGCTGCCTAATTTGAATCCACCTGTCTGATAATCCCAGCAATCGGTATTCAAATCCGGGCGCATGCGAATGGTATTGAATAAGATCAAAAACAAAAGTAAAGGTGTTCTCATGTGCCTGGAACCGAAAAAGAGTATCCCGATTAATGTTGTACTGTAAGTTGCCTTTAGGTATGGGTTGTCTTTGATTATAAATGTTTTGGAAGATAAGTTTTCCATGGCTCCCCTGATTTTGTGCTGTGTTTTTTGTGTCAACAGCTATCACATGGAAGTTGCCGGCAATAGTGAGTTCTGTTGGTGTACTCAGGGCTTTATTCCCACTATAATCGCAAAATCCCTCCGTATGCGTGAATAGCTCAATTGCCTGATGTTTTCCGGGCAATTGCAACTTCTCTGTATATAAACGAATAAGCCCCTTGTTTGTCCCTAGCCAGGCAATTCCATCGGCATCGTATTGAACCCATAAGATATTATCTGCAGGTATCATCTGGCTTTTGCCTAAGTAATGTGTGCGCGTTAGTTTATTGTGGTGTATCGCAAATAATACTACCTCACCTGTTTCGGTACCAAATAGCCATGGTTTTCCTGCTTTTACTGCCATCGAGGTTATTCCATAGCGGCTCAGAGTATCGGACGAAAGCCACAGCCGGCAGGTGTCATTCGTCATCTCGTAAACGCCATCGCCGGGACTAAATAACAGCAAGGAGCTATCGGTACGAAATGTTTCCTGCACGCTTGCGGGAATCCTATTCTCCAGGTAATTGAATAAGCTCACTTTTCTTAAAGTTTCTTGGTTATATGAAGCAATTTCCTTCCACGAGAAACTTAAGTGGTTGCCTTTGGAAGTGAAGCTGTGGTGGGTGAAAAAGTTGTCGGGAAGATCTTCATAAACGCTCTTTTTCGTAATCGGATCGACAGTAAAAAAGCCTGTATTTGTGCCTACTCTAATGTTTCCGGATGAATCAATCATCAGGTTTGTAAAATGCTCCAGCTGTTTTTCCTTGAGCACCTGCCATAGGTGAGGTTGGTAATGAGCCCCCACACTATCGCCTGGCTGATAGGGGTTGATGAAAGGATATACATTGCGCTTACGTAGCCGATTGTACTTTTCAAATGAGCCTGATGCATCATTTAAGTAATAGTATTTTACTTCAAGCTGAGTGTCCTTAAATAGCTGAAAAAGGCTGTCAAAGGTTTGGTAAGGAAGGGTATGCCAGAGTCTTTTTTTGTTAAGGAGTAACAATTCTTCGTGGGTAAGCAGTGCGGTGATTGAATCTGTTTTTTTCAGATCGATAACTGTGCCACGTTTATGGTAGGGATAATAGGTGAATTTTTCTCCTACAAAACAATACAGCCCCCCTTGGCGGGTGCCTATCCATAGTTTTTGCTCCTTCCTATCGAAATGTAAAGCTGTAAATTCAGCCGATGTTTGCAGCAATTTGTCTGTCATGTTTCGTACCCCCGATGAATCGAGTCTGAAGAGTCCCGGCGAAGTTTGTGTTAAGCCATCGGCACTGCGTGTAAACCAGTATTCTGAGGTTTTTGTTTGAGTTAAATGTTGTAGGGTGCCTGTTATGTTATAGGATATACCTGAATTAGTTGATAAGGAGTAGATTCCGTTATTGGCAACAGCCCATAGGGTATCGTTTGCAGAGGTAATGATGCTGCTGCTGACAAACGCGTTAGGCAATATTGTTCGGGGTGTAACTTTCTGGATCTTTCCACTTTGAAAATGGAACAGGAAAACACCAGATACAGCAGTAAAAATGTATACCCCTTCCGGGTGTGATTGAAAGCTTTTTACATGGAAAGGCTTAGGCAGGCGTTTTTGGGAGGGAGAGAATACTCTGGGAATGGAATCTTTCCGTATAATGGCAAAACCCTCATTGGTCCCCACAAGCAATACGTTAAAATCCTTTTGCAAGTGCAAGGCAGTTATTGGGTTGCTATCAATTTTGTCGGCAGATAGTAAGAGTTTAAAAATTCCCCGTTGAAAACTATAGACATTACTGGTTTTTGTAGAAATGGCAATGTTGTTATCCCAAAGCGGTGAAAGCTGCGTTGTTTTTTTTACGTCGGGTTGGTGTATGTCAGTAAAAAGGGTGAACCTACGTCCATTGAAGCGGGTCAGTCCGGAAGGAGTGGCCAGCCATAGGTAACCGGTGGCATCCTGATAGATATCATGAATGGTATTAGAGGGCAATCCATCGTTTATTGTATAATGTAAGCAATAATGATGCTGACTGTATCCTTGTAGCGAGATGACCGTCAGTAATATAAACAGGAGAAAACAGTACTGCCTCTTCATTAGATTCGTCGGGTTAACGCACGAATAAACTCTTCGTTACGGCGGGTGGCAACGTCTAGCTTTACTCCGTTTTCCAGCACCACCTTATAGCCTTCGGCTCGATTATAGGATTTAATGTAATTCATGTTCACAATGTAGGACTTGTGAATGCGAAAGAATATCTCGTCAACAAGCAACTCTTCGATGCTTTTTAAGGTTTTTGCCACCAGGATGACTTCATTGCGGTTTGTGAAGATCTTTGTGTAATTCTCTTCCGCCTGGCAGTAGACAATGTTGTTTACACGCTCCATTTGAAATCCTTCAAGAGTAGGCAGTGCAATCTTATTGAAATGACTGTTGCCATCGGCATTTAAGTTACTTAACAGCGTCTCAATTTTATCTTGTGGTGAGGTTTTTTGTTTTTTCTTATTCAGTTTTCCTAATACATCGCGAAGATCAATGTAATTGATGGGTTTCAACAGGTAATCAAGTGCCGAAACTTTTATGGCATCAATAGCATACTGCTGATAGGCTGTTGTAAAGATTACTTCAAAGTCGTAAATGTCAAAATAGTTGAAAAGTTTAAACCCATTCTCCTCAGGCATTTCAATATCCAGAAAAACCAAGTCGGGGTGATATTTATTTATGGCAAAAACCCCCTCCTTAACTGAATCTGCCTGTCCCAATACTTTTAGTTGAGAGTTAAAGTAGCGTTCAATGGTTTTTTGTAAGGTTTCTCTTGATTTTTTTTCATCGTCAATGATGATACAACTGGTCATAGCTCTGCATTTGTTCTGTTTTCCGAATCCACAGATACTAAGATAGGGCTAAAAACTCCATTTTACAAGCACATAAACAGGCAAAAACAGGCAAAAATAGTGTTCCGGTAGCTCTTAAGTACCCTTTAGCCGGCTTACTCGTGCATTAGTTTATGGTATCTTATCAGGCCCGCGGTGGGTGAATGCGTAACTTTGTTTAATGTAAGATGGTGATCTTTAAATACCTGTAGGAGTTCTTCGTGAAAGTGAATCGCAATGCCTCCTGCTGCGCGAATGGTTTGTCGGTTCTCTGGTGGGTATTTAAGTAAATAGGTTTTGCATAAGGTTGTAAAGCTATTGTATAAGAGATGTTCGATGAAAGGATGTTGCCGGTGCTTTTTTAAAAAGGGAACGAAGTCGGCTGCATACCGGTTTGGATGAGTTGTTTGATACAGAGTTGATAAGGCTTCTGGTGGCGAAAGCTGGTACTGATTTTCAAAAAGCCTGCGAAGATCTGTTGGGGCATTTTCTGTTATCCATGCTTTTAACCAGGTTTTTCCCAGCCAGGCACCACTGCCTTCGTCGCCAAGCAGGAATCCCAGGTGATTTTTGTTTTGTAGAATATTTTCTCCGTTGTAATACCCGCTATTGGCTCCGGTTCCTAAAATCAGGACTAATCCGCTGTCTGTACCATACAGAGCACGAGCGGCACCTTCCAGATCGGTGAAGACTGTGGCAGTTGCCTCGGGAAAGGAGCGTGTTAGTGCTCCTTTTACTCTTTTCTTCTGACTCTCGGGCCGGCAGCCTGCTCCATAGAAATAAATCTGCTCAGGCAGGCCCATTGCACTCACCTTTTTGGCGGCTTGCTCAATCAGGAAACCCATTTCTGCATCGGAAGTAAACGATGGATTAATCCCCTCTGTAGTAAATTGATGTGTGCTACGGTGATTTACTAAACACCATTGTGTGGATGTACCACCTGCATCAGCGATTAGTATCGTCATGTTTACGGGCTTTTTTCAGGGTTAACAAGTTTAGTGGATTGGTAGGCAGTCCTTCTACTCCGGGCTGCAAAAATCGAACAAGGCGGTCGTAATACAACGGAACAACAATGGCTTCGTGCGTTATGATATCGTTCATCTGCCTGTAAAGTGTCAGCCGTTTATCATCGTCGGTTTCACGCATCGATTGGCGATAAAGCTGATCATAGGTGGTATTGGAAAATTGTGTATAGTTAGGTCCTTTGGGGCTTTTGTTTTCGCTATAGAACAATGCCAGGTAGTTTTCGGCATCAGCATAATCGGCAATCCATGAGCCCCGGAAAAAAGGCAGTTTACCATGTGCCATTCTGTCGCGATAGGTGGCACCGGTATTCACTTCTATTTCAATAGGAATGCCGATTTGTGAAAGCTGATGTTGAATGAATTCGCATAAGTCCAGGTAGTCGCTGGTAGTGGTGAGCGTTATGGGGGGAAGATTTTTTCCTCCGGGGAATCCTGCTTCGCTCAAAAGCTGGCGGGCTTTTTCGGGTTGGTAGGTGTATCCTGCAGCCTCTTCATGGTGTGTAGGTAAACCCAACGGTACAAATCCATGGTTGGCCGGTGTCCCCATATTGTTGCGCAGGTACCTCATCATCTTTTTTCTATCGAAACCATAATTCACAGCCTGCCGTATGCGTTTATCGTGCGCTATGGGATGGTAGGGCAATAAGTTGGTATCGGTCATAAAAGCCAAATACTCGGTATTTAAATACGGGGCTGTTTGCATTCGAACTTTTCCTTTGTATTTGGGCGTTAATTGCCCTTCACGCGTGATGAGTTCATCTTTGTTAGCCGGATTTAAGCCTGAGATAAAATCCAGATTCCCTTTTAAAAACTCCATGAATTCCGCCTGCTTATCGGTGATAAAGCTAATGGCAATGGCTTCGATGTAAGGGAGGGATTGGCCCAGGCTGTCTTTTTCAAAGTAGTTTTTATTGCGTCGTAAGATTAGTTTTTCTCCCTCTTTCCAATACTTAAAACGAAAGGGGCCGGTTCCCACGGGATGCGCCCGGAATTCATCGCCATAATAGTCGATGGCTTCGTGAGGAACAACAGAAGCATATTGCATCGATAACAACCCCAGAAAAGCAGGGAAAGGATAATGCAATGTGATGGCTAAAGTGCTGTCATTTATAGTAGTTAACTCTTTTACAGGGTTGAGAATCCAGGCACCGGGGGATGCAACTTTCGGGTTGGTAAGGCGTTGTAAACTGTATTTTATATCCTTAGCATTTACCCGGCGTCCTATGCTGTCTTCGAAACAAGCATCATCATGAAAATAAACATCGGTTCGTAAATGGAACGTGTAGTTTTTTCCACTTTTATCAACTTTCCAACTTTTGGCTATCGAAGGGACAACTTTAAGTTGTGAGTCCAGGGCTACCAAGCTGTTAAATAGTTGATGAGTAGGCCATATAATGGTTTGGTTCCGGGCATAAGCCGGATCGAGCGTTGGAATGCCTTTTGATTCGTTGTATCGAAATACCAAATGATCCCGTTGCATTACATCCTTTGGATTGCACGAGAAGAAAAGTAGCATACTCAAAGAGAGCGTAATGAAGAGGTTGGCGTGTGTTTTTTTCATGTATTGGTGTGTTGCATATTACGCATACAGGAATAGCGAAAGTACGGAAAAACTACCAAATAAATTAACAAAGAAAAAGCCAGAAGCTGGCGCTCCTGACTTTTCTTCATACCCTAAAAATAAAACCTAAAATTTAACGAAATGAAAAAACTACTACACATTTAACTTGCAGATGCTTACTTGCTTTTCTTAATGATAGAACGCTCATGTTGAAAAAAAGTTGCACAAAAAGATGTAAAAAAACATGTTTTTGTGCAAAAAAATACGTATACGGCATTAATAGGGATGTGTAGGTATAATGCTGATAGTTAGTTGTTTATTGTTGCTATGGTGGCGTACTGTTGATAAACAAAGGGAAGGATAAATTTCTTCCCTTTGTTTAATAACTTAGAAGCGAATCTTCAACCCGCTCATGAAATGTATGCCGGCTTGCGGAAAATAGTAGGCCCAGGTATTTTCGGTAGTTTGTTCTGCGGCATTGCTGTTTTCAACCAGGTAATACCCTCCATAGGCGTTGTTTTCATAAGTTGCATCCAGGATATTAATGACAGTAAATGAGAAATCTACGCTTTTGGCAAAGGATACAGGTAGCTTGTAGTTTATATTTAGGTTGTTCACGTTGTAGGCATCAATTTTTCGCTCTTCGCTGGAGGTATTGTCATAGTATTGGTCGCCTACGTATTTGCTTATCCAGGAAACAGCTAAGTCCTTAATGGGTGTATAGGTTAACTTTGCAGAGCCTACCACCTCCGGTGAATAGGAGATATCTGTAGTACCCATCTCTTGCGTTACCTGTCCCTGGTAAGCCCAATTGGCATCGTAAAGATCAACATAGGCTATGAAGTCGGTAATCTTATTGCGACTTAGAGTCAGGTTCCCATTCAGGTTTAGCTTTTCAAACGGCTGCCAATTTGCCATCAACTCAACTCCCAATCGATAACTATTGTCTACATTGGTCTTGATGTCGTAACCCACTTCGCTCTTTTCGCCGGTGGAAACCAATTGATCGTCATACAACATCGCATAGAAATTCACGCCTGCCGATATTCCCGGAGAGCGCCAGTTGGCACCCCACTCAATGTCGTAGAGTGTTTCGTGTGTAGGTATTGCATCATTGTCGCGCACGGCGGCTTTCAGATCGCTACGTGTGGGTTCCCGGTTGGCTATGGCAAACAGGGCATAGGCTTCCAGTTGTTTGTTGGGTTTGTACATTATGCCTGCCTTGGGGTTCCAGAAGTTGTAGGTGTGTTTTTGTACCAAGGGTTCCCGATTGTCGTCAATGCCGTCTAAATCGTAGTTAATGTAACGATACTGCACATCACCAAAGAGATTAATTGTGGGGGTAAGATGGAAATTGATCTTTCCGAACATGTTGAAGTCGGATTTCGTACCTGTGTTCATATACCATTGATAGCCATGTTGATTGAGGCTTGTAAACTCACTCCAAAGGACATTGCCAAAATGGTCGCCCTCGTAATGGTTCCAGGCACCACCAAGGGTTAACAAAGCCTGTTCCCATTCGTAATTTGTGGCATAGGTGAACCCATAAAAATCGTTCTCCAGCCACTTTTGTCGAATCATGTCGGCCTCTGTAATAACACTATCGGGTGTATGTATAGTTCTGTTGCCAATAGTTACAAGGGTATCGCCCACTTGTATGTTGGGTAAGCCATAATCGGCAAAGCTATCGCTCTCTTTGTATTGTTCATAGTATCCTTCGCCGCGCGTATAGTGAACAGCAATGCTGGCATTCCAGTTTTTTGTTAATTGCTGCATCAGGTATAACTGGTAGTGCGTTTGGGTGTAATTGTCGGTTTGATCCTCATAGTACTGGTTTTCGCCAAACATATCGGTATATTGCCCGGCGGGATTGTATTTTCGGTCCACTTCGAGCATTTCCTGAGGCACTCCCCACCAACTGATGCCGGTCCGTTGATCACCATAAATAATGTTGGCTTTTGCCAGGGTGTTTTCATCCCGATAAGCTCCGGAAAGGTACATCGATTCATGGTCGGAAAAGGCATAATCGATGTAGCCGTCGGTTTTTACTTTAGATATGCGGGCATCAAAGCTCCAATGATCTTTTATCAGTCCTGAACCAACATTCAGGTTGTTTTTAAAGGTATTGAACGAACCCGCATGACTGGTTATTTCGGCGTAAGGTTCACTGCTGATGCCCTCGGTTTTGAAGTTTATGGTAGCACCAAAAGCGCCCGAACCATTGGTAGAGGTACCTACCCCGCGTTGAATCTGCACACTTTCCACGGATGAGGAGAAATCGGGCATGTTTACCCAGAAAACCCCCTGCGATTCACTGTCGTTGAGCGGTATGCCATTTATGGTTACATTGATGCGCGTTGGATCCGTTCCCCGGATGCGCATGCTGGTGTAGCCGGTACCAATACCCGATTCTGAAGTTTCAACTACCGAAGGGGTAAGGCTAAGTAAATAGGGAATATCCTGTCCTTGCTGCCCTTTTTCAAGTTCCTCCCCTGACAGATTTTGAAAGGCCACGGGGGTACCTGCACCTGCGCGCGTAGCCTGGACAATTATTTCATCGCCCCAAATAGTTGCCGGATGCATTTGAAAATTAAGGGTTAATTGGCGTTGGTTCAGGTTGTGTACTTCTTTCATTCTCTCATAACCCACAAAGCTTACCTGAAAGGTTACTTCTCCGCTCTGGCTTGTGGTTAGTGAATAATACCCATTTGCATCTGTAATTGTGCCCTCGTCAGTTTCCAATATGGCTACATGAGCTCCGGGTAAGGGATTGTTTTGTTCATCTGTTACTTTGCCACTTATGTGGACTTGTCCAAATCCTTGAGTCATCATGAATAATATGATGCTAACCATTACATACAATCGTTTCATAGTTTTGTATTTACAAAATTCAACCTACACATGGACATAAGCTCCGGTGCCTGAGCTCAGTCATCAGCTTTCGTACAAAACAATGGGTGGAATAGTAAACTCTTTTTCCCTACGCCGGCATTACCCGGACAGGTTCAAAGGGTGTGTTCTCAGCCCGTTAGGTTGGGCACCCCCATTGATTATGGTACAAAGTTACCAAAATTATTGAATCCCCGACTCTTTTCGGAAATACTCCTTGGAAACAACAAGGTGTAGGAATTGTTTAGTTTTCTTTCGTCAGGTTAATCGTGTTCATCTCATAAGTTTGTAAATTAATTGTTAAGAGTTTGCCGTCGAGAGTTTTGGAGGTTTCGCTGATAAAATGAATGACCTCATTTACCATGAGGCTCCCTATAAAAAGGGGGAGTTGAGGAAGAATACCCGGTGCTGCCTCCGTTTTTGGAGGCTCAGGAAAAAGATGACGCAAGGAACTTTTCTTTTTGCCATGAAAGAGTGCTACCTGCCCAAATACATCGTGCACCGAACCGAATATAAGCGGTTTCTGCAGTTTCTGGCAGGTATCGTTCAGGAGGTAGCGTGTCTCGAAATTGTCGGAACAATCGATGGCTACATCATAGTTTTCCAACAATCGGTTGGCATTTGTGCCATTAAAGCGTTCTTCAAATCCCTGTAACGTCACCTCAGGATTCTGAAAAGATAGTTTCTGCATGGCTATTTTTAATTTGCTTTTTCCCAACTCATTCTTACTATAAAGCAGTTGACGGGGCAGGTTGCTGAGGCTCACCACATCGAACTCTACAAGGCCCACTTCGCCTATACCTGCAGCTACCAGGCTTGGAAGAACTGCACTTCCCAGACCTCCTGCTCCCACAACTAAAACTTTGGCATTCTTCAGCCGCTCTTGTGCCTTTTTGCCATATTGGGGCAAGGCAATGAGTTTTGCGTATTGGTTGTTTTCTTGTTCTGTTAATTGCTTCATGGTGTTTTTATTGTAGTGCTTGATCCCAATCTTTCCAAACGGCTTCGTATCCCAATGATTGAAGTTTTCCGGCAAGGGTTTCGGGCGAGCGTGCATCACTTACGTCAAACTGAGGGAGCTCCTTGTTGGGATGTGCATACCCACCTGGTTCGGTTCTGGAGCCTGCACTCATGGATGTTATTCCCAGCTGGCATGCATGATCGCGGAAATAGGGAGCTTCCCGGGTGGTGAGCGATAGTTCTATATTTTCATCGAAAAGCCGCCAGGCCGTAATCAGCTGCACCAGCTGTCTGTCGTTTACCGGATGTTGAGGTTGAAAGCTTCCGGCATGAGGTCTTAATCGTGGAAAGGCCACTGAGTAGCGTGTTTTCCAGTAATGTTTTTGCAGGTAACGCAGATGCAGGGCCATAAATACCGTTTCAATCCGCCAGTCCTCAAGCCCCAACAGGGCTCCTAGTCCTATTTTGTGGACGTCGGCTTTTCCTAGTCTGTCAGGTGTCTCGAGCCGGTAGCGAAAATCCGCCTTTTTTCCACGTGGATGATAAATTGAGTAGCGACTCTTATTATAGGTTTCCTGGTAAATGTAAACGGTGTTTAGTCCTTCCAGGGCCAGGGCCTTATACTCGTCAGTATTCATGGGCTGCACTTCTACCGAAAGATGTGCAAAATGTTGTTGTAGCTGTTGCATTGCTGCCTTCAGGTAGTCGAATCCTGCTTCGCGAGGATGCTCGCCCGTAACCAATAAAAGGTGGTCAAATCCCATCTGTTTGATGGCGGCAGCTTCTTCTTCAATTTCACCTGGGGTTAGCGTTTTGCGTGTGATTTTGTTATGTTGATTGAAGCCACAATAAACACAGCCATTGGTACAGGCATTGGAAAGATAAAGCGGGATGTACAACTGCATGGTATTGCCAAAGCGTTTTTGTGTAAGCCAATGGCTTTTCTGTGCCATTTGTTCCAAAAAATTGTCTGCAGCAGGGGAAACCAGCGCCATAAAATCGGCTAGTGTACCCTCTCCATCGGTTGCCATCGCTCGTGCTACATCTTGTGGCGTAGATTGGTAAATTTGTTTGCCAATTTCCTGCCACGAGTAGCTGATATATTCATCGTAAAAACTCATAGTTCGGCTTTTAGTGTGCTAAAAATTGTGTTAGGGGGCTAGAGGCATTTGCCTGTGCCGAAGGGGTTGCCAGTTTTGCCTCATAGGCCATGCGACCTGCTTCTACGGCAAGTTTAAAGGCGATGGCCATATTTTTTGGGTTTCCTGCTACGGCAATGGCGGTATTTACCAGCACCGCATCGGCGCCCATTTCCATGGCTTCGGCAGCATGCGATGGCGCACCAATACCCGCATCTACTACTACCGGTACCTGGGATTGTTCTATTATAATGCGCAGGAAATCGCGTGTGAGTAAACCCTTGTTGCTGCCAATGGGGGCGCCTAAGGGCATTACTGCTGCAGTTCCTGCATCTTCCAATTTTTTACAGAGCACCGGATCGGCCTGTATGTAGGGAAGAACGGTGAAACCTTCTTTGGCAAGCTGGTAGGTGGCTTTCAGTGTTTCCTCTCCATCGGGTAGCAGATAGCGTGGGTCGGGGTGTATTTCTAATTTAATGAGCGATGTGCCTAATGCTTCACGTGCCAGTTGGGCGGCAAAAACCGCTTCTTTGGCATTGCGCACACCCGATGTATTGGGCAATAGCGCTACTCCTGGAAGCTTCAGGTGCTGCAGCATGCTGTCGTTGGGGTTGTTGAGTTCTACTCTTTTTAATGCCATGGTTACCAATTCGCAACCGGAAGCCTCAATAGCTGCCTGCATCTCCTGGTTGGAACGGAATTTCCCTGTTCCGGTAAAAAGTCGCGATTGGAATGTTGTGTTGCCTATTTGTAACATGTTGTGTGTTTTTCGAGTTGTTGAATAAGTTGTCGGGTAACATCAGCCGGATTGTTTGCGTGGCTAATACAAGAAGATAGGGCGATGCCTTGGATGCCGGCACCACAAATGGCCGCAATGTCCCCGGGATGTATGCCGCCAACACCCACCATTGGGAGTGTGTTTTTTTGCTGTTGCATCCAGATTGCATGATTGCGAAAGCCCTCGGTACCCATTGGCGTTGCCAATTTTTGCTTGGTTTTCGTATGGCGGTAAGGGCCAATTCCTATGTAGTCGGCCGGAAAGTGTATCACGCGTTCCAAATCGGCACGGCTGTTAGCTGTTACGCCAATGATCTTTCCGGATCCCAATATTTTGCGCGCTTCTGTTGGGCAAAGATCCTCCTTGCCTAAATGTACTCCATCGGCATCGATTTGTTTGGCTAGCGCTACCCTGTCGTTTACAATGTAGGTGGCGCCATGGGTTTTGCATAGTGCTTGTACTTGAAGGGCTATGGATGTTATTTCAGCTTCGGGAAGATCTTTTATGCGCAGTTGTACCCATCTCCCTCCGGCAGCTAAGAATTGTTGAACTTGCTCAGGTATAGGTTGTTTGCTCCATTGATTGGTAATGAAATGCAACCGTGCTATATTAGCTGTTGATTTGTACTCCATTGATGTTGTTTTTGTCAGTTGTGTGATAACCTAATTTGGCAGGTGACGAAGCAATAAATTGGCTGATATAGGCCTGTGCTTTCTTACAAGCTTCGGGCAGCGGATTGCCATGCGCCAGGGCAGCGGCAATAGAGGAGGAGAGGACACAGCCGGTACCATGTTTTTCTGAGTCAATTCTAGGATGGGGAAAAGAAATCTCTTCCGAACCCTGAAAAAGCCTGTCAACAATGAGGTTGCCTTTTGTATGTCCTCCTTTTAATAAGATGCTACAGCCCCATTCGCATGCAGCCTCGCCTACTGGCTGATTGCCAAACAGGGCTTCAGCTTCGGGCACATTGGGCGTAACCAGCGTGATGTTTTGTAATACACTTGCCAGCTCGCTTCGATGTAGTTGCTTATGGAAAGCAAAACCTGCTGAGGCTGACAATACCGGGTCCCAAACAATGGGTACCTCGGGTTGCTGCTTGCGGATCTTCCCGATGAGTTGACAGAGTAGACTTGTAGATTGTATGATGCCAACCTTTATGGCTGCAAAGGAGTAGTGGTTCAGTAACAAGGTTAACTGCTCCATAATTTGTTCCGGATGCATCCAATGGTTAGCTTGAAACCGGTCCTCGGTTTGCAGGGTATTGGCTGTGATGATGCTCATACCATAAGTTTGCCATTGCTCCATGGTTTTTATATCGGCCAGTAGTCCGGCTCCTGCCGAGGGGTCGAACCCGGCAATTGTAAGCACTTTAGGACGTGTGTTCATCAACTGCTGATTTTAATTGTAGGTAGTTATACAGGCGGCTCTTCAAGTCGGGTTGCTGCCATAGGTGCCCCAATACAGCGGCTCCGCGAAACCCCAATTTTATGGCATGTGGTAAAGTAGCTTCCGTAATTCCGCCCAAAGCGTATAGAGGCACTGTACTTTTGCTGTTGGCTTTTTGTAAGGTTTCCATTTTAAAGGAGCCTGTATAGCCGGGTTTTGAGATGCTTGCGAAAACCGGGCTTAAGAAAGCATAGCACCATTGCTCAGGAAGATCTGCCAGCTGGTTGATGTTATGTGCCGAGCCGCTAATGGTTAATTTCGGGAAACGTGCCTCATGTCGGGCTGCTTTTTGCTTCTCGGTAATATGAATACCTCGTAAGCCCAGCTGCAGAGCCAGCTCATAATGGCTGTGCAGCATCAGCCTGTTGGCATATTCAGGCAACAGGGGATCCAGAAAATCGAGGAGTTTCTCTCTTGTCCACCCGGGTTTGCGAACATGCAATACCTCAAGTCCTTCGTGGAAGAGGGCCTTGAGGGTTGCATGTTCATTGCGAATGCTTTGGGGCCACGTGATAACAACCAGTTGCATCGTTAGGCTTTTATGTAAATTTCACTTCCCGATTCTTTAAAATTCTGCTGTTTGGCTTCCTGTTCTTTCGCCAGCTCGTTTACTTGTTGTGAGGCTTGCATGGAACAGAATTTTTTGCCACACATACTGCAGTAATGCTCTTGCTTAGCCCCTTCATCTGGCAGGGTTTCATCGTGAAAGGCCAGCGCTTTTTCAGGATCCAGACTGATGTGGAACTGATCTCTCCAGCGGAACTCAAAGCGCGCCTTGCTCATGGCATTATCGCGGTATTGCGCTCCGGGATGACCTTTGGCCAAATCGGCGGCATGAGCTGCCAACTTGTAGGTAATAACACCCTCTTTTACATCATCACGGTTGGGCAGTCCCAGATGTTCTTTGGGAGTAACATAACAAAGCATTGAGGTGCCGAAGGCGCCAATCATGGCTCCGCCAATGGCCGAAGTGATGTGGTCGTAGCCTGGAGCAATATCGGTAGTGATAGGCCCCAGTGTATAAAAGGGTGCCCCGTGGCAGAATTTCTCCTGCAGTTCCATGTTTTCTTTGATTTTGTGCATGGGAACATGACCGGGACCTTCAATGAGTACCTGTACATTTTTTTGCCAGGCAACTTGTGTGAGCTCACCCAGCGTTTCCAGTTCAGCAAGCTGTGCAGGGTCGTTGGCATCGGCAATGGAGCCGGGACGCAAGCCATCGCCCAGGGATACAGCTACATCGTATTGTGCTAAAATGTCGCAAATTTCGTCGAAATGGCTGTACAGAAAATTTTGCTTATGATGCAACATGCACCATTTGGCCATGATGGAGCCACCGCGCGAGACAATCCCCGTTGTGCGCTTGGTGGTTAAAGGAACGTGCTGCCATAGCAGCCCGGCATGAATGGTAAAGTAATCCACGCCCTGCTCGGCCTGCTCAATGAGGGTATCTTTGTAGATTTCCCAGCTTAATGCTTCCACATCGCCTTCCACTTTTTCCAGGGCCTGATACAGAGGGACGGTTCCTACAGGTACTGGCGAGTTTCGGATTATCCATTCGCGGGTTTCGTGTATATTTTCGCCTGTGGAGAGATCCATTATGGTATCTGCCCCCCATCGGAAGGCCCATACGGCTTTTTCTACCTCCTCATGTATGCTTGAAGTTGTAGGGGAGTTACCAATATTTGCATTGATCTTTACCAGGAACTTTTGGCCAATAATCATAGGCTCAGCCTCAGGGTGATTGATGTTGGCGGGAATAATGGCACGACCTTCGGCTACCTCCTTGCAGACAAATTCTGCCGTTATGGGTTTCGGAGTCGGGGCGCCGGGTTGTCCATAGGCCTCGTGCATCGCTGAAAGGTTCTGGTTCTCACGAATAGCAATGTATTGCATCTCAGGAGTTATGATTCCTTGTTTGGCATAAGCCATTTGTGTAATCGCTTTTCCCTTGTCAGCTTGTAAAGGCTTTGTATGGACGTGTGGAAAGCGAAGGTTGTCCAGGTTCTTATTGGCCAGCCTATCTTGTCCATACTGCGATGTGGGCCCTTGTTCTCGAACAGTATCCTTTCGTTCGGAAATCCATTGCTCGCGGATTTTAGGCAATCCCTTTTGTATATCAACCTGTATGTCGGGATCTGTATAGGGCCCTGAGGTATCGTAAACGTACAAAGGCGTATTGGGATAGGTGCGTCCACGAAGATCTTTGGTATCGGCCAGGCATATTTTGCGCATGGGCACGTGTATGCCCTGATGCGCATCATCGGAAATGTAGACTTTTGTTGAACCCGGAATGGGTGCTTGTGTGATTTTTGACTTCATATTTTTGTTGATTTTTGGCTATAATTTGCCTGTTTAAGCTAGCGTGTATGCAGGCTTATTGTTTTATAGTGGCCTGTTTACAGGCGCTTTAGAAGACAGGTTGTACTAACGTAACTTGTTTATTATGTGCGATACTACCCTCCTTGTGCGGCCCGGATGATTAGCACTTTGTCGTTTTCCGTTAGCACGTGTTGCGCCCATTGGCTTTTGGGCACAACAACCTCGTTTACGGCCATGGCAATGCCACTATGCTCGTGTATCGAGAGCACATTAAGCACGTTATCCAGACTGCTGGCAGCTGGCATTGTGTAAAGTTGATTGTTGATGAGTATTTCCATCGCTATGATGTTTTTGTTCTACATAGCGGGGGGAAAGTAATTCGAATGGATGAGATTCTCGAATGTTCCTACGGCAGTATCAGCTGCGTCAGGTTCAAAGGGTATGATCTCAGCCTGTAAAGGCACCCCCCATCATTGTCATGAACAAAAGTACGAATAGTTAGCTGTAAAACAAAAAAGACTGCCTGTTATTGGGCAGTCTTTTTTGGAAGTATGGCAGATACTTGACTATTCTTCTACTTTCAATACGTCTTTGATAGCTTTCTTAAAGGTGTCCTTTGGTAAGGCTCCTTGCGCCATTTGGGGTTGCCCCTCTACAGGAATAAAAAGCAAGGATGGAATACTTTTGATGCCAAACATGGCTGCTAATTCTTGTTGATCCTCTGTGTCTACTTTGTAAATGTCTAATTTACCATCATACTCTTTTTGCAGTTCTTCCAAAACGGGTGCTACCATTTTACAAGGCTGACACCAGTCGGCATAAAAGTCAATCATGCAGGGTTTGTTTCCTTCGAATTTCCAATCTTTATTATTTTCGAAATCGAATACTTTCTCTTTGAATGTGTCTTTTGTTAAGTGTTCTAACATTACGCTTTCCTTTTAATAATTATTTGCTTCGTTTTTATTTCTATAACAATCAATTTTGCTATTTGTTAACTCTTAGGCAAAGGACGTACCAATTTTTTAATTGGGCATTTTTCCTATAAATAACAGGCAAAAGTTGTAATTTTGTCACAAAGATAAACAAATTGTCATATTTAGATATGAATAAATGTCTTAATTTAGATATTTTCGATCTTATCTGTCAGGTAGCTGGCAAATTATCGGTTCGTGCTTATGTTATTGGCGGCTATGTGCGGGATGCCATTTTGGAGCGTCCCTCAAAAGATATTGATATCGTAGTAATGGGCAGTGGCATTGAGTTGGCTGAGGCTGTAAATGCTAAACTCGGTTATGGAAGGGTTAGTGTGTTTAGGAATTTTGGCACAGCCATGTTGCACTTCGATGATATGGAGGTAGAATTTGTGGGGGCACGTAAAGAGTCGTATCGGAACGATTCAAGAAAGCCTATCGTGGAGGATGGTACGCTTGAAGATGATCAGAACCGGCGCGACTTTACTATTAATGCGATGGCTTTTTCTCTTAATGCGGATGATTTTGGCACTTTACTCGACCCTTTTGGGGGGCTTAAGGATTTGGAAGCTCAACTGATACGCACACCTTTGGAGCCTGCCTCTACTTTCTCCGACGATCCTTTACGCATGTTACGAGCGGTTCGGTTTGCTTCGCAATTAGGTTTTACAATCGAGCAAAAGACCTTTGCCGCACTCAGTGATATGGCTCAAAGGCTGGAAATTATTTCACAGGAGCGGATTGTTGAAGAGGTAAATAAAATCTTGTTGTCACCCCGCCCTTCCAGAGGTTTTAAGCTATTGGAGAGTACAGGTTTGCTGCAGCAATTTTTGCCCGAAATAAGTAATCTGAAAGGCGTGGAGAAGCGTGAAGGCAATGCCCATAAGGATAATTTTTATCACACGCTTGAGGTTGTGGATAATGTACGCGAAAAGTCGGAAAATCTTTGGTTGTTATGGGCTGCTCTATTACATGATATTGCCAAACCTGCCACCAAACGTTATAGTCGGGAGCACGGATGGACCTTTCATGGACATGAATTTGCCGGTGCGAAGATGATTCCCAGAGTTTTTCGTCGGTTGAAGCTCCCGCTGAACGAAAAAATGAAGTATGTACAGAAATTGGTACTACTTCATCTTCGGCCCATTGTGCTGTCGCAGGAAATAGTTACTGACTCGGCCGTACGTCGCCTCTTATTTGATGCCGGCGACGACATTGATGATTTGATGGATTTGTGCGAGGCAGATATTACCTCGAAAAATGAGCGAACCGTCACGCGGCATCTGAATAACTTTAAGCTGGTACGTCAAAAATTAAAGGAGATTGAAGAGAAAGATGCCATACGCAATTTTCAACCTCCTGTATCGGGCGAGGAAATTATGGGAACTTTTAATATTCAACCTTCTCGTGAAGTGGGAATCATAAAAAACGCCATAAAGGAGGCCATCCTGGAGGGCGAAATCCACAATAATCACGAAGAAGCCTACCGATATATGATGAAAAAGGGCAAGGAGCTGGGATTGCTTTAAGGCCGTTGACGGGTTTTTACGTATAGCAACAGGGGAAGGTGATCGGCAAAGCCCCCTTGGTAGGTAAATCCATGATAGGTACGAAAAGGTTTTACCCCTCCATAGTCAGGATCTTTTATCAGCATAAAATCGGGTGCTGCTACCTGATAGTTTTTTTCACACTTTATCCCTTTTTTTCCATTTAGTAAAGATCCACTGGCCTGTATTTGGTCAAGGTGCGACCATACATTGTGAAACTTATGTGTGCCTGTTATCTCTTTGGGGAATTGGGGCTGAAGGCTGTATATCAATGAGTCGACCGGGTGGCTTGATGACAGTGTCAAGGCCTGCAAACCTGCTGTAATTTCCGGACTTTTTGGCGTGCAATTATAATCTCCCAGGCTAAGAAGTGCCACTTGGGGATTAAGGCTTAGCAACGAATCGATATGCCTACGGAGTATGCGAGCCGCCTGCATACGTTTTGGGCGCGTTGTGAGCTCGCCACCCCACATCGAAGGCCAGTGGTTAAGAAACAGATGCAGCGTATCGGTAGTGGACAGGCGCAGTGAAACATAAAGGATATCGCGTGTGGGGCGACTGGTGCTGTCGTTGAATTGTACGGGTAGTTTTGCGGAATGCAGCAGTGCCAGCCGATCTTTCCGATACAAAAGGGCCACATCAATACCCCTCATATCCGGAGACTCGTAATGTACAATGGCGTACGAGTGGTATTTAAGAGGGGTAAAGTAGATAAGATCTTTCAGCACTTCCTTATTTTCTACTTCGCACATGCCAATGATGTCAGGTGCTGACCATTTGCCCAGCGCAATGAGCGTTTTTGACAGGTGCAGTAACTTTTTCCGGTATTTGTAATTATTCCAGGCCCGCGGACCTTCCGGGGTAAACTCGTCATCCCGTTTCAGGCTGTCGTTTTGCGTGTCGAAAAGATTTTCCACATTGTACCAAACCACCGAGTAGGTCTCTTGCGCCCGAAGTTGCATTGTGACTAAAAGAACTACGAATACCAAAACAGGAAGGTAGTTTTTCATGGGCATGTGCTTTTTCAGCAGAAGTTAGCACATTTTGGAGGATATCGCAAACTATTTGCCGGCCTCGATGCGTTCATAGGCTCCGGGGTCGGGGCCATTATCCTGTAATCGTGAATTTTCAAGCAGGTCAAACGGGACCTGCTGAGCTGGTGCTAATAGTCCCTTGTCCTTTACGGGCGATAGGGTATCTAGCTGGTAGTTGTTTTCGTAAGGATCGATAAATTGGAGGTTGACATTGCGGAAGTTGGCAGGAATATCCGATTGCGGAATAGAGCCATCAACACGGGCAAATGTTCCTTCAAAAACAGGATGAAAAGCGGCAAGATCAGTTGAATCCAATACAATTTCGGATGTTTTGGTACCATGAATCAAGCAATTTGCAAAATAGGCTTTTTCCAGCGGTCGTGGTTGTATCTGGTTGTTATTATCGAGGTAATAATTGCTAAGCCATAGGGAGGCATGCCGACGGGTGGAGTACCGCCAAAAATTGGCAAAAGTGCAGTGTTGAAAGCTGTATTCGCCACCCAGGGTAAGGGCAGCCAGGTATTGGCCACAATTCCCCATGACTACATTTGTGGCGTCAATTTTGGCGCCCCGCGCATAGAGGGCTGTGGAAGTCATGTTCAGGAGTTGCGTATTGTGTAGTGTAACTGTGGGCTGTGTGCCTACCATGCTATCTGCTTGCATGCCAATGATGGCATTCTTTATAAGGGCATGGGTAAAACGTGATTGCGAACTTCCGGCCAACAGCCAAATTCCTTTCCATTGCCCGGGAATGTCTTCATAATCGCTGTCGAGCCGTGCACCGGAAAAAACAATGGGCGCCTCCAAGGTGCCCTCGGCAATAAGGCTTCCTGCAACAAACAGGTGCGATTCCTGGTTGAAGAAGAGCTGTGCCCCCGGCTCCAGCCGAAGTGTGGCATTGGTGTCAACCAAAATGGAGTTGTATATAAGATAGGGTTTATCAGCTTCCCAAGTTGTATTGCCTACTACCTCTCCGTCGATTAGGTGCACGTCCTGCCCAAAAGCAATAAGGCGCAATTTCTTTTCTTCCTGCTGCCTACGGAAGGTAATCGCATCTTCTGCAATCATAGGACTTCCGGCATCGTTCGGGTCCAGCGTTACTTCAACAAAGATATAGAGGCTGTCGTTGCCTCTTATTTCTATATTATTTGTGGCTGTGGTGCTCATGCCATCGATGTTGATGCGGTAGGGCGAGGATTCCCCACCTTCCAGAACAATTTCATCAAGCCGTATGGTTTTGTTATTATGGTTGTGAATGGTAACAGATTTTGTGATGGAGCTAAGGGTGGTAAAGATGGTATCAAATTGCACGGTATCGGCAGAAAAGGCAATTGTAAACTCCTTGCCTGTGTACAACTCGTCCTTTTGGCACCCGGATCCGACAAAAAATAGGATCCATAAAGGAAGCAACACGAACCATGTATTTTTTTGTAATGCTGTTTTCATGAATTGGTTAGCCTTGGCTACAGGTGTTTTGTGGGGTGTGTAAAAGTAGCCAGCCAAAAATAGTGAAAAAATCAATGGCTACCTAAATGCTTTTCGTACAAAACAATTCGAACTACTAATCATTTGAAACGTTTCCGTTCCTGTTTTTCGTATGTCTGTTGTTTTGGAAAGAGGAGGGAACAAGGGTAAAGTCTTCAATGCCAAATTTCCGGGCCAGTATTTCGAGACCTATTAAGGAGAAGGCGCCTCCCGGAATGAGCGAAATGGTAGCAAAGATGCCAACGCGACCTACATCTTTAAGTTGTTCCAAAGCTCTGCGTACTTCCTCCGGTGTGGGGGGCTCTTCACGTGAGTCGAGATTAAGTTTATTGGAGAGTAGTCTGAAAAATGATTGTGCCATCAGGGTGGTTTCGTCCGATTCCTGTTTGAGGTTTTTGGTAAAGGTTTCGATGGAGGCTTTGGCTTTTTGTGCAAATTCTTCGGCCATGGCATAGGCTGCTTCATTGGTCCATTTGCTATTGGGTATGTCGGGCATTTTTTTCTTGGCCATACCAATAATACTTAATATACTGTTTGGGTTTCTTTTGTGTTGTCTGTTTTTTACTAACAAATATGGGGGTAAAAAGTTGCCAGGTGAAGAAGTTAAAATGGATAGCCGATGGCAATGTTCAGGACAGGGTAGTCACTTATCCAGGTCTTCTGAAAAGGGCGAAACGGTATCCAGTGACTGCCTTCCAGCATATAAGGGGTGCGCAGGGGGATGCCCACATCGAGGCGAAATACCAGGAAGGAGATATCGAGGCGTACCCCTACACCTGTATTTATTGCCAATTCCTTGCCTAAGTCCGAAAAAGAGAATCCTGCCGACGGTTGGGATTCGGTATCTTCCCACATCCATACATTTCCGGCATCCAGGAATAGTGCACTTTTCACCGGGCCCGCAATGGGAAAGCGCAGTTCAAGGGATGTTTCAACCTTAATATTCCCATTGTGAACAAAAAGGTTATTATCGGATTCGGGCAGGGTGCCTCCCGGCCCCAGCGAGCGATATTGAAACCCGCGCAGGCTATTGGCCCCTCCAACATAAAACTGCTTACTATGTGGCAGGCTGCTACTATTACCATAGGGCACAGCCAGCCCTATAATAGTACGATTAACCAGTTGGAGTCTGCTGTTTCCTGCCAAATGGGTGCGAACATCGGTGGATGCTTTTGCGTACTGCGAGTAAGGAAGCCCAAAAAGTTTGCCCTCATTGGATTCAGAGCTTTTTTGTGTGGTATTTTTTATTCCTTGAAGCAGATTGCCGGCAATGTCAATCGTGACTCCCAAGCGGCTGATAGACGGGAGGTTTTGTTGTGAGGGTGTGTAGGTGTATCGGTACTGACTGCCCAAAATGAATTTCTCCTTAAAACTCTCTTGTAATAAAGGATCTACTGCCAATAATTCGTCAAATTTCTGAGAGGTATTGAAAAGTCTGTGGTAATTCAGCGATATTACTCTCAGGTTATGATATTTGTCGGCTGTTTCTTGCCAGCGATAGCCTACATTCGCTTCTAAGGCATTGGAGGTATAGTAGTCGGTACGGTTAATACGGGTGTATTCGAGCAAAAAATCGGTTTTGGGTGTGTATCGTTTGGATAAAAACTTATTTAGGTCAACAAACGGAAAAAGGAAGCGTGGAAAGGAAAGCCGTAAGGCGGAGCCTATTTCATAAGAGAAATAATTTTCTCCACGTCCCGACCATTGTGACTCAAATCCCCCGTTCAGATCCAGTTGCAGGTTTTCGGCACCTCCGCGTAAATTTCGGTTGATATAGGATATAAGAAACAAGGGGCCGGAAAAGTCGTTGGATTTGGTAACGACCTGCACTTCGGCACGGGTAGATACCGGCATTGTTTGGGTAAGGTATATATCCATCAGTAAAGCTGATGAATCAGAGGCTACGGAAGGATCTTCCTGAAACTTAATGTTGGCATATTTGAAAATGTCCAGCCCCATTAACTTGTTGAGTGTTGCCCGGTAACTTTCGTGAGAATAAAGATCGCCGGGTTTTAGCCAAATGGATTGGTTGAGTATGGCAGGCCGGAGATTTTGCCGGGTTTGTAGATAATAAATTCCCTCCTCTATTACCGTATCGTAGGCAGGAGTGCCTTCTTCCAGCTGATAATCGGGGAATACCTGAACGCGACTTATGTGATACTTATGAAAAGCTTTTTCTGGAATATCCTTGGCAAGAGTAACGTACAAATCCAGGGTTTTCTGTGTGGTATTGGTATCAATCTGAAATAACAAGTAGTTTTCGTAAAAATAAAAGAAGCCCTTGTTCTGTAACGATTCGGAAAGGCGAGCTCGCTCTTTTTTTAATGCCTCCAATTTATACGTTTTGCCAGTTGTTATGTTTTGTAGTTCAGTGGGTTCCGGCAATGGGATAGGAGCGTTCTGTAGTTCTGCTGCGTAAATAATGGTGTCGATTAGGTATGGTTTCTGCGGGTTTACAGAATAGTGTGGTTGCGTGGTTTTTTCGTATTGCTTGAGGGAGCTGTTTACGCGTGCATCAAAGAAGCCGCGGTTAAATAACCAGCTTCGCATTAATTTTTCCGAGCGTTCGGTGTATCGTGGTTCGAAAAGAACAGGCGCTTCTCCTGCTTTATTCTTTAGCCAGTTGCCAAGCCCTTTGTTCCCTGTTGAATCAGGAGCCAGCTGATATAGGTGCAATCGTAGAGGAACCAATCCCAAAAATTGTTTATTGGCCTCGGGTACAGGAAGATCTTTTATCGCTCTGCGCTCAGTACCTTTTAACGGATGAAGGCTATCGATAAAGGTAACCTCAGGTTTTAGATACAGAGATGCTTCTTCGGGTATGTTTTTTGTAACCGAGCAACTGGTAAGCATCATATAAAAAAGGAGAATACCCACTATTTTGTTAGTCAGTAAGGGAGTTGTTCGATATGTCAGTGCCTGAATTTTTATCATGGCTTGGGAGCTTTTTTGTGCGTCGTGTCGGCAGGTGAGAAAAACAGCTCACGCAGCCTGTAATAATCGCGATTGAAAATGATGCCTACACCGGTTTTTGTAATTTCTCCTTCCAGATAGTTTTCGTATTCAGTGGTGGAAAAACCTTTGAGCTTTAGGCGTCCATCGGGGGTTAAATCGTAGAGCATTACTACGTTTCCAGCCAGTGAGTTGAAGGGGGTATTCTGACGTTCTTCATCTTCCAGGTTCATTTTTCCCCCGACCTGCACCGAAAGCCTGTCATTTAAAAAGCGTTTCTGCATGTCAATCTGAACTTGCGTATTGGTCTCTGTTTGGTTAGCCACTCTGTCGGAGTAGCTTGTAACCCCCACATTTAAATCGACCCCTTTCACGTATTTTGCAGCCAGTTTGTTTAACTGGTTCGACAACAGCGAGCTCAGGCCAGAGCGGGCTGTAGCATTAATTTCGTAGCTCACCGGGTGACTCATATCCATATTTGTTTCGGCAAAGGACCCTAAAACCAGAAGAGAAAGTGCATGCTTGTTTACTTCCGATTCGTTTGCATTGATTTGTGCCAGCTTCGCCTTTACTTCACGGGCTTGGACTTCCGGAGGTAGGTTTATTTCAAAGCTTAGCTCAGGGGATAACAGCTGCTCGCGAATGTGCAGGTTTACCATAAATGGCATGGAACGGGCGAGTTGTTTGCGAGTCTCCTCATTCATTTGGGTCATTTCATTGGCTACCAAAGCTGCCGGTGATGTTCTTACACGGTAGCCCGCTGTAATATCTGCGGTAGGAGCGGTAGGGTCGCCGGTCCAGGTCAGCGAGCTTCCTTTCTCAATGGCAAAATCTCTGCGAATAAGCTGGTACAAGGTGGTACTGTACAACCCTTTTGTTATCTGGTACTGTCCTGTTAAACTCTGTTGGCCATTTGGGCTTTGCTGAAAATTCAGTGCTGCCTCACCTTGCATCTCCAGACGTTCTTCGGTGTTGGGATTAATCATAAGGATCAGACGCGCCTCCTTGTCAATCTCCAGCCGAGTTGTTAGTTCGGGTTGTATGGTTTTTGGCGCTGCTTTCTTTTCTGTTGTATCTTTTCTGCCAGGAACTTGCGACGATAACGTTTTGTTTCTGAAAATAACTAAATTCTCTTGCTCAATGGTTACCGGCTGTGGATTTGGAAGCAGGTAGGTAACCTCTGAAGTACTGTTCAAACGTGCATCTATCTCTATGGAAGGGTGCCACAGGGTACCTTCAGCACGGGCAGTAATATTGGCATTTACATTCCCATAATAGGGGAGTTGATCGGATTTATTAAGGGTTAACCATTGGAAGTTATTGGCTTTCAGTTGCATGTTGAAGCCAGGGTTCGTGATGAAAAGATCCTGCAATTCTCCGTTTATCGTGAGTTTGTTGTTATTTATATCAAGCACAGTGAAGTTGCTTAATTTAATTTGGTTGTTGTTGATTGCTATGGAGCTGCTGGGTATAGCAAAGCGGGTACCCGTTACTTTTGGTTTTATTTGTGCTGACGCAATCTGAATATTTCCATTCAGGTTGGGACGATCATTCTTTACGGTAAAATCTATCCGCCCATCGAGGGTACCTTCCAGTTTTTCCAGCTGGTCAGATAAGAATAGCTGCATAGCTGATATATCAAAATTATCCATCGATAGCCGAGCCTCTGAGTTGTTTTTGTTCTTTTTATCATATTGGCCCTGCAGGGTTAACTTGCCGTTCTTCTGATAGAAGGCACCCTTTAATTCCAGTGCTTTCTGGGTAGGCGCATGAGCGGCTAATTCAATGGAACGGAATAGCGGCTTATCATAAAGCAGTAGATTTTGAATTGTGAGGTTGGTGGAAAAACTGTTTGAAGTAGATGTCGGGAATGTAAGAGTTCCACCCAGTGTGCCCTCAATAATTTTTTTTGTAGTAACGATTCCGACCAATGTGGCCAATTGGAATTTGCTGAACTTAATTTGCACCCCCTTGTTTTCCGGATTCTGAACGAGAATTATCTCCTGTTTTTGATGGCTAAAGACCAGATCCTGCCAACGGAGTTCATTGGAAAAGAATGAAATTTGGTTGCTTTGGGGAACTTCCCATTGCTGATAATTAAGCAAAAGGCTGTCGGAGTTTATGTGCGCCTGCCAATGATCCTCGTTATAAGCCAGACGAGTGCCAATATGGTATTTTTCGCGATTTTCTTTGTCTTTTACCAAAAACAGGAAGTGACCGGTTTCGTCTTCCACCTGCCACGTACTTTGCAGATAGGGGATTGAAAAATTTTGCTGACTGAGGTTGCGGGTGTATAGTTGTAGTTTTTGAGCAGTTGTATCCATGGCAATCTTGAAGCCTGCTGAATCAAGTTTTAACGATGCTGCTTCCAAATTCCATATTCTCCCCACAGCAGAAAGATTATTTTTTTGGCTATTGGCTTGTGCCTCGATCTTTACTCCGCCAAATTTCGAAAGCTCGGGAAACAGGAGCTCAGAAAGGAGTGGATGAGGAGTTACCTCAAGTGTCAGTTCAAAATTTATGGGGGGAAATTGCACTGCTGAATCCTTTGCCAGCGGCGAGAGGGTTGCTTTCAGATACTGGCTTATTTCCTGCATTGTTGTCACTGGTTGTGTATCGCCCCGGTAATGGCCACGGATAAACGGAGCCATTAATTTTATCTGATGTGCTCTATTATTTTCAACATCCACTGTCAGAGAGTCGAGAAAATACCGTTTGTCAGGGGTTATCATTTCTGTTGCCAGCAGTTGCATTTTCCCTGTCATGCTATCGAGGCTACGGCCCGTAATGTTAGTTCTGACTTGCGTTGCCAGTTGCAACTCTTCTTTCGAAAATCCCAAGGGGAGCAACTGAGCTTTAGTAAGATCGAGTTTTGCTTGTGTGGTTGGCGTTGTTACCCCACGCTGGGTTGTGCCTGAAAAATTCAGTGCCAGATGCGGATCACGAACAGTGACATCTGCTGACAGCAGCTCTTGGTCTGTGTTGGCTGCTATAGCAATTTGGGTATAGTTGTAGCCATCAAAATGAAAAGTATCGATTTCCATATCAACCTTACCTTGGAAATTTCGGAATTTTTCGCTTGTGGCGGTAAGATTCCCCTCGATATTCAGCTTCCCCAATGGCGATTCGGGAGGGAGGATGCCCTGAACGTTGCCGTTTGCCAATTTCCATTGTGCATCGTAGGTTTGTTGCCCCGTTAAAGTATCCTGCTTGAAAGTGCCGTCAAAATTGAAGGTTCCGTTACTACTCTTCATCTTTAGCTTAGCTACCGCTTGCGTAAGGTCTCCTTTTGCCTGCCCTGTAAGAAATATTTTTTGTGGCAGTTGTGTTTGTGGAGGTAAAAGCGAGTCAGTCAGAAGGGTTTGCATTTGTGCTCCCGCCAACCAAAGGGAGTCTATCAGCAGTTCTCCGGAAATTTGTGAGGGATCGCTAAGGTTATTTATTTTGCCTTGTATGTACAGAGCAGCTGTATTCTCTATGGATGTTTGGAAGTTGTCCATGGTTAAATGGTCAAATGTTCCCTTCCAATGGCCCTGAAAATGAAGCTTTTTGTTTATTATGGAGTCGGAAAAGGCTGAAGGTAAGGCCGCAAAATACGTTACATCAGTAAAACCTATGTAGCCGGGTGCTAAAGTAATCTTCACAGGTTGTGTGAAGAGTTCATTAGGTGAAGGATTTAACACGCCACGAGTATAAGCATGTAGTCTAATTTTTGACTGATTTGTGTGGAGTTGCAGTTGCTGAATAATCGTGGTGTCGTTGTTGAGTTTTACCTTTGTTTGCAGATTTTTTAGCTGAAATCCGCTCTGTTCAAGAAAGGACAAGTGGTTAATTTTACCCGATATTTGTGCGGCGGAGTAATTCAGTTGTTTGAAGTTAGCAGAAAGATGTGAGACAGCTACTGACGAATCCGGCTCAAAAAGGGGGGAAAGGCTCGCTAGTTGCGGAGCGCTATAGCGAAAGCTGTTTTCCTCTAAAAGGACTTCGTCGGCAAGAATTTGCCAGTTAAAGGCTGGTTCTTCCTGCTTTTGGCTTGAAGCAACTGTATCTGCGAGGTTATTACTCATCTTTATTTCGATATTGGCGTGTCGCAGGGCCAGTTTTTCTAAGGAAATTAGCTCATTTGCAAGGTCTGCCGTAGCATCGCTAAGGGACAAATGGAAATTATTGAAGGTGAGTTGCTGTTTTTGGGGTTTGTTTCGGATGGCAACAGAAATATCAGTAAGCATGAGCTCATTATCCAGCCCGATAAAAGGAAGGGATGTTTTGGGTGTATCGGATTTTGAAGGGGCTTGGTTTCGCGTCAGCATACGAAAGGAGCTTTTGCTTAGTTCTCCTTTGTTTATTACAAAACGATTATTGGAAGGATCGAATTCACTTAATTCGAGTGTGAAGGCACCAATTTTTGCCTCATATTCATTTTTTAAGGGCATATCTTCATATTGAAAAGCTAGTTGTTGCAGCCCTATTTTTTTTATGATGAATTCCCAGGCCGAAGGGGTTGTTGATGCTGTATCGGCAGGAGCGGGATCTTCCGAGAAATGGAAATTGAATTTCCCTGTCTCTGTTATCCGCTTTAATTTAATGGTTGTGGAATCAATATTTACCGACTCAATAGAGATCTTCTTGGACAGGAGAGCGCGTAACTGAAGTTTTACTGTTAGTTCTTTT